>NZ_SSOJ01000006.1 GCF_029871205.1 Pseudomonas sp. BN417 | reverse complement strand
GGTCAAGGCAACTCCCGTTCGGGGTGTCTGACCTTGCAGGCGCGCGGGTGGATTCCAGTGGGCAGAGCAATGGACGTAGTGCAGTTGCAGAAATCGCGCTTCGACGGGGCTGATGCTGTAGTCGCCTGCCAGAAAACGATCGGAGAGCGGTTGTAGCACCGTTGGCAGGAGATAGGGCGGTTCTCTCGATATGTCGTTGAACGCGACGCCTTTCTGCCGGGCCAACTGATGCATCAGTCGCAGGTAGACCCGCGACAGTTCACCTCGCACTGGGCGTTTCAGTTGCAGGGCGGCATAGACCCGCTTGCGCGGTGGGGCCAGGCGGTCCGTCGGCTCGGGCAGCACGGGCCGGGCTTCGGGGGTGACGATGCTCAGCAGTTCCGCCGGCCAGCCCTTGGCCAACCAGGCGTCCCGGGCCTGCTTGGCATCACGGTAGATGCTGGTGTGCTCCACCGGAGTGTGGCGCGGCACTTCTAGGGCCTGCATGGGGCTGACCAGCAGGCACTCCTCGGCTTCGGCCAGGTAACCGCCGCCCAGGTCAGCGTGGGCCCCGGGCAAGACCAGCTCACGGTGCTCGGGCGCGGTGCTGTTGAGGGCGAAGTTGGCACGGTATTCGTCGCGTGCCACCAGGTGCACCACGGTCGGGAAGTGGTCGGGTGCCAGGTAGAGCTGGAGGCCGGGGGTGCTGGCGCTGCGCACATTGCCCAGGTTGGCCAGGCCGGCGGTGGAGGCCACGGTGTCG
>NZ_SSOJ01000005.1 GCF_029871205.1 Pseudomonas sp. BN417 | reverse complement strand
GGTGAGGATGAACAGCGCCTCGAAGAGGATCGCGAAGTGGTACCAGAAGGCCATGGTGTTCTCACCCGGCAGCACCTGGTGGAGGATCTGCGCGATGCCCACGGCCAGGGTCGGCGCACCGCCGGCACGGGCCAGGATGCTGTGCTCGCCGATGTCGTTGGCGGTCTGCTGCAGCACTTCCGGAGTGACGGCGAAACCCCAGCTGCTGACGGTGGCGGCAACCGCATTGACGTCGGTGCCCACCAGCGCGGGCGGGCTGTTCATGGCGAAGTACACACCCGGCTCGATCACCGAGGCGGCGACCATGGCCATGATGGCGACGAAGGACTCCATCAGCATGCCGCCGTAACCGATGTAGCGGGCGTGAGTTTCGTTGGCCAGCAGCTTGGGCGTGGTGCCCGAGGAGATCAGCGCGTGGAAGCCGGACACCGCACCACAGGCGATGGTGATGAACAGGAAGGGGAACAGGGTGCCCTTCCACACCGGTCCGGTACCGTCGACGAACTGGGTCAGGGCCGGCATCTTCAGCTCGGGGGCGAGGATCAGGATGCCGATGGCGAGGCCGACTATGGTGCCGATCTTGAGGAAGGTCGACAGGTAGTCGCGCGGCGCCAGGATCAGCCACACCGGCAGTACCGCGGCGACGAAGCCGTAGCCGATCAGCATCCAGGTGATCTGCACGCCGGTGAAGGTGAAGGCC
>NZ_SSOJ01000002.1 GCF_029871205.1 Pseudomonas sp. BN417 | reverse complement strand
GTACCCCACCGACAAGCGCGACCAGTCCACCCGCAACTACGAACTGGACCGTTCCATCAGTTACACCAAGCAGCAGCAGGGCCGCCTGCGCCGGCTTTCCGTCGCCGTGGTGCTGGACGACCAGGTCCGCGTGGACCCGCAGAGCGGCGAGACCAGCCACGTGCCCTGGACCGCCGACGAGATCGCCCGCTTCACCCGCCTGGTGCAGGACTCGGTGGGCTTCGATGCCAGCCGTGGCGACAGCGTCAGCGTGATCAACACCCCCTTCATCGCCGACGGCGGCGAAGAGGTGCTCGACATCCCCTTCTACACCCAGCCCTGGTTCTGGGACGTGGTGAAGCAGGTGCTTGGTGTGCTCTTCATCCTGGTCCTGGTGTTCGGCGTGCTGCGCCCGGTGCTGAACAACATCAGCGGCGCCGGCAAGGGCAAGGAGCTGGCCGGCGGCCGTGATGCCGAGCTGGGCGAGATGGGCGGGCTGTCCGGCGAGCTGTCGGATGACCGCGTCAGCCTCGGCGGGCCGCAAAGCATCCTCCTGCCCAGCCCGAGCGACGGGTATGATGCGCAGCTCAATGCCATCAAGAACCTGGTCGCCGAAGATCCTGGCCGTGTGGCCCAGGTAGTCAAAGAATGGATCAACGCCGATGAGTGAGAACCGCGCCGCCGCCAAGCTGACCAAGGTCGACAAGGCCGCCATCCTCCTGCTTTCCCTGGGCGAGACCGATGCCGCCCAGGTGCTTCGTCACATGGGGCCCAAGGAAGTGCAGCGGGTCGGCGTGGCCATGGCGCAGATGCGCAACGTTCACCGTGAGCAGGTGGAGCAGGTGATGGGCGAGTTCGTCGAGATAGTCGGCGACCAGACCAGCCTGGGCGTCGGCGCCGATGGCTATATCCGCAAGATGCTCACCCAGGCCCTGGGCGAGGACAAGGCCAACAACCTGATCGACCGCATCCTCCTGGGCGGCAGCACCAGCGGGCTGGACAGCCTGAAGTGGATGGAGCCGCGCGCCGTGGCCGATGTGATCCGCTACGAGCACCCGCAGATCCAGGCCATAGTGGTCGCCTACCTGGACCCGGACCAGGCCGCCGAGGTGCTCAGCCACTTCGACCACAAGGTGCGCCTGGACATCGTCCTGCGCGTGTCTTCGCTGAACACCGTGCAGCCTTCCGCGCTCAAGGAGCTGAACCTGATCCTCGAGAAGCAGTTCGCCGGCAATGCCAGCACCACCCGCACCAGCATGGGTGGCGTGAAGCGCGCGGCGGACATCATGAACTTCCTCGAAAGCTCGGTCGAAGGCCAGTTGATGGACTCCATCCGCGAAGTGGACGAAGACCTTTCCACCCAGATCGAGGACCTGATGTTCGTCTTCGACAACCTCGCCGACGTCGACGACCGCGGCATCCAGGCGCTGCTGCGGGAGGTTTCCTCCGACGTGCTGGTGCTGGCCCTGAAGGGCTCGGACGAGGCCATCAAGGAAAAGGTCTTCAAGAACATGTCCAAGCGTGCCGCCGAGCTGTTGCGCGACGACCTGGAGGCCAGGGGCCCGGTGCGCGTCAGCGACGTGGAGTCGGCGCAGAAGGAAATCCTCACCATCGCCCGCCGTATGGCCGAAGCCGGGGAAATCGTCCTCGGCGGCAAGGGCGGCGAAGAAATGATCTGAGGTGGTATCCATGGCCAGCAAGGAATCGGCAAGCGAACTGATCCGCGCCAAGGACGCCAAACTCTTCGACCTCTGGTCCCTGCCCAGCTTCGACCCGGACGCCCCCGCGCCCGTCGAAGTGGAACCGGAGGAGGCTATCGCCGAGGTGGCGTCCGAGCCTGAACCGCAGATCGAGGAAGTGCCGCCAGAGGCCGTCAAGCCGCTGACGCTGGACGAGCTGGAGGCCATCCGCCAGGACGCCTACAACGAAGGCTTCGCCACCGGCGAGCGCGACGGCTTCCACGCCGGCCAGATCAAGGCCCGGCAGGAGGCCGAGGCCGCTACCCAGGCGCGCCTGGCGCAGCTGGAACGGCTGATGGGCCAACTGCTGGAACCCATCGCCGAGCAGGATCGGCAGATCGAAGAATCTCTCGTGCACCTCACCAGCCTGATCACCCGCAAGGTGATCCAACGCGAGTTGCGCCTGGATTCCAGCCAGATCCGCCATGTGCTGCGCGAAGCCCTGAAATTGCTGCCCATGGGTGCGAACAATGTGCGCATCCACATCAACCCGCAGGACTTCGAGCTGGTCAAGGCACTGCGCGAACGCCACGGAGAGAGCTGGCGCATCCTCGAGGACGAATCCCTGGAGCCGGGCGGCTGCCGGGTCGAGACCGAGCATTCGCGGATCGACGCCAGCATCGAGACACGCCTGCAGCAGGCCATGAAGCAGCTCTTCGAGCAGCAGCGCGAACAGAAGGTCCACCCACCGTCGGCCGATCTGGTACTGGACCTGGATTCCCCGGACAGCCTCGACCATGCGTATTGAGCGCACCAGCTTCGGCAAGCGCCTGGCGGGTTACAACGACGTCGTCGAACTGCCGTCCCAGCCCATAGTCGAGGGCCGCCTGCTGCGCATGGTCGGCCTCACCCTGGAAGCCGAAGGCCTGCGCGCCCCGGTGGGCAGCCGCTGCCTGGTGATCAACGACGACAGCTACCACCCGGTGCAGGTGGAAGCCGAGGTGATGGGCTTTTCCGGCAGCAAGATCTACCTGATGCCGGTGGGCAGCCTTTCCGGTATCGCCCCCGGTGCCCGTGTGGTGCCGTTGCCGGATACCGGCCGGCTGCCCATGGGGATGTCGATGCTCGGCCGGGTGCTCGACGGCGCCGGTCGCGCGCTGGACGGCAAGGGAGGGATGAAGGCCGAGGACTGGGTGCCGATGGACGGTCCCACCATCAACCCGCTGAAACGCCACCCCATCGACGAACCGCTGGACGTGGGCATCCGCTCCATCAACGCGCTGCTCACCGTGGGGCGCGGCCAGCGCCTGGGCCTGTTCGCCGGCACAGGGGTCGGCAAGAGCGTGTTGCTGGGCATGATGACCCGCTTTACCGAAGCCGAGATCATAGTCGTCGGCCTGATCGGCGAGCGGGGCCGCGAGGTGAAGGAGTTCATCGAACATATCCTCGGCGAAGAAGGCATCAAGCGTTCGGTGGTGGTGGCGTCCCCGGCGGACGACGCACCGCTGATGCGCCTGCGTGCGGCCATGTACTGCACGCGCATCGCCGAGTACTTCCGCGACAAGGGCAAGAACGTCCTCCTGCTGATGGATTCCCTGACCCGTTTCGCCCAGGCCCAGCGGGAGATCGCCCTGGCCATCGGCGAGCCGCCGGCCACCAAGGGTTATCCGCCCTCGGTCTTCGCCAAGTTGCCGAAGCTGGTGGAGCGCGCCGGCAACGCCGAGCAGGGCGGGGGTTCCATCACGGCCTTCTACACCGTGCTCTCCGAAGGCGACGACCAGCAGGACCCCATCGCCGACTCCGCGCGCGGTGTGCTCGACGGCCACTTCGTGCTGTCCCGCCGCCTGGCCGAGGAGGGGCACTACCCGGCCATCGACATCGAGGCTTCCATCAGCCGCGTGATGCCTCAGGTGGTGAGCCCCGAGCACATGAAGCGGGCCCAGCGCTTCAAGCAGCTCTGGTCGCGTTACCAGCAGAGCCGCGACCTGATCAGCGTCGGCGCCTATGTCGCCGGTGGCGATCCCGACACCGACCTGGCCATTGCCCGCCAGCCGGCGATGGCGGCATTCCTGCGCCAGGCCCTGGACGAGAGCGAGGGCCTGGCCCAGAGCAGTCAGCGGCTGGCCGCCAGCCTCGGCATCCCGGGCTGATAGCGCATGTCCCGCAGTCGCGCGGCGCGCCTGGCGCCGGTGGTGGAAATGGCCGAGCGCGACGAGCGCGAAGCCGCGCGCATGCTTGGCCGTTGCCAGGGCCAGCTGAGCCAGGCGGAGGTGAAGCTCGGCGAACTGGAGCGCTACCGCGCCGATTATCAGCAGCAATGGCTCGAAGAAGGGCGGCGCGGCGTCTCCGGCCAGTGGCTGATGAACTACCAGCGCTTCCTGTCGCAGCTGGAATCCGCCATCGGCCAACAGCTGCAGAGCGTCAAATGGCATCGCGACAACCTGGACAAGGCCCGCGCCGCCTGGCAGCAGCGCTACGCGCGGCTGGAGGGCCTGCGCAAGCTGGTGCAGCGCTACCTCGACGAAGCCCGCGCCGCGGACGACAAGCGCGAGCAGAAACTGCTGGATGAGCTGGTCCAGCGCCTGCCGGTGAGAAGCCACGAATAGACTGGCGCCGTAGGGTGCGCCGTGCGCACCAGGCCAGCGGCACGAAGCTATCGGTGCGCGCAGCGCACCCTGCGCAAACTCGGGGGGGCAGGGCAGGCCTGCGGCCTGCATCGCGAATGAATTCGCTCCTGCAGGGTTCGTCGGACCCTTTGCTCAGAACCATAAATTCTCCCCTGACACCGCTTTCCAGTTGCCCTGCCCGGATGCGGGTGCTAAATCTTCTCCACGCGTATTCCGCACTTGAACAAGGAGCTTTGCATGGCCATCACCTCGATGCCCTCCGACGATGGGCAGGAGCTGATCATCTACATTCAGGGACGTTTCGATTTCGGCGCCCACCAGGAATTCCGCGACGCCTACGAGCGCGTCAATATCACGCCCAAGCGCTACGTCGTGGACCTGCGGGGCACCACCTATCTCGACAGCTCCGCCCTCGGCATGCTGCTCCTGCTGCGTGACCACGCCGGCGGTGAGCGTGCGCAGATACGTCTTGCCAACTGCACCCCCGACGTCCGCAAGATCCTCGCCATCTCCAACTTCGAACAACTGTTCCAGATCGCCTGAGGCCAATCGCCATGCCCGCGCCGCTGACGATCCTGATTGCCGAGGACAACGCGGCGGACAGGCTGCTGCTCTCCACCATCGTCAACCGCCAGGGCCATCGCGCCCTGACCGCCGCCAATGGTCGTGAGGCCGTGGCGCTGTTCCAGGAGGAGCAGCCGCAACTGGTGCTCATGGATGCCCTGATGCCGGTGATGGACGGCTTCGAGGCGGCGCGCCGGATCAAACAGCTGGCGGGCGAGTCCCTGGTGCCGATCATCTTCCTCACCTCGCTCACCGAGAACGAGGCCCTGGTGCGCTGCCTGGAAGCGGGCGGCGACGACTTCCTCGCCAAGCCCTACAACCGGGTGATCCTGGAAGCCAAGATCAAGGCCCTGGACCGCCTGCGCCGGCTGCAGGACACCGTGCTGCAGCAGCGCGACCTGATCGCCCGGCATAACGAGCACCTGCTCACCGAGCAGCGCGTGGCCAAGGCGGTATTCGACAAGGTGGCCCACTCCGGCTGCCTGAGTGCCCCGAACATCCGTTACCTGCAATCGCCCTACGCCCTGTTCAACGGCGACCTGTTGCTGGCTGCCTACAAACCTTCGGGTGGCATGCATGTGCTGCTCGGCGACTTCACCGGCCACGGCCTGCCCGCCGCCATCGGCGCCATGCCCCTGGCCGAAGTGTTCTACGGCATGACCGCCAAGGGCTACGCCATGGCGGACATCCTCCGGGAGATGAATGCCAAACTGAAGCGCATCCTGCCCATCGGGGTGTTCTGCTGCGCCACCTTCCTCAACCTGAGCTTCCAGCGGCGCATGCTCGAGGTGTGGAACGGCGGCCTGCCCGATGGCTACCTGCGCCGCGCCGACACCGGCGCACTGGTGCCACTGGTATCACGCCACCTGCCGCTGGGCGTGCTCGACCAGGCGAGCTTCAACGCCCATTTCGAGGCGTATCCGATCGAGACCGATGACCGGATCTTCCTGGTTTCCGACGGTGTGCTGGAAACCCGCAACGACAGCGACGAAGTCTTCGGCGATGAGCGCCTGCATGCGGTGTTCGATGCCAATGGCGACGGCGATCGGCTGTTTGATGAAATCCAGCTGGCCCTCAGCGCCTTCCGCGGCCATGCCCAGGACGACGTCAGCATGATCGAAGTGCGCATGCTGGACGAGGTCACCGAGCGCGCCAAACTGGCCTTCACCGATAGCGGCCAGTCCAGCCCGCTGGACTGGTCGGCCACCTTCGAGTTTCGTGCGCAGACCTTGAAGCGCTTCAATCCCTTGCCTTTCCTGCTCCAGCTGTTGCTCGAAGTCCAGGGCCTGCGCGACCAGGGCGGCGCACTCTACACGGTGCTCGCCGAGCTTTATTCCAACGCGCTGGAACACGGCGTGCTGGGGCTGGACTCTTCCCTCAAGGGGAGCGCCGAGGGCTTCGCCCGCTACTACCGCGAGCGCAGCGAGCGCCTGGCCGGGCTGGAGGACGGTTATGTGCGCTTTCACTTCCAGCTCATTCCCGAAGGGCGGGGAGGGCGCCTGCTGCTCGATGTGGAGGACAGCGGCAAGGGCTTCGACCTGAGGGAGGCGCTGGTCCGCCGGCCGAATGTGGAAAGCCTCTGCGGACGGGGCCTGACTCTGGTCAGCAAGCTCACCGCGTGCTGCGAGCCGACCAAGGACGGCAAGGGCATACACGTCGAATTCCGCTGGCCCAATAAGGCATAATTTTCGGATGTTCAGTACAGGGAGTGACGGCTTTGTCTGATATCCATCTCGACCATTCTGTGCTGTCTGCCCTGCGGGACGTCATGGAGGATGAGTTTACTGTCTTGCTGGATACCTTTCTGGCGGATTCCGTGGAGCGTCTGCGGCAGATCCAGCAGGCGCTGGCAGCGTCCGACAGCCAGACCCTGCGCCTGGCCGCCCACAGCTTCAAGGGCAGTTGCAGCAACATGGGCGCGCCCGTGCTGTCCGGCCTGTGCAAGCAGCTGGAAGACATCGCCCGGCGCGAGCAGCTCGCCGATGCGCCCGCGCTGATCCGGCAGATCGAGGAGGAATTCCTCGTTGTCTGCAGCCTGCTGCAGGAAGAACGCCAGGGCCAGAAGCGCTGACCGCCGTCGCCTTCCTGCCGTCCGGATGTTGGCCCGTCCCTTGCTACCTCAGGGGCAACGAACCAACCCGAGCGGAGAGTGTCCATGCCCGTTGCCCCCGATCTGCTTCTCCAGGCCAGGCCTGCAGTGAAGCCGAAAGCACCGGCCGCAAAAGCCCCGGAAAAACCGGTAGAAACCAGCAGGGACGAGGCTGCCAGCTTCGCCCGGATGTACGCGAAGGAACGCCAGGCCAAGACCACCGAACACAATGAAGCGGCTGCCAGGCAGTCCGGGACCGGATCGGACGAGGCGGCGAGCCCGGACACCTCGACGGCTGATCCTGCCGTCAGCCAGCCCGCCGTTGCCGATAGCGGCAAGCCCTTGCCGGCCGAGGAAGGGGAGCCCGGGGGGGCCTCCGACGAGCCCGCCATGGACCCGCTGCTGGTCATGGCGATGACCGGACAACTGCCGGCCGACGAGGCTCCGGCCGATCCGGCCCTGACCGGTACCACGGCGGCCGACAGCGCAGTGACCGAACTCGGCGGGGCTGGCGAAGCGCTGCTGGCTGCACCCGTCACGCCGCAGGCGGGCAACGCGGCCCAGGTTGCCTTGAACGAGGTCTCTCTCGATCCAGAGCTGGGCCAGTCCAGCGGCGCGCCGGCGGTGAAGACGGCGGTGGACCAGGGCGTTCAGGTCGCTCGGACCACCCCGGCTGCGGCCTGGCAACTACAGGACGCGACCTCGGCGCAGGCTGCGCCCACCCTCGATCAGGAATTCTCCGCTGCCCTGGCGGCGTTGGTGGACAAGCCGCTGGAAGCCGATGAAGGCAGGCTGGACGATGCCCTGTCATCTACCGAGTTCGCGGTGGAAGCGTCCGCTGGCCTTGGCGAAAACAAGGGCGAAGTACGCAATGAACTGCTGGCCAACCGACTCAGTGCCTTGAGCCAGGCCATCGGCCTGCAGGCCGCCCAGGTCCAGCGCGCACCGGCCCTGGTGCCCGGCCAGTCGGTGGCGATGAATCAGGGCGGCTGGAGCGAGGCGGTGGTGGACCGGGTGATGTGGCTGTCGAGCCAGAACCTCAAGTCCGCGGAAATCCAGCTCGATCCGCAAGAGCTGGGACGCCTGGAGGTGCGTGTGCACATGACCCAGGACCAGACCCAGGTGACCTTCGCCAGTCCCCACGCCAATGTCCGCGATGCCCTGGAAGGGCAGATGCACCGCTTGCGTGAACTGTTCGCCCAGCAAGGCATGAACCAGCTGGATGTGAACGTCTCCGACCAGTCCCTGAGCCGGGGGTGGCAAGGGCAGGGCGGTGATGGCGAACGCCGTTCCGCCGGCGGTCGTGGCGACTTCGGCGCGGGCGGCGAGGAGGAAATCTCCGTGAGCCACAGCGAGATTCGTCCGGCCAGTGCGGGTGGGCGAGGGTTGGTGGATTTCTACGCCTGAATGCGAAATTCCAGGGTCAGCCCTGTGAGCGGAGCCAACTTTCGCGCGCGGATGGCCCTGGATCCTACACACTCCCAAGCTGCCCCGTGACAGCCGCCACCGACACTGGTATATCCGCACCCCGGAAGCAAAAGCCTGAGCCGCCGATTGGCCGGCGAGCTGGCATAACACTTGCTCATTCCCCTGGAAAGGCGGGCTTATCCCGCTCAGTGACGGATTATTGGCATGGCGAAGAAAGAAGCGAAGGCTCCGGCAGAGGGCGGGGCGTTGGCAGGCGGCAGGGGCAAGCTGAAGCTCATCATCCTGGGGGTGGCCGCGCTGCTGCTGGCGGTCTCGCTGTCGGTGGGCGCTACCTGGTTCTTCCTCAGCCGTGGAGACAAGACTGCCGAGCCCGCCAAGGACGAAGCCGCCGCAACCACCGAACCGACTCGGCAGCCTGCAATCTACCAGGAGCTGGCGCCAGCCTTCGTGGTCAACTTCAGCCAGAACGGCCGGCAGCGCTACATGCAGGTCAGCGTTGCGCTGATGGCGCGCGACCAGGCCCAGCTCGATGCGCTGAAGGTGCATATGCCGGTGTTGCGCAACAAGCTCGTGATGCTCTTCTCCGGTCAGAGTTTCGACACCCTGGTCACTCCGGTGGGCAAGGAGATGCTGCGCCAGCAGGCCACCGCCACCGTGCAGGATCTGGCCAAGCAGGAGACCGGCGCGCTGGCCGTCGAACAAGTGCTTTTCACCAACTTCGTATTGCAGTAGGCAAGGTACGACCATGGCTGTTCAAGACCTGCTGTCCCAGGACGAGATCGATGCGCTGCTCCACGGTGTCGACGATGGCCTGGTGGAAACCGAGACCGATGCCGACCCTAACAGCGTCAAAAGCTATGACCTGACCAGCCAGGACCGCATCGTCCGGGGGCGCATGCCGACCCTGGAGATGATCAACGAGCGTTTCGCCCGCTACACCCGCATCAGCATGTTCAACCTGCTGCGCCGCTCGGCCGACGTGGCGGTAGGCGGCGTGCAAGTGATGAAATTCGGCGAGTACGTGCATTCGCTCTACGTGCCCACCAGCCTCAACCTGGTGAAGATGAAGCCGCTGCGCGGCACCGCGCTGTTCATCCTCGACGCCAAGCTGGTGTTCAAGCTGGTGGATAATTTCTTCGGCGGCGATGGCCGCCACGCCAAGATCGAGGGGCGCGAGTTCACCCCCACCGAGCTGCGCGTGGTGCGCATGGTGCTGGACCAGGCCTTCGTCGACCTGGCCGAGGCCTGGCAAGCGGTGATGGACGTGAACTTCGAGTACATCAACTCGGAAGTGAACCCGGCCCTGGCCAATATCGTCAGCCCCAGCGAAGTGGTGGTGGTGTCCACTTTCCACATCGAACTGGACGGCGGTGGCGGCGACCTGCACGTCACCATGCCCTATTCGATGATCGAGCCGATCCGCGAGATGCTCGACGCCGGCTTCCAGTCCGACGTCGACGACCAGGACGAGCGCTGGATCAAGGCCCTGCGCGAAGACATCCTCGACGTCAGCGTGCCGGTGGCCGCCACCGTGGTGCGCCGCCAGCTCAAGCTGCGGGACATCCTGCACATGCAGCCGGGCGACATCATCCCGGTGGAAATGCCCGAGCACATGATCATGCGCGCCAACGGCGTGCCGGCCTTCAAGGCCAAGCTGGGATCGCACAAGGGCAACCTGTCCCTGCAGATCCTCGACCCCATCGAACGCCAGCGCTGATTGCGCGCTACCCACGAATCCAGAGCCAGCCGAGGTCAACCGATGGCAAACGACATGGACACCACCACCCCCGAGGAGCAGGCCCTCGCCGATGAATGGGCTGCGGCCCTGGCCGAGGCCGGCGATGCCAGCCAGGACGATATCGACGCGCTGATGAATCAGGGCAGCGCCGTCGTCCCCAGCTCGCCGCGCGCGCCGATGGAAGAGTTCGGCAGCGGACCCAAGGCCAGTGGCCCGGTGAGCCTGGACGGCCCGAACCTGGACGTGATCCTGGATATCCCGGTGTCCATCTCCATGGAAGTGGGCAATACCGACATCACCATCCGCAACCTGCTGCAGCTCAACCAGGGCTCGGTGATCGAACTCGACCGCCTGGCCGGCGAGCCGCTGGACGTACTGGTCAACGGCACCCTGATCGCCCATGGCGAGGTGGTGGTGGTCAACGAGAAGTTCGGCATCCGGTTGACCGATGTGATCAGCCCGAGCGAACGCATCAAGAAGCTGCGCTGAGACCATGCGCCGACTTTTTCTCGCGGGGCTGCTCCTGCTGCCCCTGGCCGGCTTCGCCGCCGAACCCGCTGCGACGGTTGCCGCCGCCGCGCCTTCTCCGGCGCCGGCCAGTACTGGCATGGCTGCGCAACTGGGGCAATTGGCCCTTGGCCTGTTGCTGGTGGTGGGACTTATCTTCCTGCTCGCCTGGCTGTTGCGCCGGGTTCAGCAGCTGGGGCCGCGCGGCGGCCAGGTGATCCAGCTGGTCGCCACCCAGGCGCTGGGCCCGCGTGATCGGCTGGTGCTGGTGCAGGTGGGGGGCGAACAGATACTGCTGGGCCTCAGTGCCGGGCGCATCGCCCCGCTGCATGTGCTGAAGGAGCCGGTGCAGCTGGTCGAGGCGCAGGCCGCCAGCCCGGAATTCGCCCAACGCCTGATGGATCTGCTCGGCAAGGACAAGCATTGATGCCCCTGCACCGCCTCCTCATCGCTCTGCTGCTGGCGCTGGCCGCGCCTTTGGCCCTCGGCGCCGACAATCCGCTGTCGGTGCCGGCCATCACCCTCTCCACCAACCCCGAAGGCCAGCAGGAATACTCGGTCAGCCTGCAGATCCTGCTGATCATGACGGCGCTGAGCTTCATCCCGGCGTTCGTCATGCTGATGACCAGCTTCACCCGGATCATCATCGTCTTCTCCATCCTGCGTCAGGCGCTGGGCCTGCAGCAGACGCCGTCGAACCAGATCCTCATCGGCCTGGCACTGTTCCTGACGATGTTCGTCATGGCGCCGGTGTTCGACCAGGTGAACCGCGACGCCCTGCAGCCGTACCTCAACGAACAGCTGTCGGCCCAGGACGCGGTGGCCAAGGCCGAAGTGCCGATCAAGAATTTCATGCTCGCGCAGACCCGCTCCAGCGACCTGGAACTGTTCATGCGCCTGTCCAAGCGCACCGACATCCCCAGCCCGGACGCGACGCCCCTGACCATCCTGGTCCCGGCCTTCGTCACCTCCGAGCTGAAAACGGCCTTCCAGATCGGCTTCATGATCTTCATCCCCTTCCTGATCATCGACCTGGTGGTGGCCAGCGTACTCATGGCCATGGGCATGATGATGCTCTCCCCGCTGATCATCTCGCTGCCGTTCAAGATCATGCTGTTCGTCCTGGTGGATGGCTGGGCGTTGATCATCGGCACCCTCGCCGGCAGTTTCGGCGGCGTCTAGGAGGCTTGCGATGACCCCGGAAGTTGCGGTCGACCTGTTCCGTGAGGCGCTCTGGCTGACCTGCCTGATCGTTGGCATCCTCGTGGTGCCGAGCCTGGTGGTGGGCCTGATCGTGGCCATGTTCCAGGCCGCCACCCAGATCAACGAACAGACCCTGAGCTTCCTGCCGCGTCTCATCGTGATGCTGCTCACCCTGATCTGGGCCGGCCCCTGGCTGACCCGCCAACTGATGGAGTACATCCAGACGCTCTATCAGAACATCCCCTTGCTGATCGGCTGACCATGCTCGAGCTCAGCGATGCGCAGATCGGTGGCTGGGTCGGCAGTTTCCTGCTGCCGCTGTTCCGCATCGCCGCGTTGCTGATGACCATGCCGGTGATCGGCACCCAGCTGGTGCCGCTGCGGGTGCGCCTGTACCTGGCCCTGGCCATTGCCATAGTGCTGGTGCCGACCTTGCCGCCCATGCCGCAGGTGGACGCCATCAGCCTGCGCACCCTGCTGCTGGTGGGCGAACAGGTGCTGGTGGGGGCCTTGCTCGGCTTCGTCCTGCAGCTGTTCTTCCACGCCTTCGTGGTGGCGGGGCAGATCATCTCCATGCAGATGGGCCTGGGCTTCGCCTCCATGGTCGACCCCACCAACGGCGTCTCGGTACCGGTGCTCGGGCAGTTCTACCTGATGCTGGTGACCCTGCTGTTCCTCGCCATGAACGGCCACCTGGTGGTGTTCGAGGTGCTGGCCGAAAGCTTCGTCACCCTGCCGGTGGGCGGCGGCCTGTTGACGGCGCAGTACTGGGAGGTGGCGGGCAAGCTCGGTTGGGTGATGGGCGCCGGGCTGCTGCTGGCGCTGCCGGCGATCACCGCGCTGCTGGTGGTCAACCTGGCCTTCGGCGTGATGACCCGCGCGGCGCCGCAGCTGAACATCTTCTCCATCGGCTTCCCGCTGACCCTGGCCCTGGGCCTGGTGATCGTCTGGATCGGCCTGGCCGACGTGCTCGCCCAGTACCAGGTGCTGGCCACTGACGCCCTGCAACTGTTGCGCGATCTGGCGAGGGCGCGATGAACAAGCTTTCTACCCGTCCCGGGCGGATGCCCGGGCCTGCCGCCGAGGTGCGCCATGGCGGAAAGTGAAAGTGGGGCGGACAAAAGCGAAGAGCCCACAAGCAAACGGTTGCAGGAGGCCCGCGACAAGGGCCAGATCGCCCGTTCCCGCGAGCTCAATACCCTCGCCGTGACCCTCGCCGGGGCCGGTGGCGTGCTGGCCACGGGCGGCGGCATGGCGGACATGCTGATGAAGATGATGCAGTCCAACTTCGACCTGTCGCGGGCCGTACTGATAGACGAGCGCAGCATGGCCATCTGGCTGCTGGCCTCGGGCAGGATGGCACTGGATGCGGTGCTGCCGCTGTTGATCACGCTGTTGATCGTGTCCATCGCCGGTCCGATTTCCCTGGGCGGCTGGCTGTTTTCCACCGAGGCCATGGCGCCCAAGTTCAGCCGGATGAATCCGCTGTCCGGGCTCAAGCGGATGTTCTCCCTGCACTCCCTGGCGGAACTGCTCAAGGCCCTGGCCAAGTTCGCGGTGATCCTGCTGGTGGCCCTATTGGTGCTCAATTCCGACCGCGACGACCTGCTGGCCATTGCCCACGAACCGCTGGACATGGCCATCCTGCACAGCGTCCAGGTGGTGGGCTGGAGTGCGGTCTGGCTAGCCTGTGGGCTGATCCTGATCGCCGCCGTGGACGTGCCTTTCCAGCTCTGGGACAACAAGCAGAAGCTGATGATGACCAAGCAGGAAGTGCGCGACGAGTACAAGGACAGCGAGGGCAAGCCCGAGGTCAAGTCGCGTATTCGCCGCCTGCAGCGGGAAATGGCCGAGCGCCGCATGATGGCCGCCGTGCCCCAGGCCGACGTGATCATCACCAACCCGACCCACTTCGCCGTGGCGCTGAAGTACGACGCCGAGAAGGGCGGGGCGCCGCTGCTGCTGGCCAAGGGTAGCGATTTCACCGCGCTGAAGATCCGCGAGATCGGCCAGGAGAACCAGGTGACCGTGCTGGAATCCCCGGCCCTGGCGCGGGCGGTCTACTACTCCACCGAGCTGGACCAGGAAATCCCCGCCGGCCTCTACCTGGCGGTGGCCCAGGTGCTGGCCTACGTCTACCAGCTCAAGCAGTTCCGCGCCGGCCGCGGCAAACGCCCGGCGCCGTTGCACGACCTGCCGATCCCGCCGGAATTGCGCCGGGATGAGTGATGGTTATTCCGGGCGGGTTCTCTTGTGGGGGCGAATTCATTCGCTAAGCAGGCCGAAGGCCTGCCCTGCAGAGTCCGATGGGGCAGCTTCGCTGCCCTTTGCGAATGAATTCGCCCCCACAGGTTTTCCTCCCCGAATCAATCCCTTAACGAAGTTGGAAGGCTTCTTGCACTAAGGGGCTGACGCCGCGTTCGCGCGTCAAAAGATTGGATGGGCGGAGCGCCAATCCGTGCAAGGGGTGGGGGAGCAACAGTGGATCGTACGCAACTGATCGGCAATGTCCGCAACAACCTGGTGGGCATGGGGCGCGGCAACCTCGGGGTGCCGCTGCTGGTGCTGGTGATGCTGGGCATGATGACGCTGCCGGTACCGCCGTTCCTGCTGGACGTTTTCTTCACCTTCAACATCGCCCTGTCCATCGTCGTGCTGCTGGTCTGCGTCTACGCCATGCGCCCGCTCGACTTCGCCGTCTTTCCCACCATCCTGCTGGTGGCCACCCTGCTGCGCCTGGCGCTGAACGTGGCCTCCACCCGCGTGGTGCTGCTTCACGGCCAGGATGGCCACGACGCCGCGGGCAAGGTGATCCAGGCCTTCGGCGACGTGGTGGTGGGTGGTAACTACGTGGTCGGCATCGTGGTCTTCGCGATCCTGATGATCATCAACTTCGTGGTGGTCACCAAGGGCGCCGGGCGTATCTCCGAGGTGAGCGCGCGCTTCACCCTGGACGCCATGCCGGGCAAGCAGATGGCCATCGACGCCGACCTCAACGCCGGCCTGATCGACCAGCCGGAAGCCAAGAAGCGTCGTACCGAGGTGTCCCAGGAAGCCGACTTCTACGGCTCCATGGACGGTGCCAGCAAGTTCGTCCGCGGCGATGCCATCGCCGGCCTGCTGATCCTCTTCATCAACCTGATCGGCGGCATGGCCATCGGCATGCTGCAGCACGGCATGAGCTTCGGCGACGCCGGGCGCATCTACTCCCTGCTGACCATCGGCGACGGCCTGGTGGCGCAGATTCCCTCGCTGCTGCTGTCCACCGCGGCGGCGATCATGGTCACCCGGGTGTCCAGCTCCGAGGACATGGGCCAGCAGGTCAATCGCCAGATGTTCGCCTCGCCCAAGGCGCTGGCGGTGTCCGCCGCGATCCTCATTGCCATGGGCCTGGTGCCGGGCATGCCGCACGTGTCCTTCGTCGGCCTCGGCCTGGTGGCCGCCGGCGGCGCCTGGTGGATCTGGCAGAAGCAGAAGAAGGTCAAGGACGAGGCGGTCCAGGAAGAGAAGCGCCAGCAGGAGCTGCTGCCGGCCCAGCGCGCCCAGGAAACCAAGGAGCTGGGCTGGGACGACGTGACCCCGGTGGACCTGGTGGGCCTGGAGGTGGGCTACCGGCTGATCCCGCTGGTGGACCGCAACCAGGGCGGCCAGCTGCTGGCGCGGATCAAGGGCGTGCGCAAGAAGTTGTCCCAGGAGATGGGCTTCCTGATGCCGTCGGTGCATATCCGCGACAACCTCGACCTGTTGCCCAATGCCTACCGCCTGACCTTGATGGGCGTCAGCGTGGCCGAGGCGGAGGTCTACCCGGACCGCGAACTGGCGATCAACCCCGGCCAGGTGTTCGGCACCCTCAATGGCATCGCCGCCAAGGATCCGGCGTTCGGCCTGGAGGCGGTGTGGATCGACGCCAGCCAGCGCGACCAGGCGCAATCCCTCGGCTACACGGTGGTGGATGCCAGCACCGTGGTCGCCACTCACCTCAACCAGGTGCTGCACAAGCACGCCCACGAGCTGCTCGGCCACGAGGAAGTGCAGCAGCTCATGCAATTGCTGGCCAAAAGCTCGCCGCGCCTGGCCGAGGAGCTGGTGCCGGGCATGGTCTCGCTGTCCACCCTGCTCAAGGTGCTCCAGGCGCTGCTGCAGGAGCAGGTGCCGGTGCGCGATATCCGTACCATCGCCGAGGCCATCGCCAATGTCGCGCCCAAGAGTCAAGATCCCGCCGCGCTGGTGGCGGCGGTGCGCGTCTCGCTGTCCCGTGCAATCGTGCAAAGCATTGTGGGACTAGAGCCGGAGGTGCCTGTAATTACCCTGGAACCCAGGTTGGAACAGATATTGCTCAATAGCCTGCAGAAGGCCGGACAGGGTTCGGATGATGGCGTTCTCCTCGAACCCGGAATGGCCGAGAAGTTACAACGTTCCCTGGTGGAGGCGGCGCAGCGCCAGGAAATGCTCGGCAAGCAGGCGATCCTGCTGGTGGCCGGGCCGATCCGGGCGATGATGTCGCGCTTCGCAAGGCTCGCCGTGCCGACCATGCACGTACTGGCGTACCAGGAAATACCGGACAACAAGCAGGTCACCATAGTCGCGACTGTGGGGCAGAACTAACCGAGGTCAAGGCCCATGCAGGTCAAACGTTTCTTCGCCGCCGATATGCGTCAAGCCATGAAGCTGGTGCGTGATGAACTGGGCGCCGACGCCGCGATCATCGGCAACCGCCGGGTCGCCGGCGGTGTCGAGCTGACCGCCGCGCTGGACTACCCGCTGCCTGCCCCGGCGCCGAGCAAGCCCAACCCGGCTCTGGAAGCCGAACTGCGCAAAACCCAGACGCGCATCCTCCAGGCCCAGGCCGATCTGGCCACGCGCGCCCAGGCCGATGCCGGCAAGGACCGCCAATTATTCGCCGGCGAGCCGCTGACCGCCGTCGAGTCGGAGCTGCCGGAGTCTGCCCTCGAAGTGGCCCTGAGCCGGCCACGCCCGGCCGCCCGGCCGGTGGTGGAACCGGTCGGCGCGCCGAAGCCCGCCGCGGTGGACCAGGCCGCGCTGGACGCCATGCGCTTCGAGCTGAGCGGCCTGCGCGAACTGATCGAAGTGCAGCTGGGTTCCATCGCCTGGGGCCAGATGCAGAGCCGCCGTCCGCAGCAGGCCAGCCTCTGGCGCCGCCTGCAGCGCATGGGCCTGTCGGCCGAACTGGGCCGCGTCCTGCTGGACAAGGTCGCCAACGTCAAGGAGCCGCGCCAGGCCTGGCGCATGCTGCTGGCGCACCTGGCCCACGCCATCCGCACGCCGCAGCAGGAGCCGCTGGAAGAGGGCGGGGTGATCGCCCTGGTCGGCCCGGCCGGCATGGGCAAGACCACCACCCTGGCCAAGCTGGCCGCGCGCTATGTGCTCAAGTACGGCGCCCAGAGCGTCGCCCTGGTGAGCATGGATGCCTTCCGCATCGGTGCCCAGGAGCAGCTCAAGACCCTCGGCCGCATCCTCAACGTGCCGGTCACCCTGGTCGATCCTGGCCAGTCCCTGACCCAGGCCCTGGCGCCGCTGGCGCGCAAGCGCGTGGTGCTGATCGATACCGCGGGCCTGCCGGCCAACGACCCGGCCCTGGCCATGCAGCTCGAAGCCCTGGCCAGCCGGGCGATAAATGCGAAGAATTACCTGGTGATGGCCGCCACCAGCCAGAGCCAGGTGCTCAAGGCGGCCTATCACAGCTACAAGCGTTGCGGCCTGTCCGGCTGCATCATTACCAAGGCGGACGAGGCGGCCAGCCTGGGCGAGGTTTTGGGGCTGGCTATCGGCCAGCATCTGCCGGTAGCCTATCTGGCCGACGGGCCGCGAATTCCGGATGATCTGCAGGTTCCCCGCAGCCACCAGCTGGTGAGCCGGGCGGTCAGCCTCCAGGCGCCGGAAGACCCGAGCGAGGAAGCCATGGCCGACCTGTTCGCCGGGCTTTACCAGAATCCGGCGCGGCGCGCCGGTTGAAGAATTTCGAGCCGTCCCGGATGGACGGTGCCAGACAGCCAAGTGGCCCAGTCGACCTAAGACAAGGTATTTGAAATGGGAAGTATGCATCCCGTACAGGTGATCGCGGTGACCGGCGGCAAGGGCGGCGTCGGCAAGACCAATGTGTCGGTGAACCTTTCGCTGGCCCTGGCCGATCTCGGTCGCCGCGTCATGTTGCTCGACGCCGACCTCGGCCTGGCCAACGTCGACGTCCTGCTCGGCCTCACCGCCAAGCGCACCCTGGCCGATGTGATCAATGGCGAATGCGACCTGCGCGACGTGCTGTTGCAGGGGCCGGGCGGCATCCGCATCGTCCCGGCGGCCTCCGGCACCCAGAGCATGGTGCACCTCTCGTCCATGCAACACGCCGGCCTGATCCAGGCCTTCAGCGAAATCAGCGACAACCTCGACGTGCTGGTGATCGATACCGCCGCCGGCATCGGCGATTCGGTGGTGAGCTTCGTCCGCGCGGCCCAGGAAGTGATTGTGGTGGTCTGCGACGAACCGACCTCCATCACCGACGCCTACGCGTTGATCAAGTTGCTCAACCGCGATTACGGCATGAATCGCTTCCGCGTGCTGGCCAACATGGCCCACAGCCCGCAGGAAGGTCGCAACCTCTTCGCCAAGCTGACCAAGGTCACTGACCGCTTCCTCGACGTCGCCCTGCAGTACGTTGGCGCCGTCCCCTACGACGAGTCGGTGCGCAAGGCCGTGCAGAAACAGCGCGCGGTCTATGAAGCCTTCCCGCGGTCCAAGTGCTCGCTGGCCTTCAAGGCCATCGCACAGAAGGTCGACGGCTGGCCGCTGCCGGCCAACCCGCGGGGCCACCTGGAGTTCTTCGTCGAGCGGCTGGTCAAGCAGCCGTCCGTGGACACTCCCGTATGACACCCGCTACGGGGCTGCGTATGTACAGCAAGGCACAGGCAAGGGATTCGCAGCATCAGCTGATCGAGCGCTACGCCCCCCTGGTCAAGCGCATCGCCTACCACCTGCTGGCGCGCTTGCCCGCCAGCGTCCAGGTGGAAGACCTGATGCAGTCCGGGATGATCGGTCTGCTCGAAGCCTCGAAGAAGTACGACTCCAGCAAAGGTGCCAGTTTCGAGACCTACGCCGGCATCCGCATCCGCGGCGCCATGCTCGACGAAGTCCGCAAGGGCGATTGGGCGCCGCGTTCGGTGCACCGCAACACTCGCATGGTGAGCGACGCGATTCGCGCCATCGAGGCGAGAACCGGACGCGACGCTAAAGATCAGGAGGTTGCTGCCGAACTTGAATTGAGTCTCGAAGACTACTACGGCATCCTGAGCGACACCTTGGGCAGCCGCCTGTTCAGCTTCGACGACCTGTTGCAGGAAGGCGAGCACGGCGGGGTGCACGAGGACGCCGGTGTCACCCAACTCGAACCTTCCCATGATCTGGAAGAAGAACGCTTCCAGGCCGCGCTGGCGGACGCCATCGCGAACCTGCCGGAGCGCGAGCGCCTGGTGTTGGCGCTGTACTACGACGAAGAACTGAACTTGAAGGAAATCGGTGAAGTGCTGGGGGTCAGCGAATCGCGGGTCAGCCAGTTGCACAGCCAGTGCGCAGCCCGTCTGCGTGCCCGGCTGAGTGAATGGCGCGCACGCTGAACGGCAACACCGATTCCAGATTTGAACGGCGCACCCGGCAAGAGGGGCGTTTGAGACTGTACGGAGGTCGACTTGGACAAGAATATGAAAATCCTCATCGTTGACGATTTCTCGACGATGAGACGCATCATCAAGAACCTCTTGCGCGACTTGGGTTTCACCAATACCGCCGAAGCCGATGACGGCACCACGGCGCTGCCGATGCTGCACAGCGGCAACTTCGACTTCCTCGTGACCGACTGGAACATGCCCGGCATGACCGGCATCGACCTGCTGCGCGCCGTGCGCGCCGACGAGCGCCTGAAGCACCTGCCGGTCCTGATGGTGACCGCCGAGGCCAAGCGCGACCAGATCATCGAAGCGGCCCAGGCCGGTGTGAACGGCTATGTGGTCAAGCCTTTCACCGCCCAGGTCCTGAAAGAAAAAATCGAGAAGATCTTCGAGCGGGTCAACGGCTGATGTCGGCCGCGAGGGCACCATGGACCATAACGAAACCCTGCTGGGAGACTTCGAGTCGACCCTGAAAGTCCGTGCGCGGGAACTGGTGGACAGCCTGGAGAAGGGCAAATTCACCGACGCCGTGCAACTCATCCACGAACTCAATCACGTCCGCGACCGCGGCCTGTACCAGGAAGTCGGCAAGCTCACCCGCGAACTGCACAACGCCATCGTCAACTTCCAGATCGACCCGCACCTGCCCCATGCCCAGGAGATGTCGCAGATCGCCGACGCGACCGACCGGCTTTCCTACGTGGTGCAGATGACCGAGAAGGCCGCCAACCGCACCATGGACCTGGTGGAGGAGAGCGTGCCGCTGCTCGGTGGTTTGAGCGACGAGGCCCAGCAGCTGGGCGAGGAGTGGGGACGCTTCATGCGCCGGGAAATCGGCGCGGATGGCTTCCGTGTCCTGGCGCGCCGCATCGAGCAGTTCCTCGCCCGCAGTCAGCGCGACTCCGATGCGCTGTCCGGCAAGCTCAATGACATCCTGCTGGCCCAGGACTACCAGGACCTCACCGGCCAGGTGATCAAGCGCGTCACCCAATTGGTCACCGAGGTGGAGAGCAACCTGGTCAAGCTGGTGCTGATGGCCAGCCAGGTGGACCGCTATGCCGGCATCGAGCACGACCATGCCGCGCTGCGTGCCGAGCAAGAACAACAAAAAAGTCCTTCCAGGGGTGAAGGTCCGCAGATCCATGCCGATATACGGGAAGACGTGGTGTCCGGACAGGACGATGTCGACGATCTGCTATCCAGCCTTGGTTTCTAGGGAGCGCTCATATGAGCTTCGACGCCGATGAAGAAATCCTCCAGGACTTCCTGGTAGAGGCCGGCGAGATTCTGGAGCAATTGTCCGAGCAGCTGGTCGAGCTGGAAAGCCGCCCGGACGACATGGACCTGCTCAACGCGATTTTCCGTGGATTCCACACCGTGAAGGGTGGCGCTGGCTTCCTCCAGCTCAACGCCCTGGTGGAGTGCTGCCATATCGCCGAGAACGTCTTCGACATCCTGCGCAAGGGCGAACGCCGCGTGGATGCCGAGCTGATGGACGTGGTGCTGCAGGCCCTGGACACGGTCAACGAAATGTTCCGCGAAGTGCGCGAGCGTGCCGAGCCGACGCCCGCCACGCCCGAGCTGCTCGCCGCACTGGCGCGCCTGGCCGAGCCGGGCGGCGCCAAACCCGCAGCCGCACCGGCCACCCCGGTGGCGCCCGTGATCACTGCTCCGGCAGCTGTCGCAGCCGCGGCCGACATCACCGACAGCGAGTTCGAAGCGCTGCTGGACGCCCTGGGCGATAACGTCGGCGGCGCCGCCGAACCCGTCATCGCTGCTGCCGACGAAATCACCGAC
Organism: Pseudomonas sp. BN417; assembly: GCF_029871205.1. Classification (GTDB taxonomy): domain Bacteria; phylum Pseudomonadota; class Gammaproteobacteria; order Pseudomonadales; family Pseudomonadaceae; genus Metapseudomonas. Next base: position 319 of record NZ_SSOJ01000002.1, on the reverse strand, counting down.
GACGAATTCGAAGCGCTCCTCGACCAACTGCACGGCAAGGGCAAGTTCGTCGCCGCTACGGAACCGGAAACCGCGGTCGCCGCTCATGCCAGCGCCCCGGCCGTGGCCATTGCGGGCGCCGGCGACGAGATCAGCGACGACGAGTTCGAGGACCTGCTCGACCAGTTGCATGGCAAGGGCAAGTTCGGCGGTGCGCTGGATGCCCCCGCCAGTACGCCTGCTGCGCCGGTCGCGCCGTCGGCGCCTGCGCCCGTTGGCGGCGACAACATCACCGACGACGAATTCGAAGCCCTGCTGGACCAGCTCCACGGCAAGGGCT
>NZ_SSOJ01000004.1 GCF_029871205.1 Pseudomonas sp. BN417 | reverse complement strand
AAAAGCCGGACAGAGTCTCACGTTACCGTGCCTCACTCTATATGGGCCTGGCCCCGGGCGGCATCATCCAGGTCTGGGTCCGTGATCGCTGCTCCAAACTGGTCAAGGTCGCCCGCGCCCAAGCCGAGGTGGAGCCGCTGGGGCCGGACCAGGGACGTAACGAAGGACGCTATGCCTACAAGCCCAGCGAAAAGGCCAAGCGCTATATCGAACAGTTCGGCATCCCCTATGGGAGCTGGTGATGAAGCGTCTGCTTGCCCTGCTGGGCCTGCTGCTGGTCAGCGGCTGCCAGCCCATGGACCCGCTGTCTGGTGCCCAAGATGATCACAATCCCTGGTGGAGCCTGGGTTTCGTCCATCCTGCCTATATGAAGGTGTGGGTCGAGGACAGCGCAGTGATCGATATCCGCGGCCGTCTGTTCCGAAATACCGGCGGTGGCTCAGCCGCCGGCGATGAACCGGAGGATGGCACCGAGGCCGCACGCGGATGGGACGGAGGAGCAGGACCCAGCGGAATCGCGGTGGTCGGCGCCGACCTGCCCCAGCGCATCTACGTGCGCTGGCAGTCCATCGTCGAACCGCAGACCTACCGCGCTTGGGTGGAAATCCCAGAGGAAGCACGGCAAATCATGCGCGAGTCAGTCACCTGGCGCTGCCCACAAAAGCCGGACAGAGTCTCACGTTACCGTGCCTCACTCTATATGGGCC
>NZ_SSOJ01000003.1 GCF_029871205.1 Pseudomonas sp. BN417 | reverse complement strand
CAAGTCCTACAAGGACCTGAACGATGGCAAGTACCGCATCACCTCGAAGATCGGCACCACCGGTGAGATGGTCGCCAAGAAGCTGATCGCCAAGGCCCAGTACCATGGCTTCGACAACGAGCAGGAAGCGGTGATGGACGTGGTCAACGGCAAGGCCGACGCCTTCATCTACGACGCTCCGTACAACGTCGTGGCGGTGAACAAGGCCGGCGCCGGCAAGCTGGTGTTCCTGGAAGAGCCCTTCACCTACGAGCCCCTGTCCTTCGGCCTGAAGAAGGGCGATTACGACAGCCTCAACTGGATCAACAACTACCTGCACCAGATCAAGCAGGACGGCACCTACGATCGCATCCATGCCAAGTGGTTCAAGAAGACCGACTGGCTGAAAGAGATGGAATAAGGGCGGCGCCAAGCGTCGAGCTGCAAGCGGCAGGTCCCGGCTCACGAGGTCGGGCCTGCCTTTTGTCTTTCATGAATCGCCATGAGCGAGATTTACCGTGACGAGAAAACATCGCCGTAACTGGCCCTGGCATGTTCTGACCGGCGTGATCCTGGTCGTTATTGCCTACGGCCTCTGGTACTCCACTTCGCTGATTTCCTACGAATGGCGCTGGAACCGCGTGCCCCAGTACTTCGCCTACCAGGCAGAGGAAGGCCAGCGCGTCGCCGATTACGGCACGGTCAGCGCCATTGCCGACGACGGCGACATG
>NZ_SSOJ01000001.1 GCF_029871205.1 Pseudomonas sp. BN417 | reverse complement strand
CAAGTCCTACAAGGACCTGAACGATGGCAAGTACCGCATCACCTCGAAGATCGGCACCACCGGCGAAATGGTCGCCAAGAAGCTGATCGCCAAGGCCCAGTACCACGGCTTCGACAACGAGCAGGAAGCGGTGATGGACGTGGTCAACGGCAAGGCCGATGCCTTCATCTACGACGCGCCCTACAACGTGGTGGCGGTGAACAAGGCCGGCGCCGGCAAGCTGGCATTCCTCGAAGAGCCCTTCACCTACGAACCCCTGGCCTTCGGCCTGAAGAAAGCCGACTACGACAGCCTCAACTGGATCAACAACTACCTGCGCCAGGCCAAGGAAGACGGCAGCTATGCGCGCATTCATGCCAAGTGGTTCAAGAGCACGGACTGGCTCAAGGAAATGGAATAAGAGACACAACGATCGACTGGGCCGGGTGACCGGCCCGCCCAGCCGATTGCACGCTTGAAGCCTGAGGCCGAGAACTCTCCATGAATACGCAAAAAAAACTCCAACTGCCCTGGCAAGCGCTGGCCAAGGGCCCCGCAGGGGCAGGTTCAAAACGAGCCGGCCAGTTGCCCTGGCACCTGCTGACAGGTGTGATCCTGTTCATGCTGGTCTACGGGCTCTGGTATTCCACCTCGCTGATTTCCTATGAGTGGCGCTGGAACCGCGTGCCCCAGTACTTCGCCTACCAGGCCGAGGAAGGCCAGCGCGTCGCCGATTACGGCACGGTCAGCGCCATTGCCGACGACGGCGACATG
>NZ_SSOJ01000166.1:40515-123477 GCF_029871205.1 Pseudomonas sp. BN417 | reverse complement strand
CTGATAGGGTGTCTGCGTCTTGAGCACACCATAGGCAATCTGCAGCAGCTTGCGCATGGCCGCGCCCAGGGCGCTCATCTTGGCTTTCCCGCGTGCCAGCAGACGCTGGTAAAGCGCTTTGACCGTGGGATTGTGCTGTTTGGCCACAATGGCCCCCATGTAGAGCTTGGCCCGCAGCCGAGGCTGCCCCGCTTTGGTCAAGCGTGGTTTGCCTTTTACCGACGTCCCCGAGTCCCAGGGGCGTGGAACCAGGCCCGCATAGGCCGCGCATTGTCGGGCACAGCCAAAGTCGCGGCTGTGCAGAAACGCCAGCAGGTGGCGGGAAAGGACATCCCCGATGCCCTGGATGCTCCGCAGCAGCTCCCGGTTGCGTTTGAGCTGGTCGTGCCGGTCGATGTGGTCGTCGATCTCCTGCTTCAGGCGTTCGGCCTCCTGACGCAGGGCACTGAGCATCGTATCGATGGAGGCCACTACGCTGAGGCTGGCCTGACTGACCTCGGCTTTTTCCCGCCGGTTCAGTTCGCGCTGGAGGTCCTCCTGCAACGCCTCATACCGCACGATCATCGCTTTCAGCTCGCGGATCTCCCGCGCCTCCGGCAACCAGCGTCGGGCCTTTTGGGTCGCGCCAAAACGGGCGAGCACCAGGCTGTCCTGCTTGTCCGTCTTACCGCGAATACCCAGGCTGCGCGCATATTCGCGGACTTGCGCCGGGTTCAGGACGAAGACCTGAACGCCACGGTCGTGCAGGTAATACGCCAAGGATTCGTGGTAGACCCCGGTGGCCTCAAGGAACACCTTCAGTTCCCCGGCGGCAACGCCACTGTGGGTGCAGCACCACTCGATCAAGGCGGCAAAGCCGTCTACTTGATTGGTAAATACCTTGGTCTTGACCTTCAGACTGTCCGGGTCGCGTAACCACAGACAGTCGAGCTTTTGCTTGCTGACATCGATTCCAATAACCGCCATCTCTCGATCCTTGCCTTGTTCATGCAGCCTCACTCCGGTGGAGGGGCTTGGATACCATTCAGGAGTTGGAGAAGAGGGCCGGGAGCACAATCTACGAAACAGAGTCGAGCTCTCAGGATGGGAACGGCTTTCCCGGCCCTGGGCAGTGAGGTAGCTAACCTCATTGCCCTGGAGAGATACAAGGATGGGGCGAGCGAAGCGATTCCCATTGTTTTCGGCAGTCCCGCTGATGGGCATCGCCGGCTCAATCCAGGCTGCTGCCCCGGAAAGGCCCTCCAGTCGGCAGACGAAAGCCTTGGCACCGCTATACTGCGCAGCCATTCCGGAGCCGATGCATGAGCCTGTTTCGCGATGCCTGGCAGCATGCCCCTACCCATCGACGGGTCTGGGCACTGGCCGCACCGATGATCCTTTCGAATATTTCCGTGCCCTTGGTGGCGCTGGTGGACAGCACTGTGGTCGGCCACTTGCCCCACGCCCACCAGCTGGGCGCGGTGGCGGTGGGCAGCACCCTCTACGCCCTGATGATCGGCGTGCTCGGTTTCCTGCGCATGGGCACTACCGGTTTTGCCGCCCAGGCCGCCGGGCGCGCCGATGGCGGCGCGTTGCGCCAGGTGCTGCTGCAGGGCCTGGGGTTGGCAGTGATGCTGGCGTTGCTGCTGGGCCTGCTGGCGATCCCCTTCAGCGACTTCGCCCTGGCGCTGATGGCGCCCTCTGCGGAGTTGGACCAGATGACCCGCGAGTTCTTCCACCTGCGCCTGCTGGGCCTGCCGGCAGCGCTGGCCAACTACGCGCTGGTGGGCTGGTTCCTCGGTACACAGAACGCCCGCGCGCCGCTGGCGATCCTGCTGGCCACCAACCTGGCCAACATCGCCCTGGCGCTTTGGTTCGTGCTGGGGCTGGACTGGGACGTGGCCGGCGCCGCCAAGGCGGCCGTGGTGGCCGAGTGGTGCGGCGCCCTGATCGGCCTGGCGCTGACCCGAGGCGCGCTGCGACGCCATCCGGGGCGGATCGCACCGCGAGCGCTGTCCCGCTGGAGCAGTTGGCGTCCGCTGCTGGCGGTGAACCGCGACATCTTCATCCGCTCCCTGGCGCTGCAACTGGTGTTTTTTCTGCTCACGGTGCAGGGCACCCGCCTGGGCGATGCCACGGTGGCGGCCAACGCCCTGTTGCTCAATGGCCTGCTGGTGACGGCCTACGCCCTGGACGGGCTGGCCCACGCGGTGGAGGCCCTGTGCGGCCACGCCATCGGAGCTCAGGACCGCGCCGGCCTGCGCCGCGCGCTGCTGGTGGCCGGAGGCTGGTCACTGCTGGCGAGCCTGGTCTTCGCGCTGTTCTTCCTGGTCGGCGGCGGGCTGTTCATCGACCTGCAGAGCGATATCGCTGAGGTGCGCGCGGTAGCCCACCGCTACCTGCCCTACCTGGCAGCACTGCCCCTGGTGGCTGTCTGGAGCTACCTGCTGGACGGCCTCTTCATCGGCGCCACCCGCGCCCGGGAGATGCGCAACGCCATGCTGGTGGCGGTAGCGCTTAGCCTGCCGCTGGGATGGGGGCTACAGTTTCTCGGCAACCACGGACTCTGGCTGGCCTTCCTCGCGTTCATGCTGTTGCGCGGGATCAGCCTGGGCAGCCTGGCCTGGCGCCTGGGCAAGCGCGATGCCTGGTTCACCGGCACGCACGCACAAGGAGCGGAGCGAATGTAATGCGATGCCGGGCAGACCGGCCGCAAGCGCGGCGAGCGCAGCCCCGGCAAGGATGACCATAACCACAACCGACCTGATGACCTGAAGGAGTTCCCATGGGACAAGCCGTCGCCGCGTACCTGCATTTCCTCTCGATCTTCGTGCTCTTCGCCCTGCTCACCCTCGAGCACCGCCTGTTCAAGCTGCCGCTGGACCTGGAACGCGCCCGCAGCCTGGTGCGCATCGACATGGCCTACGGCCTCAGCGCGGGTGCGGTACTGGTCACCGGCCTGGCGCGGGTGTTCTGGTACGGCAAGGGGGTGGACTACTACCTGCACAACTCGGTGTTCCACGCCAAGATGGGGCTGTTCGTGCTGATCGCCGCGCTTTCCAGCTACCCCACCTTCGTCTTCCTCAACTGGCGCAACGACCTGAAGGCCGGGGTGGTACCGATGCTGGGCACGCGCAAGGCGAAACTGGTGATCATGACCATCCGCCTGGAACTGCTGCTGGTGCTGATCATGCCGCTGCTGGCGGCGCTGATGGCGCGGGGCTTCGGAGTGATCGGGAGCTGAGCCGGCGCCGTTGGGCTTTGCGTAGCTCAACGGAACGCCGCCCGGCCCAATCTACAGCTGCACGTCGGGGAAGGGTTCGGGAGCGAACACCGGGTTGAAGGACAGTCGCTCCCGTGCCTGCTGCAGGGCGGTGGCCACCGCCACCTCACCACCGGCCAAACCCTGCAGGTGGATGTACTCCACATGGTGCAGGCCGATGATGCCCAGCACGTGGCGCAGGTACGGGGAGAGGAAGTCCATCTGCTTGGCCTTGGCCCCCAGGTAATGCCCGCCGGAACTCAGCACCACGAAGGTGGGCCGATCCTCCAGCAGCCCGATGCGCTGGCCATCGTGGATCTCGAAGGTGCGGCGGATGCGCACCACATAGTCCAGCCAGAGCTTCAGTGCCGCCGGCACCATGTAGTTGTGCATGGGGGTGGAGATCAGCAGGTACTGGCTTGCCTCCAGCTCTCCGATCAGCTGCTCGGAGAGGAGGAAGGCCTCCTCCTCGCAGTTGGACTTGCCCACCACCGCCTCGGCATAGCCCGCGCAGAGCGGCGGCAGCGGGTCGCGCACCAGGTTGCGCACTGTCACTTCGGCTTTCGGGTGGATACGCCGGGCCATTTCCCGCGCCAGCTGGCCGCCGGGCGAGGCCTGGTCGTTGGGGCTGCATTCGATCAGAAGGACGCGTGGCATGGGGGGAAGCTCCCGACAGAGTGAAAAGGACTGGCGGAAATGAAAGCGCCGGACGGGAGATTTTGCCAGGGGGTTGGTCGGGTCGTTGGTAGGTTGGTGCCGAGCCTGCGAGACACAACGAGCCGCGGGCGCTAGCCGAAATGTTGGGCTTCGCTTCTCTCAGCGCCAACCTACGGGGCCGCTTTGCGGCCCATGAAGAAAAAGCCCGGCGCGGGGCCGGGCTTCTTCGATCACCTGAACGATCAGGACGACAGGTAGGAGGAGCGAGTCAGCCCCAGGCGCAGCGCGTCGACGTACTGCGTGCGCTCGCGCGGGCTCAGCTTGGCGCTGGAGACCTTGTCGCGGTAGTGCGCCATCAGTTCTTCGGGTGACAGGTGCACATAGCGCAGCATGTCTTCGATGGTGTCGTGGGTCTCGATGCCGGCGTGGTACACGCTGCCATCCTCGCGCTGGTAGACGTTCACCGAGTCGGTGTCGCCGAACAGGTTGTGCATGTCGCCGAGAATTTCCTGGTAGGCGCCCACCAGGAACACGCCCAGCAGATAGTCCTCGCCCTCGCGCACCTCATGCACGGGCATGCTGGTCTCGATGCTCTGCTCGTCGACGTACTGGTTGATCTTGCCGTCGGAGTCGCAGGTCAGGTCCTGCAGCACGGCGCGGCGCAGCGGTTCTTCGTCCAGGCGGTGCAGCGGGATGATCGGCAGCACCTGGTCGATGGCCCAGGTGTCCGGCAGGCTCTGGAACACCGAGAAGTTGCAGATGTACTTCTCCGCCAGCTTGTCATTCAGCTCGTCGAGCACCTGCCGGTGCGAGCGCTGGCGCGCCTTGAGCTGGTTGTGCAGGCGGCGGCAGATGGCGAAGTAGGTCTGCTCGGCCAGGGCCTTCTCGGCCAGGGTCAGCTTGCCTTCGGCGTACTGCGCTGCAACATCGCCCATGTAGTGGGTGGCGCGCCAGTAGGTTTCGGTGACCATCTCGGCATCGGTCGGGCCCAGCAGCTCGGCGAGCCAGCGAACGGCCTCGGGCAGCTCCTCGATGTTGGCGATCTTCGGCACTTCGTCGTTGTGGCGCTCGACGTCGGTAACCTGCATCACCAGCACGGCGTGGTGCGCGGTCATGGCGCGGCCGCTCTCGGAGAAGATGTGCGGGTGCGGCAGGCCCTGGGCGTCGCAGAACTCCTTGAGCATGCCCACCACCACGCCGGCATAGTCGTCCATGTCGTAGTTGATCGAGCTGGCGTTGCGCGAGTGGGTGCCGTCGTAGTCCACACCCAGGCCGCCGCCGACGTCGATGTGGTCCACCGGCAGGCCGAGGCTGCGCAGTTCGGCGTAGTAGCGGATGGCTTCCTTGAAGCCGTGCTGGTAGTCGGCCAGGTTGGCGATCTGCGAGCCCATGTGGAAGTGCAACAGGCGCACGCCCTGGTCCAGGCCGGCCTTGCGGAAGCGCTCGACTACCGAGAGGATCTGCGCGGCGGACAGGCCGAACTTGGACTTTTCGCCGCCGGTATCGGCCCACTTGGACGAGGCCAGGGACGACAGGCGCACACGCAGGCCCACCTGCGGCGCTACCTTGAGCTCAGCGGCGATGTCGATGACGAATTGGACCTCGGCTTCCTTCTCGATGACGATGAAGACGTTGTGGCCGAGCTTCTGGCCCATCAGCGCCAGGCGAATGAACTCGCGGTCCTTGTAGCCGTTGCAGACGATGGTGCCGCCCTTGGGCGCCAGCGCCAGCACCGCCAGCAGCTCGGGCTTGGAGCCGGCTTCCAGGCCGATGGAGACGTTCTGGGTGGCGATGATGTTTTCCACCACCGCCTCCTGCTGGTTGACCTTGATCGGGTACAGGGCGGTGTAGCGACTCTGGTATTCCAGGCGTTCGATATTGGCGTCGAAGGCGCCGGTCAGCTGGCGCACACGCTCTTGCAGGATGTCCGGGAAGCGCACCAGCAGCGGCAGGCTGAGCCCCGCCTCGCGCAACTTGTCGACTTGCTCGAAGAGGTCGAACGGCGCGCTCTGCGGGCCGCGCGGGCGAACTTCGACGCGGCCGGCTTCGTTGATCGCGAAAAAGCCGGCGCCCCAGTGGCGAATGCCATAGACACTGCGACTGTCGGCCACGGTCCAGCTGGTGCCATCGTCCTTGCGCGTGCGTCGTGCAGACATCGGTTTCCCCCTGTGGGATAGAAAAGTGCCAGGCCCGCCGGATCGTGCCGGGCGGGCTTGGACAGGTTAATTCGGTCGTATGACGTTGGAGTGTTGACCGCGTTTTCCCGCAGTCAGTTTAGAAAGCCGTGGCTCAGCCGCCGGATTTCTTGGCCTTGAAGCCGCGCTTGGCGAGTTCTTCAAGCAACAGGTCCACGTGGTCGCCCTGGATCTCGATCACGCCGTCCTTCAGTGCTCCACCGGTTCCACAGCGGCGTTTCAACGCGCTGGCCAGCTCCTTCAGGGCGTCTTCGGCCAGCGGCACGCCGCTGACGGTGGTGACGGTCTTGCCGCCACGGCCCTTGGTTTCCCGGCGCACGCGGGCAATGCCGTCGCCAGCAGGCACAGTGGCTTGCTTGCAGATGCAGGCATCGAGGGGCTGGCGGCATTCCGGGCAGTGCCGGCCGCTGTCGGTGGAGTACACCAAACCGCCGAGGGCGGCAAAGGACGAAGCTTTCTTGACCACCGGCTTTCCTCGTAGGGGTCAGGATAGCGACTGGTCGGCGGGGTGCCGACCGCGAAGCCCCACTCTGGCAGGGGCAGCGCAGCCTGGCCGGGAGGCCAGGGTTGAAAGGGGGCGAAATTTAGCAGCATTCGCGGCGAATGCTAAGTACGAAAATGCGCCATTGATCGACAGAATGGCGACTCCGTGCAGCATCCCGCACGAAAAGGTCCGGGATTCTGCACAAACCCGCGCCGCACGCGGATTTGGTGAACCTTTCGTAGGTTGGGCCGGGCGGCGTTCCGCAGAGCGCAGCGAAGCCCAACGAATGCATAGCCGGCGACCTCGGACGTTGGGCTTCGCATAGCTCAGCCCAACCTACAAGGATGCGAGGTACAGCTTCAGCGCCTTGAGGGAGTCAGGGCAGCAGGGGTTCAGGGCCAGGGCTTCGTCCAGGCTCATGAAGCGTGCTTCCAGCACTTCTTCCGGCTGCAGCTTCAGCGGCGCGTCGGAGACGGCCGAGAACACCGCGCCCCAGAGGCGGTTGCCCGGCTCGTCGAAAAAGAAGCGGCCATGCTCGCGCAGGGGCACGCCACTGACGCCGAGCTCCTCCTCCAGCTCGCGGGCGGCGGATTCGGCGTAGTCCTCGCCTTCCTGCACCATGCCGCCGGCCGCCACGTCCCAATAGCCCGGATAGAGCGCCTTGCTCAGGGTGCGCCGGTGCACGCAGAGCTGGCCGGCGGAATTGAACAGCAGGATGAAGGTTCCGCGGGAAATCAGTCCGCGCTCGCGCAGCTCGGCGCGCGGCAGGCCGCCGAGGGGGCGGTCCTCCTCGTCGACCCAGGTCACCCGTTCGGCGTCGGAGGCGGCGCGGTGGGCCGCCTCGCGTTCGTCGATTGCCATCAGCCCTGCTCCAGCAGCTGGCGCAGGTCGATCACCGCAGCGTTGGCGCGGGAAATGTAGTTGGCCATCACCAGAGAATGGTTGGCCAGAATGCCGTAGCCGCTGCCATTCAGCACCATGGGGCTCCACAGGGGCTCCTGGGCCGCCTCCAGCTCGCGGATGATCTGGCGCACGCTGATGGTGGCGTTCTTCTTCGCCAGCACGTCGGCGAAGTCGACCTCGATGGCGCGCAGGATGTGGGACAGCGCCCAGGCCTGGCCACGGGCTTCATAGAAGACGTTGTCGATCTGTAGCCAGGGGGTCTCGACTACCTCCTCGCTCACTTCCGGCACCTTGCCGGTAGCGGCTGCCGCTTCCGGGCTGATGTCGGTGTTCAGGCGCACCCGGCCGACGCTGGCGGAGAGGCGCTGGGACAACGAACCGAGGCGGGTGGCGACGTCGCCCAGCCAGTTGTTCAGGTTGTCGGCGCGGGTATAGAACTGCGCGTTTGGCTGATTGGGGTTAGCCAGTCGGGCCAGGTAACGATCCAGCGAGCGGATGCCTTCCTGATACTCGGACTCGGAAGCGGGCAGGGCCCAGCTCTTGTTGTCGAAGTTGAAACGCGGCTCGGCCTTGGCCAGGTCCGGGTCTTCGGTGGACTGCGACTGGGAACGGGCGAAGTCCTTGCGCAGGGCGCGGGACAGGTCGCGCACCTGGACCAGCACGCCGTACTCCCAGCTGGGCATGTTGTCCAGCCACAGGCCGGGGGGCGCCAGGTCGTTGGTCACATAGCCGCCGCTCTTGTCGAGCAGGGTCTGGGCGACCGTCTTGAGGGTTTCCACCGTGGTGTAGCCGCTGACCATCTGGCGCCCCGCCCGCTCGGCGGCAGCCTGGGCATTTTGCTGCACCGGGAAGAGATCGGGCTCGCGGCTCCAGTACCAGCCCACCACCACGCAGGCCAGCAGGTAGATCACCAGCAGGCTGGCGAGGGCACGGCTCAGCCAGATACCGCCCAGGTAGCTGCGCACGTCGTCAACCGAATCATCGACGCGGTCACGCGCGTCGCCCATACGCTTCTTCCAGTCCAGCATGGCAGTGTCCTTCAAGTTTCGATCAGCACGGATAAGGTTCGACCACGATCCGCAGCGGTGGTTGTGGCCGAGCCCAGCACTATAAGGGAAGCGCGACCGCCGCGCAGTGGCCGCGGGCCAAACCATCAGCCGGTGCGCCGGTCCTGTAAACCTCCGGGTCGCAAATTGACGATATCGACCCAGAGCATGTGGCAATAGCGGGACAGATGGCACTGGTGTACCCGTCACAAGGTGATAGCATAGAGCCATCACTCGATCGCCTCCAGGCGACACACCCCCTCAAGAAGCCGGGCCATGACCGAGCACGAAGATCCGAGCCGCGACCGCCTCAAGAATCACTTCGCCCAGCGCGTCATCAACCAGGCCCGGCATGTGCTGGAGATCTGGCAGCGTCTGCAACGCAGCGAATGGAACCTGGCCTGCATGACCGAACTGGCCGAGGCCAGCCTCAACCTGCAGCGCTATGCCGAACGCTTCGAGCAGACCGAGCATAGCCGCCTGGCGGTGGCCATCGGCAACTGCCTGCGCGGCGTGGAGGAGAATCGCGGTCGGCTGTCCAGCGACCTGATCACCGAGCTCAGCCTGCTGATGCAGCGGCTCTCGCGTACCGGCCTGCGCCATGGCGACCAGTTCGAGCAGACCTTCCTGCCCCCGCTGCGCAAGCCGGTGTACCTGGCGCTGCAGAGCGAGGACCGCGCCGGGCGCCTGGTCCAGCAACTGGAGTTCTTCGGCCTCAACGCCCAACGCCTGGACAGCGCCAGCGCCTTTCGCGCGGCCATGGCCGAACGGCACCCGGCGGCCATCGTCCTGGAAATCGACTTCGCCGGACCGGGCCAGGGCCTGGAGCTGGCGCGGGAGGCCCAGCAGGGCCTGGAGCAGAAGCTGCCGATCATCTTCTTCAGCCACGAGGAAACCGATGCCCCGACCCGCCTGGCGGCCGTGCGCGCCGGCGGCCAGGAATTCTTCACCGGCGCCCTGGACGCCTCCAGCCTGCTGGAGAAGCTGGAAACCCTGACCCGTACCGCCCATTACGACCCGTTCAAGGTGCTGATCGTCGACGACTCCCGCGCCCAGGCCACCCATACCGAGCTGGTTCTCAACTCCGCCGGCATCGTCACCCGGGTCATCACCGAGCCGGTGCAGGCCCTGCTGGCCCTGGCCGACTTCCAGCCCGACCTGATCATCCTCGACATGTACATGCCCGAGTGCCTGGGCACCGAGCTGGCCAAGGTGATCCGCCAGCACGAGCGCTACGTCAGCGTGCCGATCATCTACCTGTCCGCCGAGGACGACCTGAACAAGCAGCTGGACGCCATGAGCGAAGGCGGCGACGACTTCCTCACCAAGCCGATCAAGCCGCGCCACCTGATCGCCACCGTACGCACCCGCGCTACTCGCGCACGCAGCCTGAAGGCGCGCATGGTCCGCGACAGCCTCACGGGCCTGTTCAACCACACCCACACCCTGCAGCTGCTGGAAGACGCCAGCTCCAGGGCGCGGCGCGACGGCAAGCCGCTGTGCTTCGCCATGCTCGACATCGACCACTTCAAGAAGGTCAACGACACCTATGGCCACCCCATGGGTGACCGCGTGATCAAGAGCCTGGCGCTGTTCCTCAAGCAGCGCCTGCGCAAGACCGACCATATCGGCCGCTACGGCGGCGAGGAATTCGCCGTGGTGCTTCCAGACACCGACCTGGAAGCCGCGCACCGGGTGCTGGAGGCGATCCGCCGGCGCTTCGCCGAGATTCGCTACCCGGCGCAGCCCCACGATCTGTCCTGTACCTTCAGCTGCGGCATCGCCCAGCTGCGTGACGGCCTGGACATCAACCAACTGTCCAAGCAGGCGGACGAAGCGCTCTACCGCGCCAAGCACGGCGGTCGCAACCGGGTGGAGCTGCACCGGGACTGAGGCCCGTCGTCACGGGACTGTCACCAAACAGCAATATCATCTGGCCACCCCTCAGAAGTCTGTCGAGGACAGGATGCGCCTGAAGCTACTCACCAACCTCATCACCCTGCTGCTGGTCACCGTGTGCCTGGCGCTGGGGGCCACCCTCTGGTGGTCGCAACAGGCCCTGGAACGGCCCTACCAGCTGATGGAGCAGTACCTGGAGCTGGCCCAGCGCTTCCGCGGCGAGGTGGCGGACAACGTCCAGGTCTACCTCGCGAGCGGCGACGCCTTGCGCCACAGTGCCGCCAGCCAGGGCATCGACAGCCTGGAACAGCGCCTCGGCCAGCTGCCAGCCGAACTCACCGACGAACTGCTGCCAAGCTTCAATGAACTGCGCGAATTCACCCGTGGCGAACTGCTGGCTGCCGGCAAGCTGGCGGGCGACCCGCAAGGACTGCTGATCCAGGCCGAGCGGGAGATCGCCGGCGCCCTCGACCAGTTGGCCCAGTACGCCGGCTCGGCCAGCACGGCGGCCGCCGCCGACTACCGTGCGCCGCTGTTCGCCGCCGCCCAGCACCTCAACCGCCTGAGCCAGGCCCGCGCCAAGCTGGTGGCCAGCGGTCACGACGAGCTGGCCGCCGACGCCCTGCGCGAACTGGAAGCCCTGGGCCACGACAGCGCCCGGCTGGAGCAGTTACCCCTGCTCGGCGTGACCGATAGCGGCGGCTCGGCGGCCGACGACTTCGCCGCGATGATGGGCCTGGAAAGCAACAGCGAAGCCAGCCAGGCCGAGGACCGCGGCGCCGCCCTCAAGCGTGAGCTGGCGGGCCTCCTCAAGCGCTACCCCGGCGAACTGGCCCGCACCCGCGAACTGATCCAGCGCCGCGCCGAGTTGGTCGCCACGACCGCCCAGCGGGTCGATGCCCTGCAGGCGGCGCTCGCCGCCCTGGAGCCCCAGGTGCGCGCCGAGCACGGCCGCATCCAGGGCGAGGTCCGGCTGATCCAGGGTCTGATGATCGGCCTGATCCTGCTCATCGCCCTGTCCATCGACCGCATCCAGCGTCGCCTGACCCAGGTGCTCGGTCGGCTGGTCGGCGCCCTGGGAGCCTGGGCCGCCGGCGATTTCAGCCAGCCTATGGCGCTGGGCTCCAGCACACGCGACCTGCGCCTGATCGAAGACTCCCTCAACCGCCTCCGGGACTATCTGGGCGAACTGGTGGGCACCATCCGCCAGCACGCCGAACAGGTGGCCGGCAGCAGCAGCGCCCTGGCCGAACTGAACAACGGCCTGCACGCCGGCGCCGAGGACCAGGCCGGCGGCACCGCACAGATCCGCGACGCCCTGGGCGAACTGGAAAGCACCATCCAGCAGGTGGCCGGCGACGCCAGCCTGGCCGCGGATGCCAGCCGCGATGCCGGGCGCGCCGTGGAACAGGGCCAGAGCGTGATCGACCAGAGCCTGGCCGGGCTGCACCAACTGGTAGGCGAGGTGCAGAACAACGCCCAGGCGGTGGAGCGCCTGGCCGAGGAAACCGAGACCATTGACAAGGTGCTGACGGTGATCCGCGGCATTGCCGAGCAGACCAACCTGCTGGCGCTCAACGCGGCCATCGAGGCCGCCCGCGCCGGCGAGATGGGCCGTGGCTTCGCCGTGGTCGCCGACGAGGTCCGCTCCCTGGCCCAGCGCACCGCCGGCGCCACCGCCGAGATCCAGCAACTGATCGCGCGCCTGCAGCAGGCTGCGCGGCACTCGGTGGACGCCATGCGCATCCAGGTGGAGCACGCCGAGACCAGCGCCGAGCAGGCCGCGGCCGCCGATGGCGCGTTGGTGGAAGTGGTCAGCGCCATCCGCACCATCGCCAGCATGGCCGAGCGCATCGCCGACGCCACGGCCCAGCAGAGCGGCGCGGTCCGCGATATCCGCGACCACAGCGAGCAGATCCACCAGCAGGGTGGCGACAACCTGGCACGCATCGGCGAAAGCCGTAGCCAGGGCGAGCGCCTGCTGCAACTGGGTGGTGAGCTCCACACGGCGGTACAGGCCTTCCGCGTCTGAGGCGCGACCTATTGTCGCGCCCGAGTTCTCTGTAGGAGCGAGCTTGCTCGCGAAAGGCCCCGTGCAATGCGATTCGCGAGCAAGCTCGCTCCTACATCAACCTGGGACAAAGCTGCTTACAGCTGCGAACCTGCAGGAAAGGCCCGAGATTCGCTATGATGCGGGCACTTTCCGACCAAGAGACCTCCATGCGCCGCCTGCTGAGCCTGATCCTGCTGCTGGTGGCCCTGCCCGTCGCCGCAGGGCTGCTGGACAACCGCCCGAGCCCGAACCTGGGTGCCTCCCTCAATAACAGCGGCGACTTCCTGCCGGTACGCGAGGCCTTCCGCCTCAGCCTGGTGGAAAGCACGCCGACCTCGGTGAAGTTGCGCTTCACCAATGCCGAGGGCTACTACCTCTACCGCCACCGCTTCCAGTTCCGCGCCGAGCCTGCCGACAGCGGCCTTGGCCAAGCGGTGTTGCCGGCGGGCAAGCAGAAGACAGACGAATACTTCGGCGACGTCGAGGTGTACTACGGCGTGCTGGACGTGGACCTGCCCATCGACCCCGCGCGCACGCCGCCGGCCGAACTGCGGGTGACCTACCAGGGCTGCGCCGACAAGGGCCTGTGCTACCCACCGGAAACGGAAGTGCTCAAGCTGGCCGACGGCCCACAGGCCAGCGGCGGTAGCGTTGTCGGTAGCGCCAGCAGCAAGGGCTGGAGCTGGCACGAACTGGCCCTGTTCTTCCTTGCCGGCCTGGGCCTGACCTTCACCCCCTGCGTGCTGCCGATGCTGCCGATCCTCTCCGGCGTGGTCCTGCGCGGCCAGACCGGTGGTGGCCGCGGCCTGGTGCTGTCGCTGGCCTACGTGCTGCCGATGGCTGCCTGTTTCGCCGTGCTGGGCGCGCTGATGGGCATGTTCGGTGCCGAACTCAACCTCCAGGCGCGGCTGCAATCGCCCTGGGTGCTAGTGCCCTTCGCCGGCTTCTTCACACTGTTCGCCCTGGCCATGTTCGGCCTCTTCGAGCTGCGCCTGCCGCGCGCCATCAGCGGTCCGCTGGACACCCTGGCGGGTAGCACCAAGGGTGGCTCGATCTGGAGCGCAGCCCTGCTCGGCGTTCTCTCCAGCCTGCTGGTATCGCCCTGCGTATCCGCGCCCCTGGCCGGCGCCCTGCTCTATATCAGTGCGAGCGGCGACGCCCTGGGTGGCGGTCTGAAGCTCTTCGCCCTCGGCCTCGGCATGGGCGCGCCCCTGGTGCTCTTCGCCACCGGCGGCGGCGCACTGCTGCCCAGGGCCGGCCATTGGATGGTGGCCGTGCGCAACGCCTTCGGCGTGCTGCTGCTGGCGGTAGCCGTGTGGATGCTCGAACGGGTCCTGCCCGGCCCGCTGGCCCTCGGCCTCTGGGGCCTGCTGGCGGGCGGCGCGGCGCTCTTCCTCGGGGCCCTGGAATTCACCCCCAAGGCGCCCCGCGAGCGCCTGGCGCAACTGGCCGGGCTGGTGCTGCTGGTCTATGCGGTAGCCGCCTGGACCGGCGCCCTCAAGGGCGAGTCCGATCCGCTGCGCCCCCTCGGCCGTGTGCACCTTGCTGGTGCGCCGGCAACCACACCGGCTGCCGACCAGTGGCAGACCATCAAGACCCCGGCGCAACTCGACGCCGCCCTCGGCGACGCCAAGGCCGCTGGCCAGCCGCTGTTGCTGGACTGGTATGCCGACTGGTGCATTAGTTGCAAGGTCATCGAGCGTGAAGTCCTCACCGCCACGGAGGTTACCTCGCAGCTGGGCGGCTACCGGCTGATCCGCTTCGACATGACCGAAAGTAACGCCGAACAGCGCGCGCTGCTCGACCGCTACAAGCTGTTCGGCCCGCCCGCCGTCCTGTTCTTCGATGGCAAGGGTGACGAATTGGCCGATCTGCGTGTCGTAGGTGAAGTCGATGCCAAGGCCTTCGCCGTTCGTCTGCAACAGGCGAACGCATCGCACTAATGCATGTAACGTCATATATTTGCCGTAATCACCGGGCATCTTGTCGGCTATTGTTGACAACTGGACAGCCTTTTCGGCTTTCCGGCATAGTGCCGCCTGGCCTCCAATAAGGATTAATCAGCATGGCCACCCTGCTCGTCCTGCATGGCCCCAACCTCAACCTGCTGGGCACCCGTGAGCCCGACAAGTACGGCGCAACCACCCTGGCCGAGATCAACCAGGACCTGGAGCGGCGCGCCCGTGAGGCCGGCCATCACCTGATGTACCTGCAGAGCAATGCCGAGTACGAATTGATCGATCGAATCCACGCTGCCCGCGGCGAGGGAGTGGACTTCATCATCATCAATCCTGCTGCTTTCACGCATACAAGTGTCGCCCTACGTGACGCGATGCTCGCAGTGAGCATCCCATTCATCGAAGTGCACCTGTCCAACGTGCACAAACGAGAACCTTTCCGCCATCACTCCTACTTCTCCGACGTTGCTGTGGGAGTGATCTGCGGTCTGGGCGCCACCGGCTACCGCCTGGCCCTGGACGCGGCGCTAGAACACCTTGAACGCCCCTGACCTCACCCCTTGGGAGTTGATGATTAATGGATATCCGTAAAGTCAAGAAACTGATCGAACTGCTGGAAGAATCCGGTATCGACGAGCTGGAGATCCGCGAGGGCGAAGAGTCCGTGCGCATCAGCCGCCACAGCAACAAGGCCTTCGCCGGCCAGCCGATCTACGCCGCCGCTCCCGCTCCGGTAGCCGCCCCGGTTGCCGCTGCAGCCCCGGTCGCCGCCGAAGCCGCCGCTCCGGCAGCGCCGAAGCTGAACGGCAGCGTGGTCCGCTCGCCGATGGTCGGTACCTTCTACCGCTCGCCGTCCCCGACCACCGCTTCCTTCGTCGAAGTCGGCCAGAGCGTGAAGAAAGGCGACATCCTCTGCATCGTCGAAGCCATGAAGATGATGAACCACATCGAGGCCGAGACCAGCGGCGTGATCGAATCCGTCCTGGTGGAAAACGGTCAGCCGGTTGAGTACGACCAGCCGCTGTTCACCATCGTCTGAACCGCGGAGAGCCTGCGATGTTGGAAAAAGTCCTGATCGCCAACCGTGGCGAGATCGCCCTGCGCATCCTGCGCGCCTGCAAGGAGCTGGGCATCAAGACGGTGGCAGTGCATTCCACGGCCGACCGTGAGCTGATGCACCTGTCCCTGGCCGACGAGACCGTCTGCATCGGTCCGGCTTCGGCAGCCCAGTCCTACCTGAGCATCCCGGCCATCATCAGCGCCGCCGAACTCACCGGCGCCACCGCGATCCACCCGGGCTACGGCTTCCTCGCCGAAAACGCCGACTTCGCCGAACAGGTGGAGAAATCCGGCTTCGCCTTCATCGGCCCGAAAGCCGACACCATTCGCCTGATGGGCGACAAGGTCTCGGCCAAGGACGCCATGAAGCGTTCCGGCGTCCCGACGGTTCCGGGCTCCGACGGCCCGCTGCCGGAGGAAGAGGAAACCGCGCTGGCCATCGCCCGCGAAGTGGGCTACCCGGTGATCATCAAGGCCGCTGGCGGCGGCGGTGGTCGCGGCATGCGCGTGGTGTACGAGGAAGAAGAGCTGATCAAGTCGGCCAAGCTGACCCGTACCGAAGCCGGTGCGGCCTTCGGCAACTCCATGGTCTACCTGGAGAAGTTCCTCACCAACCCGCGCCACGTCGAAGTCCAGGTACTGTCCGACGGCCAGGGCAACGCCATCCACCTCGGCGACCGCGACTGCTCCCTGCAGCGCCGTCACCAGAAGGTGCTGGAAGAAGCCCCTGCTCCGGGCATCGACGAGAAGGCCCGTGCCGAAGTGCTGGACCGCTGCGTCCAGGCCTGCATCGAGATCGGCTACCGTGGCGCCGGCACCTTCGAGTTCCTCTACGAGAACGGTCGCTTCTACTTCATCGAGATGAACACTCGCGTGCAGGTGGAGCACCCGGTCACCGAAATGGTCACCGGTATCGACATCCTCAAGGAAATGCTCAGCATCGCCGCCGGCAACAAGCTGTCGATCAAGCAGGAAGACGTGGTCATCCGCGGCCATGCGCTGGAATGCCGGATCAACGCCGAGGACCCGGACAACTTCATGCCCTGCCCGGGCAAGGTGACCTACTTCCACGCGCCGGGCGGCAACGGCGTGCGCGTCGATTCGCACCTGTACAGCGGCTATGCGGTTCCGCCGAACTACGACTCGCTGATCGGCAAGCTGATCACCTACGGCAACAGCCGCGACGAAGCCATGGCGCGCATGCGCAATGCGCTGGACGAGATCGTCGTCGACGGGATCAAGACCAACATCCCGCTGCACCGCGACCTCACGCGCGACAAGGGTTTCTGCAAGGGTGGGGTGAACATCCACTACCTGGAAAAGAAACTCGGCATGGACAAGCACTGATCTCCATCGGTGCCTGATCCAAGACACAAGGGCTGCCATAGGGCGGCCCTTGTGTTTTTCCGGCCTGCGCTCAAGTAAGCTTGCGCGCCTGCCGCACCCGCACGCTGAATTTTCAAGAGGTCCCGCCATGCCCTGGTTACAAGTCCGTCTCGCCATCACCCCGGAACAGGCGGAAACCTACGAAGACGCCCTGCTGGAAGTCGGCGCCGTGTCCGTGACCTTCATGGACGCCGAAGACCAGCCGATCTTCGAGCCGGACCTGGGCACCACGCCGCTCTGGACCCACACCCACCTGCTCGCCCTGTTCGAGGCCGATACCGACGAAGCCAGCCTGGTGGCGCACCTGGAACTGCTGACCGGCGGGACTCTGCCGGAGCACCAGATCGAGCGCATCGAAGACCAGGATTGGGAGCGCAGCTGGATGGACAACTTCCAGCCCATGCGTTTCGGCCGCCGCCTCTGGATCGTGCCGAGCTGGCACGGAGCCCCCGAGCCGGACGCCGTGAACCTGCTGCTGGACCCGGGACTGGCCTTCGGCACCGGCACCCACCCGACCACCGCCCTCTGCCTGGAATGGCTGGACGGCCAGGATCTCGCCGGCTGCGACGTGCTGGACTTCGGCTGCGGCTCGGGCATCCTCGCCATCGCTGCCCTGCTGCTGGGCGCTCGCCAGGCGGTGGGCACCGATATCGACCCCCAGGCGCTGGAAGCCTCCCGCGACAATGCCTTGCGCAACGGCATCGACCCCGCGCGCTTTCCGGTCTACCTGCCCGCCGACCTGCCGGCCAAACCCGCCGAACTGGTGGTGGCCAACATCCTCGCCGGCCCGCTGGTGTCCCTGGCCCCGCAGATCACCAGCCTGGTGGCGCCCGGCGGACGCCTGGCACTTTCGGGCATCCTCGCCGAGCAGGCCGAGGAAGTGCGCACAGCCTATGCCAGCGCCTTCGACCTCGACCCCACCGCGGAGAAGGACGGCTGGGTACGCATCAGTGGCGTGCGCCGCTGAAACGCTGGAAACTCAGCGGATCGAGTAAAATAGCCTAACGTTTCGACCGGATCGCCGCATGACCGACAGCTTCGTCACCCAGTGCCCGCATTGCCAGACCAGTTTCCGTGTCAGCCGCGCCCAACTGGCGGTGGCCCATGGCGCCGTACGCTGCGGTGCCTGCCTGCAGGTGTACAACGCGGCGCAGCAGCTGCTCGCCGCCAAGGGCAAGCCGGTTGCGGCAACGGCGGTCGACAATCCCAGGACGCCGGCGCCTGCCTCCGCGCCCGCCAGCCCGGCAGTTTCGGCCCCGGCCACGCCGGTACCCAGCGTCGCCACCGTGCTCAAGCAACCCGCCGCAGCGCCCGCACCGCCACCGGCCACGGCGCCGAGCGACGAAACCCTGTGGATCCACGACGACCTGGACCTCGACAGCCTCGACCTGGACGAGGAACTGGCCAAGCTGGAGCAGGAAGAGCGCCGCCTGTCCCGCGACCTGCTCGGCGCGGACGCGCCCGAACCCACCGAGCCGCCGTCCGCCAAGGACAGCCAGGACGAAGGCTGGGCGGAAAGCCTGCTGGCAGCGGAGGAACGCAAGACAGTCGTCGAACCCGAGCCAGAAGCCGAAGCCGAGCCGGAGCCCGACTTCGAATTGCACGCCGAGCCCGCTGCACGCCCTCTAGCCGAACCGCCCAGACCAACCCACGCGCCACGCACCGAACCCAGCCTGTCCATGGACCTGGTGGAAGACGAGCCCGGTCCGGACTTCAGCCTCGGCTCGGCCCGCGACGACGAGCCGGAAATGCTCGACGAGGACCTGGACGAAGAAGCGGACGAGCCGTCGGTGGCCGAAGCGCCGCGCATGCAGCACCCGCGCAGCGAGCCCGCCCTGCGCGAGGAAGGCCTGCTCAACATCGACGATGAGCCGCTGCAGCTGGACTGGCAGCGGCGCAAGCGTCCCTGGGGCCGCTGGATTGGCTGGGGCCTGCTGATCCTGATCGCAGTGGCCGCCCTGGCCATCCAGTACATCTGGTACCACTTCGCCGAGCTGGCCCGGCAGGACCAGTACCGGCCCTGGTTCGAGCAGATCTGCCCGGAAATTGGCTGCCAGCTGCCCTCCAAGGTCGACATCGAACTGATCAAGAGCAGCAACCTGGTGGTCCGCAGCCACCCCGAGTTCTCCGGCGCACTGGTGGTGGACGCCATCCTCTACAACCGCGCCCCGTTCTCCCAGCCCTTCCCGCTGCTGGAGCTGCGTTTCGCCGACATCAATGGCCAATTGCTGGCCAGCCGCCGCTTCAAGCCCGGCGAGTACCTCTCCGGCGAACTGGCCGGACAGGCGGAAATGCCTCCCCAGACCCCCATCCACATCTCCCTGGACATCCTTGACCCGGGTACCAAGGCGGTTAACTACAGCCTCAGTTTCCACTCCCCCGAATAACCCGAAAGCGCCGGATTCCGGCGCTTCCAAGGCATTGCTAACTCTCGGCAATAAGAGCCGGGCTGTTCAGAATTTGTTCAAAACAGCCTTTATCCAGTCATCGAGAGCGGGTATTATGCCCACCCTTTTTCGAACTCCCCCAGAACTCATCTGTGCAGGCCCCACAACAGGGAAGACCTATGTCGGCGGTAAGCATTGGCCCTTATGCCTTGCCCAATCCGGTGATACTCGCCCCCATGGCGGGTGTGACCGACAGACCGTTTCGCCTGCTGTGCCGTCGCCTTGGCGCCGGCATGGTGGTATCGGAGATGGTCACCAGCGACGTGCGCCTGTGGAACAGCCGCAAGTCGCGGCTGCGCCTGCTCCACGAGGGGGACCCGGAGCCCCGCTCCGTCCAGATAGCCGGTGGTGATCCGGAGATGCTGGCGGAAGCGGCCAGGGCCAATGTCGAACTCGGTGCCCAGATCATCGATATCAACATGGGCTGCCCGGCGAAAAAGGTCTGCAACAAGGCCGCCGGCTCGGCGCTGATGAAGGACGAGGCCCTGGTGGCCGAGATCCTCGACGCCGTGGTCAAGGCCGTCGACGTGCCGGTTACCCTGAAGATCCGCACCGGTTGGGACAGATCGAACAGGAACGGCATCACTGTGGCGAAGATCGCCGAACAGGCCGGCATCCAGGCCCTGGCCGTGCATGGCCGGACCCGCGCCGACCTGTACACCGGCGAAGCCGAGTACGACACCATCGCGGCGATCAAGCAGGCGGTGTCGATTCCGGTCTTCGCCAATGGCGATATCGATTCGCCACAGAAAGCCAGACAGGTCCTCGATGCCACCGGTGTCGATGCCCTGTTGATCGGTCGAGCGGCCCAGGGGCGACCCTGGATCTTCCGCGAGATCGCGCATTACCTGGCGACCGGAGAATTGCTGCCGGCGCCAGGATTGATCGAAGTGGAACGGATACTGCTGGAGCACCTTGCCGCACTGCACGCCTTCTATGGCGATGAGATGGGCGTTCGCATCGCCCGCAAGCATGTCGGCTGGTATCTGGCGACCCTGCCCGGCGCCAGGGAGTTTCGCGCCAAGTTCAATCGTTTGGAGTCCACGGACGCGCAGTGCGCCAACGTTCGGGAGTTTTTCGTCGAACGTCACAACGAAGGGGAAAAGGCCGCATGACGACGATGACCGAGAATTTTTTTGATGGGGCAACACCCGTGAGCGACAACGCCAACCTGAAACAGCACCTGACGGCGCCTACCGCAGAGGGTCAGACCCTGCGCGGCAGTGTCGAAAAGGCACTGCACAATTATTTCGCCCATCTTGAGGGCGCCGCCGTCACGGACGTGTACAACCTGGTGCTTTCCGAAGTGGAAGCGCCGCTCCTGGAATCCGTGATGAACTACGTCAAGGGTAACCAGACCAAGGCTTCAGAGATGCTCGGCCTCAACCGCGGCACTCTGCGCAAGAAGCTCAAGCAGTACGACCTCCTTTAAAGCCGCTGAAGGCTCAAGGCTAGAGGCTGGACGAAAAAGCGACGCCCTCGTCCCGCCTACAGCCTCCAGCGTTGTCTACTTCCCAATGGAACAGCCATGACTCATCAGACCCTTCGCCTTCCCGTTCGCCGTGCCCTGATCAGCGTTTCCGACAAGACCGGCATCGTCGAGTTCGCCCGTGAACTGGCTGCCCTCGGCGTGGAGATCCTCTCCACCGGCGGCACCTACAAGCTGCTCAAGGACAACGCCATCGCTGCGGTGGAAGTCGCCGACTACACCGGCTTCCCGGAAATGATGGACGGCCGAGTGAAGACCCTGCACCCGAAGATCCACGGCGGCATCCTCGGTCGTCGCGATCTCGACGGCGCGGTGATGGAACAGCACGGCATCAAGCCGATCGACCTGGTCGCAGTCAACCTCTACCCCTTCGAAGCCACGGTCGCCAAGCCGGACTGCGACCTGCCCACGGCCATCGAGAACATCGATATCGGCGGCCCGACCATGGTCCGTTCCGCGGCGAAGAACCACAAGGACGTCGCCATCGTGGTCAACGCCAGCGACTACGCCGGCGTCCTGGAAGGCCTCAAGGCCGGTGGCCTGACCTACGCCCAGCGTTTCGACCTGGCCCTCAAGGCGTTCGAGCATACCTCCGCCTACGACGGCATGATCGCCAACTACCTGGGCACCATCGACCAGGCTCGCGACACCCTGTCCACCGAAGGCCGCGGCGCTTTCCCGCGCACCTTCAACAGCCAGTTCATCAAGGCCCAGGAGATGCGCTACGGCGAGAACCCGCACCAGAGCGCGGCCTTCTACGTCGAAGCCAAGCCGGCCGAGGCCAGCGTCGCCACCGCCGTACAGCTGCAAGGCAAGGAACTCTCCTTCAACAACGTGGCCGACACCGACGCCGCGCTGGAATGCGTGAAGAGCTTCATCAAGCCGGCCTGCGTCATCGTCAAGCACGCCAACCCCTGCGGCGTCGCCGTGGTGCCGGAGAACGAAGGCGGCATCCGCAAGGCCTACGACCTGGCCTACGCCACTGACACCGAGTCCGCCTTCGGCGGCATCATCGCCTTCAACCGCGAGCTGGATGCCGAAACCGCCAAGGCCATCGTCGAGCGCCAGTTCGTCGAAGTGATCATCGCGCCAAGCGTTTCCGCCGAAGCCCGTGCCGTGGTCGCCGCCAAGGCCAACGTGCGCCTGCTGGAGTGCGGCGAGTGGGCCGCCGAGCGCGCCCCGGGCTGGGACTTCAAGCGTGTCAACGGTGGCCTGCTGGTGCAGAGCCGCGACATCGGAATGATCTCGGCCGCCGACCTCAAGGTGGTCACCCAGCGCGCGCCCAGCGAGCAGGAAATCCACGACCTGATCTTCGCCTGGAAAGTGGCCAAGTTCGTCAAGTCCAACGCCATCGTCTACGCCAAGAACCGCCAGACCGTCGGCGTCGGCGCCGGCCAGATGAGCCGCGTCAACTCTGCCCGCATCGCCGCCATCAAGGCCGAGCACGCCGGCCTGGAAGTCAAGGGCGCGGTCATGGCTTCGGATGCCTTCTTCCCCTTCCGCGACGGCATCGACAACGCGGCCAAGGCCGGCATCACCGCTGTTATCCAGCCGGGCGGCTCCATGCGTGACAACGAAGTGATCGCCGCCGCCGACGAAGCCGGCATTGCCATGGTGTTCACCGGCATGCGCCACTTCAGGCACTAACGGTCGCCCTCGAGCAGGCATCTGCTGTGTTGCCCGCCCCCAATGCTCATTGCCAGAAGGCAACTCCGCTTGGTGACGGGGCGGGCGCCTTGCATCTACCAGCTCGATGGCAACCTCGACTCCGAGCGAATTCGTTTTTGTAGGTTGGGTGGAGCGAAGCGATACCCAAGGATCCGGCACCGACCGGAACAGATCAGGAGAGTCCAATGAACGTACTCATCATCGGCAGCGGCGGTCGCGAACACGCCCTGGCCTGGAAGGTCGCCCAGGACCCTCGCGTCGAGAAGGTCTTCGTCGCCCCGGGCAACGCCGGCACCGCAACCGAAGCCAAGTGCGAGAACGTCGCCATCGACGTGCTGGCCCTGGAGCAACTGGCCGACTTCGCCGAGAAGAACGTGCAACTCACCATCGTCGGCCCGGAAGCGCCGCTGGTGAAAGGCGTTGTCGACCTGTTCCGCAGCCGTAATCTCGCCATCTTCGGCCCCACCGCAGGCGCGGCCCAGCTGGAAGGCTCCAAGGCCTTCACCAAGGACTTCCTCGCCCGCCACAAGATCCCCACCGCCGACTACCAGAACTTCACCGAAGTCGAGCCGGCACTGGCCTACCTGCGCGAGAAAGGTGCGCCCATCGTGATCAAGGCCGACGGCCTGGCCGCGGGCAAGGGCGTAATCGTCGCCATGACCCTCGCCGAAGCTGAAGAGGCCGTGCGCGACATGCTCGCCGGCAATGCCTTCGGTGACGCCGGTTCGCGCGTGGTGATCGAGGAGTTCCTCGACGGCGAGGAAGCCAGCTTCATCGTCATGGTCGACGGCCAGAACGTGCTGCCCATGGCCACCAGCCAGGACCACAAGCGCGTCGGCGACGCCGATACCGGCCCGAACACCGGCGGCATGGGCGCCTACTCGCCGGCCCCGGTGGTCACCCCCGATGTACACCAGCGGGTGATGGACGAAGTGATCTACCCGACCGTGCGCGGCATGGCCGAGGAAGGCAATGTCTACACCGGTTTCCTCTACGCCGGCCTGATGATCGACAAGAGCGGCGCGCCCAAGGTCATCGAGTTCAACTGCCGCTTCGGCGACCCGGAAACCCAACCGATCATGGTGCGCCTGGAGTCTTCCCTGGTCCTACTGGTCGAGGCCGCCCTGGCCAAGGCCCTGGACAAGGTCGAAGCCACCTGGGACCCGCGCCCCACCGTGGGCGTGGTGCTGGCTGCCGGCGGCTACCCGGGCGACTACGCCAAGGGTGACGTCATCGAAGGCCTGGCCGACGCCGCGGCCCTCGATGGCAAGGTGTTCCACGCCGGTACCGCCCTGAAGGGCGGCCAGATCGTCACCGCCGGCGGCCGGGTGCTCTGCGCCACTGCCATCGGCCGCAGCGTGTCCGACGCCCAGCAACAGGCCTACCGTCTGGCGGAGAAGATCCGCTGGAACGGCTGCTTCTATCGCAAGGACATCGGCTACCGAGCCATCGCCCGCGAACGCGGCGAAGGGTAAAGATCGGGTAAATGGCCAAGACCCTGGCGGCCCGGTGGCCGCCATGGTTATA
Source organism: Pseudomonas sp. BN417 (assembly GCF_029871205.1). GTDB lineage: Bacteria > Pseudomonadota > Gammaproteobacteria > Pseudomonadales > Pseudomonadaceae > Metapseudomonas. The sequence continues at coordinate 99,465 of NZ_SSOJ01000166.1, read as the reverse complement.
TTCCGCGCGATAGGGGCTTGGCTATAATCCGGCCACTCACCCACGAAGGGACCTCGACTGTGCCTCGGCTCAGGATTGCCACAGGATTGATCGCCAGCCTGCTGCTGGCCATGCTGCACCTGCTGCCCGCCCAGGCGGCCGAGGAGCGGCAATGGCACATGCTGCTCGATCCCAGCGCCAACCTCCAGCTGGAGGAAGTGCGGACCCAGCAGGCCCTTTCCCAGTTCACCCCGGCCGACCTCGACCAGCTCTACACCCCCGGCAGCGGCAGCGCCCTCTGGTTGCACTACCGACTTCCGCCGAGCCAGCACGAGCAGTTGCTGCGCATCTTCGCCCCCTACCTGGCCTATCTCGACCTCTACGTCCTCAAGGGCGAAGAACTGGTGGCCCACACCCGCACCGGCAGCCGTCTGCCATTCAGCGAGCGTCCGCTGCCCAGTCGCGACTTCCTCCTGCCGCTGCCGGTCCAGCAGGAGCCCCTGGACATCTACTTGCGCCTGGCCTCGGAACACGCCCTGCGGCCGACCATCACCCTGCAGTCCTCGGCGCTGATGGCCGCCGATGACACCCGCCCGCTGCTGTACGGCCTGCTGCTGGGTGGCCTGGTCATGCTGGTCTTCTATAACCTGATGCGCTACGCGTATTCCCGCGCCGGCGTCAGCCTCTGGCTGGCCGCCGCGCAGACCTGCCTGATCGTCACCGGCCTGAGCCTGCTGGGTATCAGCTCGCCCTGGCTTGGCGAATGGCAGAGCGCACAACCGCAGATCGCCAACCTCGCCATGCTGCTGGCGATGCTCTGCGCCCTGGCCTTCACCGCCAGCTTCTTCCACAAGGTCTGTCCGAGCACGCCGCTGACCGGCATGCTGATCGGCGAGATCGTGCTCATCAGCCTTACCGGTGCCCTGCTGCTGATCGTCACCGAGCTGCAGTTCAACCAGTTGGTCTACGTGCTCGCGGCCATCGCCAGCGTCAGCATGCTCACCGTGTCCGTCCATCACTGGCAGCACGGCTACCGCCCGGCGCGCCTGTTCAGCCTCGCCCTTGGGCTGTTCAGTGTCGCCATACTGGCTGCCCTGCCGGCCCTGTTCGGCTACTGGCGCCTGCAATCCGACTGGCTGGCCTATGTCCTGCTGGCGATCTCCACCGTCAGCGGCGTGTTCCTCAGCATGGCCCTTAGCGAGCGCCAGCGGCGCATCCAGTACGAAGCCTTCAGCGTCAGCCGTGAACTGGCCGCCAGCTCCGCCGAACTCAAGGCCAAGGGCGAATTCCTCGCCAAGATCAGCCACGAGATCCGCACCCCGATGAACGGCGTGCTGGGCATGACCGAACTACTCCTCGGCACGCCGCTGTCGGCCAAGCAGCGCGACTACGTGCAGACCATCCACAGCTCCGGCAACGAGCTGCTCACCCTGATCAACGAGATCCTCGACATCTCCAGGCTGGAATCCGGCCAGATCGAGCTGGACGACGTGCAGTTCGACCTCAATGCCATGATCGACGACTGCCTCGACATCTTCCGTGCCAAGGCCGAGCAGCAGCGGGTCGAACTCATCAGCTTCATGCAGCCACAGGTGCCACGCGTGGTAGGCGGCGACCCCACACGCCTGCGGCAGATACTCCTGAGCTTGCTGGACAATGCCTTCAAGCAGACCGACGAAGGCGAAATCCTCCTGGTGGTCGCCCTGGACAACAGCACCAGCGCACCGCGCCTGCGCGTAGCCGTGCAGGACAGCGGCCGCCCCCTGGAGGCCAGCGAGCGCGACGCCCTGCTGAACGCCGAGCTGCAGAGCCGCGACTTCCTCACCGCCAGCAAGGTCGGCGGCCGCCTAGGCTTGATCATCGCCCGCCAGCTGGTACGCCTGATGAACGGCGACTTCGGCATCCAGAGCGGTTCCGGCCAGGGCAGCACCCTCTGGCTGACCCTGCCGCTGGACAGCCAGTACCTCGAACGCCCCGCCGCCGACCTCGACAGCCCGCTGGAGGGCGCGCGCCTGCTGGTGGTGGACGACAACGACACCTGCCGCAAGGTGCTGGTGCAGCAGTGCGGTGCCTGGGGCCTGCAGGTCAGCGCGGTGCCTTCCGGCAAGGAAGCGCTGGCCCTCCTGCGGACCAAGGCGCACCTGCGCGAGTACTTCGACGTGGTCCTGCTGGACCAGGACATGCCCGGCATGACCGGCATGCAGCTGGCGGCCAAGATCAAGGAAGACCCCAGCCTCAACCACGACATCCTGATCATCATGCTCACCGGCATCAGCAACGCGCCGAGCAAGATCATCGCCCGCAACGCCGGCATCAAGCGCATCCTCGCCAAACCGGTGGCGGGCTACACCCTGAAGACCACCCTGGCCGACGAGATGAACCAGCGCAGGATGGGCGGCTCCATTTCGCTGCCGGGCTCCCAGGTCAGCGAGCCGCTGCACGTGCCCAGTGACTTTCGCATCCTGGTGGCCGAGGACAACAGCATTTCCACCAAGGTCATCCGCGGCATGCTGAGCAAGCTCAACCTCGAGCCGGACACCGCCAGCAACGGCGAGGAAGCCCTGAGCGCCATGAAGAACCAGCGCTACGACCTGGTGCTGATGGACTGTGAGATGCCGGTGCTGGACGGTTTCACCGCCACCGAGATGCTGCGCAACTGGGAGAACATCGAACAGCGCCCGCGCACCCCGGTGGTCGCCCTGACCGCCCATATCCTCAGCGAACACAAGGAACGCGCCCGCCTCGCCGGCATGGACGGCCACATGGCCAAGCCGGTGGAACTCTCGCAACTGCGCGAACTGATCGAGTACTGGGTGGCCGAGAAGGAACTGCGCGACCAGCGCGCTGTGCATAGCTGACGGCGTCCGAACAACCTGTGAGGGGTGAATTCATTCGCCAAGCAGGCCGCAGGCCTGCCCTCCAACTCCCTGCCGACCCCAACAGCCCTCTCCCCAACCCTCGAGAGGGGCTGACCGTACAAGCCGGGACTTGGTGCCCTTCCTGTAGGGGCGAATTCATTCGCCAAGCAGGCCGCAGGCCTGCCCGCCAACTCCCTGCCGACCCCAACAGCCCTCTCCCCAACCCTCTCCCGCATGCGGGAGAGGGGCTGACCGTACAAGCCGGGACTTGGTGCCCTTCCTGTGGGGGGTGAATTCATTCGCTATGCAGGCCGCAGGCCTGCCCGCCAACTCCCTGCCGACCCCAACAGCCCTCTCCCCAACCCTCTCCCGCAAGTGGGAGAGGGGGCTGACCGTGCAAGCCGGGACTTGGTGCCCTTCCTGTGGGGGCGAATTCATTCGCTATGCAGGCCGCAGGCCTGCCCTACTCTCCGAACCGCACCGCAAAGATCGGCGGCAGGTATCCGGCCACCAGGCTCCAGCTGCCCCCCTGGTCCTCCGAGACCCACAGGTGACCGGTGGTCGAGCCCATCACCAGGCGTTGCCCGCTGGCATCCACATCCAGCCCATGGCGGTACACCAGGTCATAGCAGAGCTGCTGTGGCAGGCCCTGCTCCAGCACATCGAAACTCCGGCCACCGTCGCGGGTACGGGTCACCCGCAGGCGCTGGTCCGCCGGCACCCGGCATTCGTCCTTCACCGCCGGTACGAACCAGGCGCAGTCCGGGTCGGCCGGGTGCACCGCCACGGCGAAGCCGAAGGTGGACGGCCCGGCCTGCTGCACTTCACGCCAGTTCAGCCCGCGGTCCGAACTGACGAAAATGCCGTTGTGATGTTGCACCCAGAGCCGCTCCGGGTCCGCCGGGCAGGCCACCATCCGGTGCGGGTCCTGGATGTCCGGCTCCTCGGCGCGCTCCGGCGGCATATAGGCGGCACGCATGCCGCGGGTGCGGTAGTTCCAGCTGGCGCCCTCGTCCTCGCTGTGCCAGACACCGCCGCAGGACACGGCCAGGGTCAGGTGGCGACTATTGCGCGGATCGACGCAGATGGAATGGATGCCCGGCTGGTCATAGCCGCCGCCGAACCAGTTCGCCCGCTCCGGGCGCTGCCAGAGGCTGTCCACCAGCGCCCAGGAATTGCCGTGGTCGCGGGAGCGGAACAGGCCGCCGGGAAGGGTGCCGGCCCAGAGCGTACCGGGCTGGTCCGGGCCACCCGGCTCCAGGCACCAGATCATTTCCACAGACGGCCCCTCCTCGCCTTCGGCGGCGGGTGCGAAAGCCGGTGCGGGGATTTCCTCCCAGTTTTCCCCGGCGTCCGCCGAGCGCCACAGTTTGGGTCCGAAGTGGCCCAGGTGCAGGGCCGCGTAGAGGTGGCCGTCGCGCGGGTCGGCCAGCAGCATGCTCACCGGCTCGCCCAGGAAGTCCTGGCGCGCCAGGCGCCAGCTGCCTCCCTGCGGCTCGAAACGCAGCAGGCCCTTTCGGGTCGCTACATGGATGCATCGGCTCATGTCCTTCTCCTTGTCCCGTCTCAGCCGCCGGACAGCGCCTGGACGACGAAGATGTCGCTGGCCGGCCCCACCGGATCGCTCAACCGGCGGCGGTCATTCACTTGCTGGGCATCGACGAAGATCGCCACATGCCGGCGCAGGCGCCCCTGGTCGTCAAGCAGGTAACTGCGCAGGCGCGGATTGGCGACGAAGGCCGCGTCCAGGGCGGCGGCCACGGTGGCGGCCGCGACATCCAGCTCGGGCACGTCGAGGTGACGCTGCAAGTTGGGAGTGAAGCTGATATGCGCCATGGACAGTTCCCTGCGCGGCAAGACGCCCCAGTGGGGGAAGGTATAGCCGAGCCCGGCGGTGCGGTTATAGTTGTGCGCCCAACGGCAGGGCAGCCTCTACACTGAGCAGGCGGTCCTGGTAGCGACGAACGGATGCCCCCACCATGCTTGAAAGCCTTTCCAGTCTGTACCTGAAGATGCTGGTGCTCTACAGCCCCTTCTTCGTGCTCTCCTGCTTCATCGGCCTGACCCGCGGCCACACGGTGAAGGAACGCAAGAAGCTCGCCTGGAAGGTCGCCCTCGGCACCCTGGTGGCCAGCGCCCTGCTCTACCTGTTCGGCCAGGCCATCTTCAACGTCTTCGGCATCACCATCGATGCCTTCCGCATCGGCGCCGGCACCGTGCTGTTCATCTCCGCCCTCGGCATGGCCCAGGGCAAGTCGGCGGTGCAGGCCGACAACGTGCAGCAGGACGTCACCATAGTGCCGCTGACCATCCCCCTCACCGTCGGCCCCGGCACCATCGGCGCCATGCTGGTGATGGGCGCGGGCCACGTGCACTGGAACGACAAGCTCACCGCGCTGATCGCCATTGCCATCGCCAGCGCCACGGTGGGAGCGATCCTCTACCTGTCCGACCGCATCGAACGCATCCTCGGCGACCAGGGCCTGCAGATCGTCAGCCGGCTGATGGGCCTGTTCGTCTGCGCCCTGGCCGCACAGATCATCTTCACCGGGGTGAAGAACTACCTCGTGCTCTGACGCGGGCATGCCGTAGGGTGGAAATCCACCTGTGGGATTTCCACCGCAATGGTGGATAAAAGAGCGCTATCCCCCTACGGACACGCACCAACCTGCGACCGGAACCACCCCATTCGCCCCCAACCTGCAGCTGGAAGACGGCCGCTGGGTGAAAGGCTTCATCTGCGAGCCCTACGCCCTGGATGGCGCCCGCGACATCACCGGATTCGGCGACTGGCACGCCTTCATCGCCAGCCAGCAGCGCTGAGCATGCAACTCGCCGGCACCAGCAGCGGGCGTCGCCAGCACCCCGAGAGCCTGGCCGGACGCATCTACGCCCGGCTCAAGGCCGAGATCAGTGAATTCCGCCTGCTGCCCGGCGACCGTTTCAGCGAAGGCGACGTGGCCGAGCGCATGGCCGCCAGCCGTACTCCGGTGCGCCAGGCCCTGCATCGCCTGGAGCGCGAGGGCTACCTGGAAGTGCGCTTTCGCAGCGGCTGGCAGGTGAAGGCCTTCGACTTCGAACATTTCGAGGAGTTGTACGAGCTGCGCATCGTCCTCGAACTGGAAGCGCTGCGCCGCCTCTGCGCGCGCCCCAGCGCTGCGCAACTCGAAGCACTGCAACGGCTCCGTCGCACCTGGATGGTGCAACCGCGACTGGACGACGGCCCCGAGGTGTCGCGCCTGGACGAGGAATTCCACTGCCAACTGGTGGAGGCGGCGGGCAATCGCGAGATGGCACGCATCCACCGTGAAGTCAGCGAAAAGATCCGCATCATCCGCCGCCTGGACTTCACCCAGGACGCGCGAATCGAGGCCACCTACGCCGAACACCAGGCGATTTTGCAGGCCATCGGCGAGCGGAACTGCGAAGAGGCACAGCAATTGCTGAGGACCCATATCGAAACGAGCAAGGCCGAAGTACGCAAGATCACCCTGCACATGTTGCACAGCGCGCGGCAGAGACCGCAGCCAGCCCAAGGGTGACGTGGAAGACCCTTTGAAAACTGCCCGGACAACAGACCAATAAACGCAGTCATTTCAAATACTTGCAAAGAATGGAGAGCGCCCCATGCAACGTCGCAGCCTGATCAAGGCCTTCACCCTTTCCGCGTCCATCGCCGCCATGGGCATGTCCTGGAGCATCCAGGCGGCCGAGACCATCAAGGTCGGTATCCTGCATTCGCTCTCCGGCACCATGGCGATCTCCGAAACCTCGCTGAAAGACATGGCGCTGATGACCATCGAAGAGATCAACGCCAAGGGCGGGGTCAACGGCAAGCAGCTGGAACCGGTGGTGGTGGACCCGGCCTCCAACTGGCCGCTGTTCGCCGAGAAGGCGCGCCAGCTACTGACCAAGGACAAGGTGGACGTGGTCTTCGGCTGCTGGACCTCGGTATCGCGCAAATCCGTGCTGCCGGTCTTCGAGGAACTCAACGGCCTGCTCTTCTACCCGGTGCAGTACGAGGGTGAAGAACTCTCGCCCAACGTCTTCTACACCGGCGCCGCGCCGAACCAACAGGCCATCCCGGCGGTGGAATACCTGATGAGCGAAGACGGCGGCAGCGCCAAGCGCTTCTTCCTGCTGGGTACCGACTACGTCTACCCGCGCACCACCAACAAGATCCTGCGCAGCTTCCTGCACAGCAAGGGCGTGGCCGACAAGGACATCGAAGAGGTCTACACCCCCTTCGGCCACAGCGACTACCAGACCATAGTCGCCAACATCAAGAAGTTCTCCGCCGGCGGAAAGACCGCGGTGATCTCCACCGTCAACGGCGACTCCAACGTGCCCTTCTACAAGGAACTGGCCAACCAGGGCCTGGAAGCCACCGACGTGCCGGTGGTGGCCTTCTCGGTGGGCGAAGAGGAACTGCGCGGCATCGACACCAAACCGCTGGTGGGCCACCTGGCCGCCTGGAACTACTTCGAGTCGGTGGATAACCCGGTCAACGGCAAGTTCGTCGAGCAGTGGAAGGCCTACGCCAAGGCCAAGAACCTGCCCAACTACCAGACCGCGGTGACCAACGACCCGATGGAGGCCACCTACGTCGGCATCCACATGTGGGCCCAGGCCGTGGAAAAGGCCGGCACCACCGACGTGAGCAAGGTCCGCGAAGCCCTGGCCGGCCAGAGCTTCGCCGCGCCGTCGGGCTACACCCTGACCATGGACAAGACCAACCACCACCTGCACAAGCCAGTGATGATCGGCGAGATCCAGGAAGACGGTCAGTTCTCGGTGGTCTGGCAAACCGAAGGCCCGCTGCGCGCCCAGCCCTGGAGCCCCTTCATCCCTGGCAACGACAAGAAGCCGGACTATGCGGTGAAGAGCAATTGAGCTGAATGACGCCTGGGGAATCCGAGCCCGGCCTGGCATCCCTCCCCCCTAACCCCTCTCCCGGAGGGAGAGGGGTTAGGGGGGAGGGCTGTGTCATCCGGCACATTCCTCAACCTGACTGACACACCAGTGGAATCCCAAGGATTTGCGCATGCCCACTGCCCTCCTCCGAATACTCCTCGCCCTCACGCTGCTCCTGCCGCTAACAGCCCAGGCCGGCGACGCCAACGACTTCGCCGCCGCCAACCCAGCGCAACAGGCCAAGCTGCTGGAACACTGGGCCGCTGAGCCCGACGCCGCGCGCCAGCCCTTGCTGGACGCCCTGCAACAAGGCCGCCTCTCCATCGACGCCAAGCAGGCCTTCATCGAGCAAGACGGCGCCTTCCACGCTGCCGAAGGTGATGCCGCCCCCAGCGGCACACCGAAGAAACTGCGCCTGAACAACCGCCTGCGCGGCCTGCTGATCACCGCCCAGGCCAGCCACCAGTTGCTCGCCGCCGAACCCGCCATCCGCCTGGAAGCCGCCCGCCAGTTGCAGAAAAGCGCCAAGCCAGCGCAGCTGGCCCTGCTCAACGGCCGCCTGGTCGCCGAGGAAGATGCCGGCGTGCGCGACGCCCTCTCCCTGGCCCTGGCCAATCTGCAACTGGTGGACCCCGATCCGGCGATCCGCCTCAACGCCGTGCGCCTGCTCGGCGAAACCGGCGATCCGCTGGCTCGCACCCGCCTCGAAGCCCTGCTCGACCCGGCAGTGGAAACCGACGCCGCGGTGCGCACCGCCGCCGAAACCAGCCTGGCCCAGGTCAAGCGCCGGCTATTGGTCGGAGAGTTGCTCGGCCAGGCCTTCAGCGGTCTGTCCCTGGGCTCGATCCTGCTGTTGGCGGCCCTCGGCCTGGCCATCACCTTCGGCCTGCTGGGGGTGATCAACATGGCCCACGGCGAGATGCTGATGCTTGGCGCCTACACCACCTACCTGGTGCAACTGGGCTTCCAGCGCCTGGCGCCCGAACTGCTCGCGCTCTACCCGCTGGTGGCGCTGCCGGCGGCTTTCATCGTCACCGCGCTGATCGGCATGGCCCTGGAGCGCACGGTGATCCGCCACCTCTACGGCCGTCCGCTGGAAACCCTGCTGGCCACCTGGGGCATCAGCCTGATCCTGATCCAGCTGGTGCGGGTGATCTTCGGCGCGCAAAACGTCGAAGTGGCCAACCCGGCCTGGCTCTCCGGCGGTATCCAGGTGCTGCCCAACCTGGTGCTGCCCTACAACCGCATCGTGATCATCGGCTTCGCCCTGTTCGTGGTGGCCCTCACCTGGCTGCTGCTGAACAGGACGCGCCTCGGCCTGAACGTCCGCGCCGTCACCCAGAACCGCAACATGGCCGCCTGCTGCGGCGTGCCCACCGGGCGCGTGGACATGCTCGCCTTCGGCCTCGGCTCAGGGATAGCCGGCCTCGGCGGCGTGGCCCTGTCGCAGATCGGCAACGTCGGCCCCGACCTCGGCCAGGGCTACATCATCGACTCCTTCCTGGTGGTGGTGCTGGGCGGCGTCGGCCAGCTCGCCGGCAGCGTGATGGCCGCCTTCGGCCTGGGCGTGGCGAACAAGATCCTCGAACCTTCGATCGGCGCCGTGCTGGGCAAGATCCTGATCCTGGCGCTGATCATCCTCTTCATCCAGAAGCGGCCCCAGGGTCTCTTCGCGTTAAAAGGCAGGGTGATCGACTGATGACGCAACCACTCAACCAGACCCTGCTCGCCCGCACCACGGCCACCCTCGGCCCGCGCACCTCACTGGCCATCGGCACCCTGGTGCTGGCGGTCCTGCTGGCCCTGCCGCTGCTGCACCTGCTGCCGGCCGACAACCCGCTGCAGGTCTCGGCCTACACCCTGACCCTGGTGGGCAAGATCCTCTGCTACGCCATAGTGGCGCTGGCCCTGGACCTGGTCTGGGGCTACGCGGGACTGCTGTCCCTCGGCCACGGGCTGTTCTTCGCCCTCGGCGGCTACGCCATGGGCATGTACCTGATGCGCGAGGCGGCGGGCAGCGGCCTGCCGGCCTTCATGAGCTTCCTCGCCTGGACCGAGCTGCCCTGGTACTGGGCCGGCACCCAGCACTTTCTCTGGGCGCTGTGCCTGGTGGTGCTGACGCCGGGACTGCTGGCCCTGGTGTTCGGCTTCTTCGCCTTCCGCTCGCGGATCAAGGGCGTGTACTTCTCGATCATGACCCAGGCCCTGACCTTCGCCGGCATGCTGCTGTTCTTCCGCAACGAGACCGGCTTCGGCGGCAACAACGGCTTCACCGACTTCCGCCGCATCCTCGGCTTCGACATCACCGCGCCGGGCACCCGCGCCGTGCTGTTCCTCGCCACCGTGGCGCTGCTGATGGGCAGCCTGCTGCTCGGCTGGCACCTTGCGCGAAGCAAGTTCGGCCGGGTGCTCACCGCCCTGCGCGACGCCGAGAACCGCCTGATGTTCTGTGGCTACGACCCACGCGGCTACAAGCTCTTCATCTGGGTGCTGTCGGCCGTGCTCTGCGGCCTGGCCGGCGCGCTCTACGTGCCGCAGGTGGGCATCATCAACCCCAGCGAGATGTCGCCCACCAACTCCATCGAGGCGGCCGTGTGGGTCGCCTTGGGCGGGCGCGGTTCGCTGATCGGCCCGCTGCTCGGCGCCGGCCTGGTGAACGGCATGAAGAGCTGGTTCACCGTGGCCTTCCCGGAGTACTGGCTGTTCTTCCTCGGCGCCCTGTTCATCCTGGTCACGCTGTACCTGCCCAGGGGCCTGATCGGCCTGGTGAAGAAGGGGGACAAGTAAATGCGTGCAGCCCCGGTACCCGAACTCATGCTCGAACCCATCTTCGACCCCAACCGCGACGCCGGCAGCGGCCGCGATTCGCTGGGCCTCGGCCATGTCGCCGGCCCCGGCCTGGACGTGCGCCACGGCACCATCCTCACCCTCGAAGAAATCAGCGTCAGCTTCGACGGCTTCAAGGCCCTGCGCGAGCTGAACCTCTACATAGGCGTCGGCGAACTGCGCTGCATCATCGGCCCCAACGGCGCGGGCAAGACCACGCTGATGGACGTGATCACCGGCAAGACCCGCCCGGACACCGGCAAGGCCTGGTTCGGCGAAACCCTCGACCTGACCCGCATGAGCGAGGTGGAGATCGCCCAGGCCGGCATCGGCCGCAAGTTCCAGAAGCCCACGGTGTTCGAGGCGCTCAGCGTGTTCGAGAACCTGGAGCTGGCGCAGAAGACCGACAAGTCCGTGTGGGCCAGCCTGCGGGCGAAACTCTCCGGCGAGCAGAAGGACCGCATCGATGAAGTGCTGGCGACCATCCGCCTGGACGCCTCGCGCAATCGCCCGGCCGGCCTGCTCTCCCATGGCCAGAAGCAGTTCCTGGAGATCGGCATGCTGCTGATGCAGGACCCGCAATTGCTGCTGCTCGACGAGCCGGTGGCGGGCATGACCGATGCCGAGACCGAGTTCACCGCCGAGCTGTTCAAGGGCCTGGCGCGCCAGCATTCGCTGATGGTGGTGGAACACGACATGGGCTTCGTCGGCACCATCGCCGACCACGTCACCGTGCTGCACCAGGGCCACGTTCTGGCCGAAGGCTCGCTTGCGGACGTGCAGGCCAACGAACAGGTGATCGAGGTCTACCTCGGCCGCTGAAGCTGGTGCGCACGGCGCACCCTACACGGCGTGGCGCCCCTCGTAGGGTGCGCCATGCGCACCGAAACGTGCCGCAAGGCCACAAGGACATGCATATGCTCCAAGTCGACAAGCTCCACCAGTACTACGGCGGCAGCCATATTCTCCGTGGCCTGTCCTTCGAGGCGAAGGTGGGCGAGGTCACCTGCCTGCTCGGGCGCAACGGCGTGGGCAAGACCACCCTGCTGAAATGCCTGATGGGCCTGATTCCGGCGAAGGAAGGTGCGGTGAGCTGGGAAGGCCGCGCCATCACCGGCTTCAAGCCGCACCAGCGCGTCCACGCCGGCATCGCCTACGTGCCCCAGGGCCGCGAGATCTTCCCGCGCCTGACGGTGGAGGAGAACCTGCTGATGGGGCTGTCGCGCTTCAGCGCGAAGGACGCCAAGGCGGTGCCGGAATCCATCTACGAACTCTTCCCGGTGCTGCGAGAAATGAAGCACCGCCGTGGCGGCGACCTCTCCGGCGGCCAGCAGCAACAGCTCGCCATCGGCCGTGCCCTGGCCAGCCAGCCACGCCTCTTGATCCTCGACGAGCCCACCGAAGGCATCCAGCCCTCGGTGATCAAGGAAATCGGCGCGGTGATCAGGAAGCTCGCCGAGCGCGGCGACATGGCCATCCTGCTGGTGGAGCAGTTTTACGACTTCGCCGCCGAACTGGCCGACCACTACCTGGTGATGAGCCGGGGCGAGATCATCCAGCAAGGCCGCGGCGAGGCCATGGAGGCCGAGGGCGTCCGCGGCCTCGTGGCAATATGAACACCATTGCACCGCGTGGGTTACGCCGCTTCGCGGCTAACCCACCCTACCAAAGCACGCCATGAACGCACCTGCCGACACTGCCCTCTTCACCCCCAACTGGCATGCCCAGCTGGAGCTCGGCTACGCCCGTGACGGCGCCGCTACGCGCCCGGTTCTGCGCCGCCACCAGGGCCCGCTGCGGGTGCAGAAGCACCTGCATGCCGAAGGACCGGAGGTGTGCCAGCACATCATCGTCCACCCGCCCGGCGGCATCGCCGGCGGTGATCGCCTGGACATTTCCGCCCACGTCGGCGAGCGGGCCTGGGCGCAGCTCACCAGCCCCGGCGCAGCCAAGTGGTACCGCGCTGCCGGTCCGGCCTTCCAGGAAGTGGCACTCAGCGTCGAGGCCGGCGCCACCCTGGAATGGCTGCCCCAGGAAACCATTGTCTACTCCGGCGCCCAGGCCGAAATCGCCACCCGCATCGAGCTGGCCGACGACGCCCGCCTTTGCTACTGGGACATGGTCGCCCTCGGTCGCCCGGCTGCCGGTGAACGCTTCGCCGAAGGACACTTCCAGGCACAGCTGGATATCCGTTGGAACGGTACGCTGCTGTGGCACGAACGCCAGCGCATCATTGGCGGCGACGGCCTGCTCGACTCGCCTATCGGCCTCGCCGGGCAGCCGGTGTTCGCCACCCTGATCGCCACCGGCGAGATCGACGCCGACCTGCTCGAACGCTGCCGCGAACGCCCCTGTGCCGGACGCGGCGACCTGACCCAACTGCCCGGCCTGCTGGTGGCCCGCTGCCTCGCCTCCGAGGCGCTGCACGCCCGCGCCTGGCTGATCGACCTCTGGCGCCTGTTGCGCCCTGCCTTGCTCGGCCGCGAGGCCAAGCCCCCGAGAATCTGGAGTACCTGAGATGGATTTGTCTCCCCGCGAGAAAGACAAGCTACTGATCTTCACCGCCGGGCTGGTGGCCGAGCGCCGCCTGGCCCGTGGCCTGAAGCTCAACTACCCGGAAGCCATGGCGCTGATTTCCGCTGCCCTGCTGGAAGGCGCCCGCGACGGCCGGACCGTGGCCGAACTGATGCACTACGGCACCACCCTGCTCTCCCGCGAGCAGGTGATGGAAGGGGTGCCGGAGATGATCCCGGAGATCCAGATCGAAGCCACTTTCCCCGACGGCACCAAGCTGGTCACCGTCCACCAACCCATCGCGTGAGGAAATCGTCCAATGTCTACTGCGCTTGCCCATGCCGCGTTGCAAGTCGGCTCGGATTGCTCATTGACAGGCGTCAACTCCGCATCCTCGCCGACTTGCGCCTTGCCTGAGCTGCGCTCGCTACGACATTGAACGACTTCCTGGAGACCGGAAACATGATCATTCGTGATGCAGCAGAAGCCGACCTGCCCGGCATCCTCGCCATCTACAACGACGCCGTGGAGAACACCACGGCGATCTGGAACGAAACCCTGGTGGACCTGGCCAACCGCCGCGCCTGGCTCACCGACCGCCGCGCCGCCAGCTTCCCGGTGCTGGTGGCGGTGAACGCCTCCGGCGAGGTGCTGGGCTACGCCAGCTACGGCACCTGGCGCACCATCGAGGGCTTCCGCCACACCGTGGAGCACTCGGTCTATGTGCGCGGCGACCAGCGCGGCCAGGGCCTGGGCCCGGCGCTGATGCAGGCGCTGATCGAGCGTGCCCGCGCCGCCTCGCTGCACGTGATGGTGGCCGCCATCGAGAGCGAGAACGCCGCCTCCATCCGCCTGCACGAACGCCTCGGCTTCGTCACCACCGGGCAGATGCCCCAGGTGGGCCGCAAGTTCGGCCGCTGGCTCGATCTCACCTTCATGCAACTGATCCTGGAGTGACGCGATGATTCCCGGCGAATACCAGATCCAGGACGGCGAGATCGAACTCAACGCCGGCCGCCGCACCCTGACCCTGAGCGTGGCCAACAGCGGCGACCGCCCCATCCAGGTCGGCTCCCACTACCACTTCTTCGAAGCCAACGACGCCCTGGCCTTCGACCGCGACAGCGCGCGAGGCATGCGCCTGAACATCCCGGCCGGCACCGCGGTGCGCTTCGAGCCGGGCCAGAGCCGCGAGGTGGAACTGGTGGAGCTGGCCGGCAAGCGCCGCGTGTTCGGCTTCGCCGGCCGGGTGATGGGCGATCTGTAACGCGCCCCGTTGCGTAGGGTGGAAACGCCGAAGGCTTTTCCACCGTTCAAGTCTGCCGGTGGACAGAAAAGCGCTGTCCACCCTACGGAAGGATCGGAAACGATGAAGATCTCCCGCCAAGCCTACGCCGACATGTTCGGCCCCACCGTCGGCGACAAGGTGCGCCTGGCCGACACCGAGCTGTGGATCGAAGTGGAGAAGGACTTCACCACCTACGGCGAAGAAGTGAAGTTCGGCGGCGGCAAGGTGATCCGCGACGGCATGGGCCAGGGCCAGTTGCTGGCGGCGGAGGTGGTCGACACCCTGATCACCAACGCCCTGATCATCGACCACTGGGGCATCGTCAAGGCCGACGTCGGCCTCAAGGACGGGCGCATCCACGCCATCGGCAAGGCCGGCAACCCGGATATCCAGCCCAACGTCAGCATCGCCATCGGCGCCAGCACCGAAGTCATCGCCGGCGAAGGCATGATCCTCACCGCCGGCGGCATGGACACCCACATCCACTTCATCTGCCCACAGCAGATCGAAGAAGCCCTCATGAGCGGCGTCACCACCATGATCGGCGGCGGCACCGGGCCGGCCACCGGCACCAACGCCACCACCTGCACCTCGGGGCCGTGGCACATGGCGCGCATGCTCCAGGCTGCGGACGCCTTCCCGATGAACATCGGCTTCACCGGCAAGGGCAACGCCAGCCTGCCGGAGCCGCTGATCGAACAGGTGAAGGCCGGCGCCATCGGCCTCAAGCTGCACGAGGACTGGGGCACCACCCCGGCGGCCATCGACAACTGCCTCTCGGTCGCCGACCGCTACGACGTGCAGGTGGCCATCCACACCGACACCCTCAACGAATCCGGCTTCGTCGAGACCACCCTGGGCGCCTTCAAGGGCCGCACCATCCACACCTACCACACCGAAGGCGCCGGCGGCGGGCACGCGCCGGACATCATCAAGGCCTGCGGCTTCGCCAACGTGCTGCCCAGCTCCACCAACCCAACCCGGCCCTTCACCTGCAATACCATCGACGAGCACCTGGACATGCTCATGGTCTGCCACCACCTGGACCCGAGCATCGCCGAGGACGTGGCCTTCGCCGAGAGCCGCATCCGCCGCGAAACCATCGCCGCCGAAGACATCCTCCACGACCTCGGTGCCTTCAGCATGATCAGTTCCGACAGCCAGGCCATGGGCCGCGTCGGTGAAGTCATCACGCGCACCTGGCAAAGCGCCGACAAGATGAAGAAGCAGCGCGGCGCCCTGCCCGAGGATGCACCGGGCAACGATAACTTCCGCGCCAAACGCTACATCGCCAAGTACACCATCAACCCGGCCATCACCCACGGCATCAGCCATGAGGTGGGCTCGGTGGAAGTGGGCAAATGGGCCGACCTGGTGCTCTGGCGTCCGGCCTTCTTCGGCGTCAAACCCAGCCTGATCCTCAAGGGAGGCGCCATCGCCGCCAGCCTGATGGGCGACGCCAACGCCTCTATCCCCACGCCGCAACCGGTGCACTACCGGCCGATGTTCGCGAGCTTTGCCGGCAGCCGCCACGCCACCAGCATCACCTTCATCAGCCAGGCCGCCCTCGACGCCGGCCTCCCCGAGCAGCTCGGCCTGAAGAAGCAGATCGGCGTGGTCAAGGGCTGCCGCGACGTGCAGAAGAAGGACCTGATCCACAACGGCTACACCCCGACCATCGAAGTCGACCCGCAGAACTACCAGGTGAAGGCCGACGGCCAGTTGCTCTGGTGCGAACCGGCCGAGGTGCTGCCGATGGCGCAGCGGTATTTCCTGTTCTGACGCTGCCGGAGAGGACTCGTAGGTTGGGCTGAGCTACGCGAAGCCCAACAGCCAATCTCGCCGGTTGCACCGCCGTTGGGCTTCGCTGCGCTCTTCCCAACCTACAAGGGCATGTCAGCGCTCGCCGAATACGCCGATCTCGGGCTCACACGCCCAATCGGCACTCATCACATCAGCGCGAATGTATTTGTGTATCGACGAATGCGGCCAATCCGCCGCGCGCCGGACGTACCCGTGCTTCACCGGATTGATGTGGATGTAATCCATGTGTCGCTCCAGGTCCCCCTCGTCTCGGATCTGATGCTCCCAATAGCGTCGTTGCCAGATTTGCCGCTCACGCTTGCCATGACGGGAATCGGCCACCGCTTCGTGCATGGGCAAGTAACGCGAAAAGGTCGCCTTGATCTGGCCCCAACGCAGCGGGAAGTTGGCGTCGCCGTCAGGCAGTACCCAGATGGCATGCAAATGCTCGGGTAGTACGACCATGGCGGGGATCTCAAACGGATGGCGCATCTTCACCCGCTGAACTGCAAAGCGCAGGCAGTCGATATGCTCCGTCAGCAGGCGCTGCGAACGATCCGCCAGATTGACCGTGAAAAAGAACGTGCCGCCCGGCACGAACGCGCGTCGATAGCGCATGGCCTTACCCTCCCTGGTACCAATGCCAAGGGGGCAGTCTAGAAAGCGATATTTGGGGACAAATCCGAGATAGGCGTCGGAAATCGCAGATGGCAGGGTGGGATTGTTGGGCTTCGCTGCGCTCTTCCCAACCTACAAAACCAATCTCCGTTCCCACCCGCGACCATCACCGCAACTGGCTGTCCTTGCTCCCCCGCCGGTTGTACCCGGTGAAAGCGGCGTTTTCCTTGTCGTGTTCGGTCTGGCAGGCAACGCACAACCGCACGCCGGGAATCGCCTTGCGCCGGGCTTCGGGGATGAGCGCGTCGCATTCTTCGCAGTGCACCAGACTCTCGCCCGTCGGCAACTGGCTGCGCGCGCGCTGGATGGCGTCTTCGATGGTGCTGTCGATCTGTTCCTGGACGGCGCCGTCGCCGGCCCAACCACTGGCCATGCTGACCTCCCACGATTTTTCAGGCCTACGCCCGAGTTATGGGGCCAGTGCCCGGCCTTTTGCAAGGGTGGGAGTCGGCAGGCGACAAGCGGAGGTCGTGGGTGGCCTATTCCTTGACGTCCATGAACTCCTCAGCCCAGACGATGTACTCCTCGGGCTGGGTGTACTTGTGGGTCAGTTCGGTGGCGCTGAGTTCGGAACCGGTGGCGACCTGGCGCTGGTCGCGCAGGCAGTCGTAGGTGGCCTTGATGGCGGCGAAGTAGGCGGCATGGCCGTTGACCACGATGCGCACGCCAAGGCGGGCCAGGCGTTCGTTGTCGCGCAGCTTGGGGTTGCCGTAGGTGACCAGCATCAGTGGAATCTGCAGGTTCTCGGCGATCTGTTCCAGGTGCTCGAAGTCGGCCACCCCGACCATGCAGATGCCATCGGCGCCGGCAGCCTGGTAGGCCTTGGTGCGGCGTATCACTTCGTCCACGTCGAGCACGCCGGCGTTGGTCCGGGCGATGATGGCGAGGTCCGGATCGACGCGCGCTTCCAGGGCCGCGCGGATCTTGCCGACGCCCTCTTCCACCGGGATCAGGTCGGTGGACTTGCGGCCGAACTGGGCCGGCAGCAGGGTGTCTTCGATGGTCAGCGCGGCGATGCCGGCGCGCTCCAGCTCGACCACCGTGCGCATCACGTTGAGGGCGTTGCCGTAGCCATGGTCGGCGTCGGCGATCACCGGCAGGCGACTGACGCGGCCGATGCGGGTGGCCTGCTCGACGAATTCGCTCAGGGTGATCAGCGCGAAGTCGGGTGCAGCCAGCACCTGCAGGGAGGCCACCGAGCCGCCGAGGATGCCGACTTCGAAGCCGAGATCGGCGGCGATGCGGGCGGACATGGGGTCGAACACCGAAGCGGTGTGGAAGCAGGAATCCGAATCCAGCAACGCACGGAAAGCCGTGCGCAACTCGTGATGAGAAGCTCTACGCATAAGGGCACCAAAGATCAGAGGGGGTCAGGATGAAGCCGGTTCCATAACTCTGGAGCCGGCGCCCCCGTTTTTCCATTGTCAGACTGCGCCCATTCTAACGGATCAGTCTTTCAGTCCGCTTAACGCCCCTGCGCCTTGTCCCGCCCTTCGTCGGCCGCCACACTGGCGCCCCGCTTTACCGAGACCTCCACGTGCTGGCATTCACCGCCTACCTGGGCCTGTTCCTCTCCGCATTCGGCGCCGCCACCCTGCTGCCCCTGCAGTCGGAAGCGCTGCTGGTCGGCCTGCTGCTGGCCAAGGCGCATCCGGCCTGGGCACTGGTGGCGGTGGCGACCTGCGGCAACGTGCTGGGCTCCCTGCTGAACTGGTGGCTGGGGCGTTATCTGGAGCATTTCCGCGAATGCCGCTGGTTCCCGGTGAAGCAGGCGCAGCTGGAAAAGGCCCAGGCCTTCTACCACCGCTATGGCCGCTGGTCGCTGCTGCTGGCCTGGGTACCGGTGATCGGCGACCCGCTGACCCTGGTGGCTGGGGTGATGCGGGAATCCTTCTGGGTGTTCCTGATGCTGGTGACCCTGGCCAAGGCCGGGCGATACCTGGCGCTGGCCATGCTGACCCTGGGATGGAGCGGGCTTTCGTAGGGTGGATCACGCTTCACCGATCCACCATCGGAGGTGGAATGGCCCTCGTTGGTGGATATGAAAAGCGATATCCACCCTACGTCTGCGAGCGCGGCCATTGTGTTTCGGAATACTGCCCTGCGCGCCGACGGCTGATTCAGCGCCTACGCTTTCCCGGTCGCTGTCCGGAAGCCAATAGCATGAAAAAGCTCTCCCTGCTGATCGCCTTCTTCGCCCTGGTGCTGGGCGCCACTGCTGCCCTGGCGCACCACGGCTGGAGCTCCTACGACGCGGACAAGACGCTGACCATCGAGGCGGCGCTGAAGGAGGTGGCCTACCGCAACCCCCATGCCCACGTGACAATCGACTATGAAGGCCGCGAATGGCATGTGGTGCTGGCGCCCATCAACCGCATGAAGGCTCGCGGGCTGCCGGAGGCCGACCTGACCAGCGGCAAGACCGTGACCATAGTCGGCTACCCACGCAAGGACGGTACGGCGGAGATCCGCGCCGAGCGCATCATCGTCGACGGGCGCACGATCGAGCTGCGCTGAGACATGGCGATGGACGCGCTGCTGCCCTGGGCCGAGCGCCTGGAGGCATCGAGCTTTGGCGCCCTGATGCGCAACTCGGAGGTGCTTTATCCGGCGGCCAACCTGCTGCACCTGGCGGGCCTGGTGATGCTGCTGGGCTCGATGCTGCTGCTCGACCTGCGACTGCTCGGCGCCGCCCGGGAGGTGCCGCTGCTCGAGGTATCGCGGCGCCTCACGCCGATCGGCGTCGCCGGCCTGCTGCTGCTCCTGGGTACCGGCTTCTGCCTGTTCGCCGCCGATGCCAGGCCGCTCCTGGGCAACTGGCTGCTGCAGCTCAAGCTCCTGCTGGTGGGGCTGGGCATCGCCAATGCGCTGCTGTTCCGCGCGCGCTGGTCGACACGCCTGGCCGACTGGGACGTGCGGCCGCCGCTGGCCGGAAGGTTGCAGGTGGCGTTGTCGATCCTGATCTGGTGCGGCGTGATGTCGGCCGGCCGGCTGCTGGCCTACCTCTAGCCGCCGCGACGAAGTGCGCCGCGGGACGGCAGCAATCCTCGTCCCGCTCGCGTAAACTGCGCGGCCGTTTTTTCCCCGGAACACCCGCAGCATGAACAACGTCCTCCCCGCTCGCGCCCTGGGCATCGACTTCGGTACCTCCAATTCCACCGTCGGCTGGTGGCGCCCGGATGTGGAGCCGCTGATCGCCCTGGAGGACGAGAAGATCACCCTGCCCTCGGTGGTGTTCTTCAACACCGAGGAGCGCCGTCCGGCCTATGGCCGACAGGCCCTGCACGAATACCTGGAAGGCTACGAAGGTCGCCTGATGCGCTCGCTGAAAAGCCTGCTGGGCTCTCCCCTGTTGAAAAGCGAGACCACGGTGCTGGGCAGCGCCCTGCCCTTCAAGGACTTGCTGGGGCTGTTCATCGGCGAGCTGAAGAAGCGTGCCGAGGCCGCGGCCGGCCGCGAGTTCGAGCAGGTTGTGCTGGGCCGTCCGGTGTACTTCGTGGATGAAGACCCCGAGGCCGACCAGGAGGCGCAGTACACCCTGGTAGCGGTGGCGCAGAAGCTCGGTTTCAAGGACGTTTCCTTCCAGTTCGAACCCATCGCCGCGGCCTTCGATTACGAGCGCGGCATCGAGCGCGAGGAGCTGGTGCTGATCGTCGACATCGGCGGCGGTACCTCGGACTTCTCCCTGGTGCGCCTGTCGCCCCAGCGTCGCGAAGTGGCCGAGCGCCAGGACGACATCCTCGCCACCGGCGGCGTGCACATCGGCGGGACCGATTTCGACAAGCAGCTCTCGCTGGCCGGCGTGATGCCGCTGTTCGGTTACGGCAGCCGGATGAAGAGCGACGCGCTGATGCCCACCAGCTACCACCTGAACCTGGCCACCTGGCACACCATCAACGCCGTCTATGCACAGAAGTCGCAGCTGGCGCTGAAGAACATGCGCTACGACATAGTCGACGGCACCGGCATCGATCGCCTGTTCAGCCTGATCGAGCAGCGCGCCGGCCACTGGCTGGCGATGCAAGTGGAAGAGAGCAAGATCGAGCTGACCCAGGCCGACAGGCGCCGCATCGACCTGGCGCGCGTCGAGCCGGGCCTGGCGGTGGAACTGAACCGCCCGCTGTTCGAGGAAGCCATCGACGCGCTGCTGGTACGCATCCGCGCCAGCGTCGATGCCCTGCTGGCCCAGGCGGGCGTCAGCGCCACGCAGGTCGACACCCTGTTCTTCACCGGCGGCTCCAGCGGCATCCCTGCGCTGCGCCAGAGCGTCGCCGCCATGCTGCCCAACGCCCGCCAGGTGGAAGGCAACCTGTTCGGCAGCATCGGCAGCGGCCTGGCCATCGAGGCGAGGAAACGCTACGGCTGACCGCTCATCGGTAAAAAGGCCCGCTCCGAACGGTCGGGCCGGCCTGGCGGACTAGGCTGAAACCCATCGCGGGGCAATCCCGCGCCAGATAGGGAAGGTCCGCCATGAGCAAGCAAGCGTTGATCCTGACCTGCGCCCTGGCTTCGCTGGTCGGGTGCGCCGGCAAGATGGAAAACCCCACCGACTACTACACCTACCGTGACCAGCCGCTGGTCAAGCAGGTCGAGGAAGGCATGACCGAGCAACAGGTGAAAACCATCGGCGGTCCGCCATCCTCCTCCGTTCGCCGGGCCGTGAACCCCGGCATCTGCAACGACTACATCCTCAACCAGGACGGCCACCAGCAGGCCTACCACGTGAGCTTCGATGGCAGCGGCCGGGTGGAGGAGCAGGGTTTCATGACCTGCGCGCAGCGCGAAACTGCCGAACGCGAGAAAGCCGATAGCAAGAAAGTCGATCGCGGTGGCGGTTACTGAGCAGTCGCATTTCGCAGAAAGGCTCGAGCGGAGCGACAACCATCACTTCGCCACCACTGACAGCTGAAAGCCGCACCGGCCGTGGCTTTCGATCCTTTCGCCAGGCAATTCGCCAGCTACTGGCGCAATGCCGTCCATCGCCTGCTCGATCTTCGGGCGTTCTCGGGCGAACTCTCCCCACTTTCCGATGTTCCAAGCGCAGTGTTTCAAATGCGTTAACCCATGAGGACCCATGATGTACAAGCAAGCGCTTGTCATGGCTTGTGCCCTGGCATCGATGGCGGGCTGCGCCAGCAAGATCGAAAACCCCACGGATTATTTCACCTTCCGCAATCAACCCCTGGTGAAGGATGTCGAGCCCGGCATGAGCCGCCAGCAGGTGCTGATCATCGGCGGCCGCCCCTCTTCCATCATCCAGCGCAGCGTCCACCCAGGTTCCTGCAACAATTACATCCTCAACGAGGAAGGCCACCAGCAGCCCTACCACGTCAGCTTCGACAGCGCCGGCCGTGTGCGCCACAAGGGCTTCATGACCTGCGGCCAACGCGAACAGGCGGAGCGCGACCAGCTCTGAACCGCGCCTAGCGCTTGCGCATCTGCTCCAGCAGCGGCACGCAGGCATTGCCTTCCTCGCCTCCGGCCGCAGGCGCCACCAGCGCCAGCAAGGCCGCAGCCGGCGCCACCGCCACACCCAGCGCCAGCATCCCCGCCCCACGCACCATCAGCGGCACAGCCTGCACTCCGGCCTGTGGATTCTTGAAAGTCCCGCGCACATAGAGGGGCGAACGCAGCGAGAACACCCGCATGCCCTTGGACTCCGGATTGACCCGCAGGTCCAGACGTTCGTTGCGGAAGTCGGCGCTGCCGTCGATCTGCACCAGGGCGTTCTCGGTATCGAACACGAACAGCCGCGGGGTCATCAGGCCGTCCGTCATGCCCAGGTCCGCCGCGGCGCAGTTGATCTTCACTTCCTCGTCGCCAAACAACCGGCCTACCAGATAGTTGCCCACGTTGAGCCCGGCGATCTCCATCAGGTTGCGGCTGATGGTGCCGTCGTTGACCAGCATCTGCAGATTGCCGCTGGCTGTCCCCAGCAGCGCCGCCACCGAGTTGCCGGTGCCAGAGAGGTCGGCCTTGCCGTTGAGCTCACCCAGGCTGCTGCGCATGGCCTGGACGTTGGGGAACAGCTCCTTGAGCTTGAAGTGGTTGGCCTGCAGCCGCGCCTTGCCGGTCAGGGGCGCGCGGCGGCCATCGAGGTGGATGGTGGCGTCCAGGCTGCCGCCGGCAACGCCGAAGCGCAGGGGGTCCAGGCTCAGCTGACCATCGTTGAGCAGTACATGGCTGAAGAGATCGTTGAAGGGCAGTTTCTCGCTGTGCTGGATGCGCTTGCCAGTGAAGGTCACGTCGGCGTCCATCACCTGCCAGCGCTCGGTGCGGAACTGCTCCACCGGCAATACCTTGTCCGCCGGTTGCCGGCTGGCGACGCCACGGGCCTGCTGCGCGGCCTTGGAATCGGCGCCAATCAGCGGCGCAAGGTCGGCGAAGCGCAGCTGCTCCGATGTCAGGTTGCCGGATAGTCTGGGGCGCGGTTGCCGGGCGACGTAGCTGAGGTCGCCATGGATATCGCTGCCGCCGATGCGGCCATTGAAGCCCTGGTAACGGAACTCCGCGCCGCCGGGCTCCTGCAACTTCGCCAGCAGCCGGCCATCGGTGGAGTAGGCCGGGGTTTCCGGCAGGGGCACGCCAATCAGCGGATAGAGCTGGGCCAGGCTCTTGCCGGAGAGCTGCAGGCGCAGGTCGAGTGCGCCCAGCTGCCTGGGATCGGTCAGGGTGCCCATCAGGACGATGCGGGTATCGCCGGCCTTGATCTCGGCCTGCAGGGGAAAGGGCAGGTCGGCATTCTGCAGCGCCAGCAGTCCGCCCACCTTGCCGCTACCCTTCAGCGGTTGGCCCTGGTAGCTGCCCTTGGCCTGCCAGCCGAAAGCGTAGTCCTGGGCACCGACCGTGGCCGGCCTGGCGCCTTTGGCAGGCAGCAGCTCGCTGAAGGGAATGGGTTTGCCCAGGGGGTCTACCTGGATGTCCAGGCGGGTGCGGGTCTTGGCATCGTCCACCTCGACCTGGCCCTTGTCGAAGCCGATGGTGCCGATGTCGAGGGTCCAGCTGGAGGCCTTTTCCTCCTCGCCTTCCGGCTTGGCCGGCAGCTCGAATGTCCAGTTGTTGCGGCCATCGGCCAGGCGCTTGACGCTGGCCTGGGGGCCACCCAGTTCGATGCGCGGAATGCTCAATTGCCGCCAGAGCAGCGGCAGGGGCGCGACACGGAACTCCACCCGCTGCAGGCTGACGAAATCCCCGCCCCTGGCCCATTCAGGGTTGCCCAGGTGCAGCTCTTCGGCAACGAAATGAGGCCAGGGCACCAGCGCCCGCCAACCGCCCTCCCCGACCTCCCGCTGCCAGATCACCCGCAGGTCGCCCTCGATGGCGAAAGGGCGACCCAACTCAGCGGATACCCGCTCGTTCAGCGCGGGTTTGATGCGGTTCCAGTCGAAGGTGGCGACCAGTACCAACCAGGCTGCCAGCAGCAGCGCCAGCGCCAGTACCGTCCTGGCCAGGATGCGAAGACCTCGCGTCATGCACTTCTCCCCTTTTCCCACCGCGGCCTCAGGCAGCGCAGTGTGATGTCCATTCCCTATCGACCCGAAAAAGCCCCGGGATACTCAGCATCGTCGCAGGGCAGCGCGCGGACAAGGCCGCAAAAGAGCCGGCAATATAGCGTCAAGTCCCTGATTATAAAGGCGCTGGAGCAACATCAACGGCGTTGATGTTCTCTATCGGGCGTGATCACTTTTTAATCAGCACCCCATCCGTAAGATTGGCTCCGTACCCAGTTTCCAGCCCCTTCGAGGAGCCCAGATCATGAAAACCCAAGCCTTCGCCGCCCTGTTCTTCGCCACCCTGAGCACCAGCGTCTTTGCCCTGCCGTCCGATCCCCAGCCGGTGCTGGGCGAGTCCCGCGAAGGCAGCTACATCCAGGTGATCGACCCGGTCGCCGCTGAAGGCAGCTTCATGGTCCTGGACCGCGTCGCCGAAGGCGGCTCCGACCGCACTGGCGCAAACCGCATCGCTGAAAGCGGTTCCGACCGTACCGGTGCCAACCGCGTCGCTGAAAGCGGCTCCGATCGCACCAATGCTTTCCGCGTCGCTGAAAGCGGCTCCGACCGCACCGGCGCCAACCGCATCGCCGAAGGTGGCTCCGACCGCACCGGCGCCAACCGCATCGCTGAAAGCGGTTCCGACCGTACCGGCGCCAACCGCGTCGCTGAAAGCGGCTCCGATCGCACCAATGCTTTCCGCGTCGCCGAAGGTGGCTCCGACCGTCTGCTGCAAGCCCAGCGCCTGAGCTGATCGACGCGCGCTTTACCCCTTCAAAGCCCGGCGGACACCGGGCTTTTTGTTTGTGGGGGCGAATTCATTCGCGAAGGGCCGCAAAGCGGCCCCGTAGGGTGGATAGCGCTTTTCCTATCCACCATCGATGCCAGGCTTGGGCGCCCATGGTGGACCGATGAAGCGTGGTCCACCCTACCGCCCCGACAGCTTTCGCGATTGAATTACAGCCAACACCTGCCCACCGAAACCGGTTCGACGCCCGCAAAGGCCATTTGCTAGAGTGCGCCGCACATTCGCCACTGGCCTCGTCCATGACCCAACGCTCGGAACAGAAGCAGCAGACCCGCCAGGGCCTGATGGACGCCGCGCGCCTCCTGATGGACAGCGGCCGCGGCTTCGGCAGCCTGAGCCTGCGGGAAGTGGCGCGCAACGCCGGCATAGTGCCCACCGGCTTCTATCGCCATTTCCTGGACATGGACCAGCTTGGCCTGGCCCTGGTGGAGGAAGTGGGCGAAACCTTCCGCGCCACCATTCGCATGGTGCGGCGCAATGAGTTCGAACTGGGCGGCATCATCGAAGCCTCGGTGCGCATCTTCCTCGACGCCGTGGCCGCCAACCGTGGCCAATTCCTCTTCCTCGCCCGCGAGCAGTACGGTGGCTCGCAGCCGGTGCGCCAGGCCATCGGCGCGCTGCGCCTGCGCATCACCGCCGACCTGGCCGCCGACCTCAAGCTGGTCAAGCGCATGCCGCAACTGGAAGACGACGGCCTGGAACTGGTGGCCGACCTGGTGGTCAAGACGGTATTCGCCACCCTGCCCGAGCTGATCGACCCGCCAGCGGACAACCTGCCGCCGCACCTGCGCCCTGCCGCCAAGATCACCCAGCAGCTGCGCTTCATCATGATCGGCGGCAAGCATTGGCTCGGGCCGGGCAAGCCGCAAAGCTGACCGAAGCGCCAGCAGCGGCGCACCCGCCTGGTGCGCTGCGCACCATCCAGGACCACACTCGCGCCCCACAGGCAGGCACGCGCCCGCGCCACGGCGCATGAACAGGCATCCGCCCATCTTGGCAAGGGCCTTGCTCTGGACCCGGCATTGCACACTGCCGGATTCCCCCGATGCTGGTCATTCACGAACGAATTGATACCCGGGCGAACTGGGACGAAGAGCTGCTGCTGACCTATGAGGCACGCAGCAAGAGCCGCCTGCGCTGTTTCACGGTGAAGGGTGAGGACGTCGGCCTGTTCCTCGAACGGGGCCAGCCGCCCCTGCGCGATGGCGACTGCCTGCGCGCCCAGGATGGCCGCACGGTACGCGTCAGCGCCCGCCCGGAGGCGCTGCTCCATGTCACCTGCGCCAACGCCTTCGAACTCACCCGTGCCGCCTACCATCTGGGCAACCGCCACGTCGCCCTGCAGATCGGCGACGGCTGGCTGCGCCTGCTGGACGACTACGTGCTCAAGGCCATGCTGGAACAGCTCGGCGCCACGGTGGCGCAGGTCGAAGCCGGCTTCCAGCCCGAGCATGGCGCCTACGGCGGCGGCCACCACCATTCCCACCAGCTCGAGGCGGATTTCAATTACGCACCACGCCTGCACCAGTTCGGTGTGCGCAAGTGAACACTGCGTGGCAGCTACTCAGGCTCGCCAGTCCCCAACTCCCCATCGGCGGCTACAGCTACTCCCAAGGGCTGGAGCTGGCGGTGGACACTGGCCTGGTGCATGACCCGGACAGCGCCGCGCGCTGGATCGAGGACCAGCTGCTGCTGAACCTCGCGCGCTTCGAGGCGCCGCTGCTGCTGGCCCATTGCGAAGCCGCCGCAGAGGGCGACTGGGCCGAACTCAAGACCCTGGCCGGGCGCCACCGCGCCAGCCGCGAGACCCGGGAGCTGCACCTGGAAAACCGGCAAATGGGCTATTCCCTGCAGCAACTGCTGAACGACCTGCCCGAACAGGACGAGGCCGGCCGCGCCTTGCTCGAGGAACTCGAGCAACCCGGCCTCGCCGTGGCCTGGGCCCTGGCCGCGCGCGCCTGGTCCATCACCCCGCTGGATGCCCTCGCCGCCTGGCTCTGGGGCTGGCTGGAAAACCAGCTCGCCGTATTGATGAAAACCCTGCCGCTGGGCCAGCAGGCCGCCCAGCGCCTGACCTCGGCCCTGCTACCGCGCCTGGAGCAGGCCCAGCGCGAGGCCACTGAAATCCCCCCGGACCGCTGGGGCAGCGCCGCCTTCGGCCTGGCCCTGGCGAGCATGGCGCACGAGCGCCAGTACAGCCGTCTGTTTCGTTCCTAGGAGATGCACAGCATATGAACAGCCAACCCCTGCGCGTAGGCATCGGCGGCCCCGTCGGCTCCGGCAAGACAGCCTTGACCCTGGCCCTCTGCCGCGCCCTGCGCGACCGCTACAACCTGGCAGTGGTGACCAACGACATCTACACCCAGGAAGATGCCCAGTTCCTGGTGCGCAACGAGGCCCTGGCGCCCGAGCGCATCATCGGCGTCGAGACCGGCGGCTGCCCGCACACCGCCATCCGCGAGGACGCCTCGATCAACCTGGAAGCCGTGGACCAGCTCAACCGCCGCTTCCCCGCCCTGGACCTGATCCTGGTCGAGTCCGGTGGCGACAACCTGTCGGCCACCTTCAGTCCTGAACTCTCCGACCTGACCCTCTACGTGATCGACGTTTCCGCCGGCGACAAGCTGCCGCGCAAGGGCGGACCCGGCATCTGCAAGTCCGACCTGCTGGTGATCAACAAGGTGGACCTGGCGCCCATGGTCGGCGCCTCTCTGGAGGTGATGGAGCGCGATGCCCGCAAGATGCGCGGCGAGCGCCCGTTCGTGTTCAGCAACCAGAAAATCGGCCAGGGCCTCGACGAGATCATCGCCTTCATCGAGAAGCAGGGCCTGCTGACCGCCGCCTGATCACTTCGCCCGACAGGATTCGCCTTCAAGGAGCCGCACCATGAACCTGCGCAAATCGCTCTTCGCCATCGCCCTCTTCCTCACCCCGGCCATGGCCTTCGCCCATGCCGGCCACGACCATTCCGGCCTGATGGCCGGCGTCGCCCACCCGGTCACCGGCCTCGACCACCTCCTGGCGATGCTCGCCGTCGGCCTGTGGGCCGCGCAGCAACAGGGCTCGGCGCGCTGGGTGCTGCCGCTGACCTTCGTCGGCACCATGCTGCTGGGTGGCCTGGCGGGCTTCGCCGGGCTGGAAATGCCGCTGATGGAAACCGGCATCGCCGGCTCGGTGCTGGCCCTCGGCCTGCTGGTGGCGGTGGCCATGCGCCCGCCGCTGCGGCTGGCCGCTGGCCTGACCGCCCTGTTCGCCCTGCCCCATGGTGTCGCCCACGGCCTGGAACTGCCCGAACTGACCAGCCCCTGGGGCTACGCCGCCGGCTTCGTCGCCGTTACCGCCGCCCTGCACGCTGCCGGCTACGGCCTCGTCCGCGCCCTGCCGCAGGCCGCCGCACCGCTGGTGCGGATCGCCGGTGGCGCCTCGGCGGGTGCCGGGGTGTGGTTGCTGGCGGGTTGAAGCCCGTCAGAAGACGCCCAGCGCCTTGTGGGGGCGAATTCATTCGCTGAGGGCGGCGCAGCTGCCCACTTGGAAGTCAGAAGGGCAGACCTGCGGTCTGCTTAGCGATTGAAATCGCCCCCACAGAAAAGCCGCCTGTCTCAGGATCCCCACACGGACCACAACGCGGTCCCCTTCTCATTTCTCTTCGCTCCCCTCGCCTCGCCTTCACGTCTTTGTCATAGTCCCCGCGTTTGATTCGGCACGCCCGTCCACGTCTTACGGATAAGAACAACATGAAGCGCTTCGCCCGATTCTTTCTCGCGCCCCTCTTCCTGCTTGCCATCGCCCTGCTGGCACTGGCCCTGACCAGCCGCCCGGCGGAGCGCCCCGGCGTGCTCGCCGGCTTCGGCGACAAGCCCCTGGTGATCGCCCACCGCGGCGGCCGAGGTCTCTGGCCGGAGAACACCCTGTTCGCCTTCGAGCGCGCCAACGCCCTCGATGTGGACATGCTGGAAATGGATGTGCGCCGCACCCGCGATGGTGAGCTGGTGGTGTTGCACGACCCGCTGGTGGACCGCACCACCAACGGCACCGGCAAGGTGGCCGACCTGAGCCTTGCCGAAGTGCAATTGCTGGACGCCGGCTACCGCTGGAGCGCCGATGGCGGCGAAAGTCATCCCTACCGTGGCCAGGGCATCCGCATCCCGACCTTCGCCCAGGTGCTGGCGCGCTTCCCGGAGCGGCCCAAGGTGGTGGAGATCAAGGTGCCGGACGTCGGCATGGAAGAGCAACTCTGCGCCCTCCTGGACGAGCACGAGCAGCGGGATCACGTTCTCGTGGGCAGTTTCTACGAGCGCAGCCTGAAGCGCTTCCGCCAGGTCTGCCCGGGCGTCGCCACCTCGGCCGGACCGACCTCGGTGCGGCTGCTGGTGGCGTTGAACTGGATTGGCCTCGGCAGCCTGGTCAGCCCCTCTTACCAGGCCCTGCAGATTCCCGAGCGTAGCGGCGGTCTGCAGGTGGCAAGCGAAGGCCTGATGCAGACCGCGCTGCAACGCGGGCTGGCGGTACAGATGTGGACCATCAACGAGCAGCCGGCCATGCGCCACCTGCTGGACATGGGCGCCAATGGCCTGATCACCGACTACCCGGATCGCGCCCTGCAACTGCTCGGGCGCTCCACCCGCATCACTTCG
Source organism: Pseudomonas sp. BN417 (assembly GCF_029871205.1). Taxonomy (GTDB): domain Bacteria; phylum Pseudomonadota; class Gammaproteobacteria; order Pseudomonadales; family Pseudomonadaceae; genus Metapseudomonas. The sequence continues at coordinate 69,673 of NZ_SSOJ01000166.1, read as the reverse complement.
CTGAGCGATCGATAGCGAACCCGGCCCAGGTCTGGCTCACCGGCATCAACTCGAGGCTGTTGATGTTGATGTGGGCCGGCTGCTCCAGCACCCAGTAGATGGTTTCGGCGATGTCTTCCGGCTGGATCGCTTCGGCGCCGGCGTAGGTCGCGTCGTACTTCGCCTGGTCGCCGCCGAAGCGCACCAGGGAGAACTCGCTTTCGCACAGCCCCGGTTCGATGTTGGTGACCCGCACGCCGGTGCCCACCAGGTCATTGCGCAGGTTCAGCGAGAACTGGCGGACGAAGGCCTTGGTGGCGCCGTACACATGGCTGCCCGGATAGGGCCAGGTGCCGGCGATGGAGCCGAGGTTGACGATGCCGGCACCCCGGCCATGGGCGATCAGCCGCGGCAGCAACAGGCGGGTGCTGTAGAGCAGGCCCTTGATGTTGGTGTCGACCATGGTGTCCCAGTCATCCAGGCTGCACTTGGGCGCCGGATCGGTGCCCAGGGCCAGGCCGGCATTGTTGATCAGCCCGCGGATCCTGTCGTACTTCGCCGGCAGGCTGGCGATGGCCGCCTCCATGCCGGCGCGGTCGCGCACATCCAGCTCCAGGGTGTACACATCGGTCAGTGCCGAGAGTTCGTCCTTGAGTGCCTGCAGCCGCGCTGCGCGGCGGCCGGTCAGCACCAGCGACCAGCCGGCCTGGGCGAAACGCCGGGCGCAGGCTTCGCCGAATCCCGAGGTGGCGCCGGTGATGAATAGGGTGGAAGTCATGCTGTTCTCCTTGCTCCTGGGCACGAGCCCATCTGCGATTTGACCGACATAGGTTACGCCATCCACAGGGCGGTACAGTTGGCGAAAAAATCACCAGGACCACGCAGCCCCCGTTGCGTCTGGGGCAGAGCCAGGCTTCCCAAGCTTATCCACAGTCTTTCGCACAGCTGGCGGGGACAAGTTTCCGAGTGAGCAAGAGCAGTGGATGAAATGGCTAACCCGCTGTTTCCCTAGGATAAACCCTGAATGGTCGTTTTCTGATCAGGGCTTTGCGGACAGCGAATTGCGGGCTGTGGAAGCAACTGCTCCCAAGTTATCCACAGAACGCTGCACAGGATTTGTGGGTACATCGCAGCCTTGCCTGTCCGTTGTAGGTGCGAATTCATTCGCCAAGGGCTGCGCAGCAGTCCCACCCGGCGACCATGGGCAGGCCTACGGCCTGCTTGGCGAATGAATTCGCCCCCACAGGAGAAGCGCAGGCCGCGCACTACGCCTGTGGATATCCCCCATCGGACAGGCGGGCCAGGCCCTTTTTCCCACGGGCCTAGACTTCTCTGCCTAGTCACAGAGGAGATCGGGTCATGGTCAGAGTCGCCTTGCTGGTACGCCTGGAAGCCAAGCCAGGCAAAGTCGCCGAAGTGGAGGATTTCCTCCGCGCCGGCCTGCCGCTGGTGGAAGAGGAACCCGATACCACGGCTTGGTTTGCCCTGCGCATGGGTCCGCAGAGCTTCGGCATCTTCGACGCGTTCGAAGGCGAGGTGGGGCTGCAGGCCCACCTCGCCGGTAAGGTGGCCGCCGCCCTGATGGAGCGCGCCGGTGAGCTGTTCAGCGAACCGCCGCAGATCGAACGGGTGGAGGTGCTGGCGGCCAAGCTGCCTGTCGCCGAGGAGGACGAAGAGTTCTAGGCACGCAAGCGCATCCGTAGGTTGAGCCGGGCGGCGCTCCGCTGAGCTCCGCGAAGCCCAACAGGCTGCGCACGGATCGTTGGGCTTCGCTGGCTCAGCGCCAACCTACGCGGAGTCCGCCAGGGACAGCAGCAACTGCGCGGCGATCAGGTCTTCCAGGGCATAGCCGACGGATTTGAACAGGGTGATCTCGCTGTTGGTCTGGCGATGGCCACGGCCGTGGAGCAGGTCGCTCAGCTCGAAGTGGATGCTCTGTTCGCTGATGGCGCCGTCAGCAATGGCGAAGAGCAGGTCGCCAGCCTCTTCCAGCGCGCCGGCGCGGGTGTCGACCACGATGCGCGAGCGGGCCACCGCCGCACTGTCGGTTTCGCGCATGCTCGGCAGGAAGGCGCCCACCAAGTCCAGGTGGCAGCCCGGCCGCAGCCAGTCGCCGAGTATCAGCGGCGAGGTCGAGGTGGTGACGCAGCTGATGCAGTCGGCCTGCTGGGCGCAGGTCTGCAGATCGGCGGCCACCTGCACGGGATAGCCCTCGGCATTGAGCTGGCGCGCCAGTGCCGCGGCCTTTTCCGGGTCGCGGCCCCAGATATCCACACGTTCGTATTGGCGCACCACGCTGTGGGCACGGACCATGTGCGCGGCCAGGGCGCCGGTGCCCACCACCAGCAGGCGGCTGGCGTCATGGCGGACCAGCGCGCTGGCGGCCAGGGCCGAGGTGCAGGCGGTGCGGCGGGCGGTGAGTTCGGACGCCTCCAGCACCGCCAGGGGCTGGCCGGTGGCGTCGTCGAACAGGGTGAAGAGCGCGGCGACCGAGGGCAGGCCCTTGGCGCCGTTGTTCGGGAACACGGTGACCAGTTTCACCCCGACGCCCTGCCCTTTCTGCCAGACCGGCATGCACAGCAGCGTGGCGTCTTGCGGCAGGGCGTGGCAGGCGCGCACCGGCGCCTCGGCCGGGTTGGCCAGGCCCTTGCGCAGGGCCTCGATGAGTTGTGGATAATCCAGCGCCGTGGCGACGTCGGCGTTGGTGAAGAAGCGGACAGATTGCATATTGAGCTCCTTGGCAGGCCCTCACCCCCGGCCCCTCTCCCAGAGGGAGAGGGGAGGAACAGCAGTCAGTGACCGCCGAGGTAGGCGTTGCGGACGTCCTGGTTGCCCAGCAGTTCCTCGCCCGTGCCGCTCATGCGGATTTCCCCGGTGACCATCACGTAGGCGCGGTCGGAGAGCTTCAGCGCGTGGTTGGCGTTCTGCTCGACGAGGAAGATGGTCATGCCGGTCTGGGCCAGTTCCCGCAGGGTCTGGAAGATCTGCTTGACCACGATGGGCGCGAGACCCAGGGACGGCTCGTCGAGCAGCAGCAGCTTGGGCCGGCTCATCAGCGCGCGGGCGATGGCGAGCATCTGCTGCTCGCCGCCGGACATGGTCATGGCGCGCTGGTTACGCCGCTCCTTGAGGCGCGGGAACAGCTCGAACATGCGCTGCATGTCTTCGTCGGCATGGTCCATGCCGATGGGGATGGTGCCCATCAGCAGGTTCTCCTCCACGCTCATGTCGGGGAACACCCGGCGCCCTTCCGGCGACTGGGCGACACCGTTGGAGGCGACGTAGTCCGCCGAGCGGTGGGTGATGTCGGTGCCGTGGTAGACGATCTGCCCGGCTGCCGCGCGCGGCTGGCCGAAGATCGACATCAAGAGAGTCGACTTGCCCGCGCCGTTGGCGCCGATCAGGCTCACCGTCTCGCCTTCGTTGATGTGCAGGCTGACCTTCTTCAGGGCCTGGATGGGTCCGTAGAAGACGTCGACATCCTTGAACTCCAGGAGGGACGCGCTCATGCCACTTCCTCCTCTTCGGCGCCCAGGTAGGCGGCGATTACCTTTGGATCGTGGCGGATCGCGTGGGGATTGCCCTCGGCGATCACTTCGCCGTGGTCCAGCACCACGATGTAGTCGGAAATGCTCATCACCATGCCCATGTCGTGTTCAATCAGCAGTACGGTCTGGTCGTGTTCGTCGCGCAGCTTGCGGATGATCCGGCTGAGCGCCTCGGTTTCGGCCGGGTTGAGGCCGGCGGCCGGTTCGTCCAGGCAGATCAGCTGCGGCCGGGTGCACATGGCGCGGGCGATCTCCAGGCGGCGCTGCTGGCCGTAGGAGAGTTCACCGGCCAGGCGGTTGGCACAGTCCACCAGGTCCACCACCTCCAGCCAGTAGAAAGCGTGGTTCAGCGCGTCCTCCTCGGCCCTGCGGAAGCCCGGGGTGTTGAACACGCCGGCCAGCAGGTTGCGGTTGACCCACATGTGCTGCGCTACCAACAGGTTCTCCACCACCGACATCTCCCGGAACAGGCGGATGTTCTGGAAGGTGCGCGCAAGACCTGCGCGGTTCACCAGGTGGGTGCCGCCGAACATCTTGTAGTGCAGGCGGCTGGCGAACTGCGCGGGCTGGACGAAGTCGGTCGGCTGGAACGGCTCGCCGAGCACCTTGATGATGTCGGTGCTGGTCTCGCGGGTGTTGAGGTGGATACGCCCGCCGGTGGCCTTGTAGAAACCGGTCAGGCAGTTGAACACGGTGGTCTTGCCGGCGCCGTTGGGGCCGATCAGCGCAGAGATGGAGCCGCGCTTGATCTTCAGGCTGACGTCGTTGAGCGCCTTGATGCCGCCGAAGTGCATCATCAGGTGCTCGACGCTGAGGATGTATTCGCTCATGGCGCGACTCCTTTACGCGGGGTGAAGCCGCTGCGGCTGATGCGGATCAGCCCGCGCGGCCGCCAGATCATCATCAGCACCATGAGGATGCCGAACAGCAGCACACGATAGTCGGCGAAGGCGCGCAGCAGCTCCGGGGCGACAGTGAGGACGAAGGCGGCGATCACCACCCCGACGGTCGAGCCCATGCCGCCGAGCACGACGATGGCGAGGATCAGCGCCGACTCGAAGAAGGTGAAGGACGAGGGGTTGACGAAGCCCTGGTAGCTGGCGAAGAACACCCCGGCCAGGCCGGCGGTGGAGGCGCCCAGCATGAACGCCGAGAGCTTCACCAGCACATGGTTGAGGCCCATGGCGCGGCAGGCGATCTCGTCCTCGCGCAGCGCTTCCCAGGCACGCCCGACCGGCATGCGGGTCAGCCGGTGCTTGATGTAGAGCACCAGCATCACCACCAGGAACAGCACCACGTAGATGAACAGGAATTTCAGGTTGGGGTTGTAGGCGATGCCGAAGAACTCGTGGAAGGGCACCCCGCCCTCCTTGGCCCGCCGGCCCAGCTCGAGGCCGAAGAAAGTCGGCGACGGCACCGACATGCCGTTCGGGCCGCCGGTGAAGTCCAGCCAATTGTTGAGGATCAGGCGGATGATCTCGCCGAAGCCCAGGGTGACGATGGCCAGGTAGTCACCGTGCATGCGCAGCACCGGGAAGCCGAGCAGCGCACCGGCCATCGCCGCAATCAGGGGCGACAGCGGCAGCACCGACCAGAAGCCCAGGCCGAGGTACTCGTAGCCGAGCGCCAGGCCGTAGGCGCCGATGGCGTAGAAGGCCACGTAGCCGAGGTCGAGCAGACCGGCCAGGCCAACCACGATGTTCAGGCCGAGGCCGAGCAGCACGTAGATCAGCCCGAGGATGACCACGGTGAGCAGGTACTTGCCGGCGAAGAGGGGAAAGATCACGGCGGCGAGCATGATCAACGGGATGATCCAGCGCAGCCGGCTCTTGTAGTCCGGCGCGCGCACGTGGACGCCGGAGCCGGCGCTCTCGAAGCGCTGCATCAGCAGCTCGCCGCGGGCGGTCTGCAGGTACAGGCTCAGGGCGAAGCGACCGAGCATGACGACGCCGATCATCGCGCCGACCCGCTTGAACTCCAGGTTGAAGCTGTAGCCGTCGAGGACCACGCCGACGATGGGGCCGAACACGATCAGCGCCAGCAGGCCGGCGAGCACCGCATCCAGCAGGCTTTTCTTGATATCGATGGGTTTGCTTGCGATAGCCGAGGACATGCTTACACCTTCGCGACGTGCGGACGGCCAAGCAGGCCTTGGGGACGGAAGATCAGGATCAGGACCAGCAGGGAGAAGCTGAACACGTCCTTGTAGTCCGTGTTGACCATGCCGGAGAACTGCGCCTCGGCGATGCCGAGGATGATGCCGCCGAGCATGGCCCCGGGCAGCGAGCCGATGCCGCCGAGCACCGCGGCGGTGAAGGCCTTGATGCCGATGATGAAGCCGGCATAGAAGTCGAAGGTGCCGTAGTTCATGGTGATCAGCACGCCGGCCAGGGCGGCCATGGCGGCGCCGATGACGAACACGTAGGAGATCACCCGGTCGGTGTTGATGCCGAGGATCGAGGCCATCTTGCGATCCTGCTGGGTGGCGCGGCACATGCGGCCGAGCTTGGTGCGCTGGATGATGTAGGTCAGCACACCCATGCCGAGGAAGGCGGCGACCAGGATGAACACCTTGGTGTAGGTGAGCTGCACGAAGCCGTCACCGACGTGGAACTTCAGCGCGCCGTCGAGCAGGGTGGGCACGCCCTGCTGGCGGGCTCCCTGGCTGAGCTGCACGTAGTTCTGCAGGATCAGCGACATGCCGATGGCGGAGATCAGCGGCGCCAGGCGGGTGGAGTTGCGCAGCGGCTTGTAGGCGATGCGCTCGATCACGAACCCGTACACACCCGTCACCAGGATGGTGAACAGCAGGGTGCCGAGGATCAGCAGGGGGAAGGATTCCAGGCCGAAGAAGGCCAGGAGGGCCAGGGTAATCGCGGCGATGTAGGCGGAGATCATGTACACCTCGCCGTGGGCGAAGTTGATCATGCCGATGATGCCGTAAACCATGGTGTAGCCGATGGCGATCAGACCATAGACCGACCCGAGGGTCAGCCCGTTGATCAGCTGTTGCAGGATAATACCGTCCATCACTCAGTCTCGTCTTTTGGGGGACCGACCTTGGGTTCGGTCGGCCTCCGCGAGTGGAATCAGACGGGCACCACTGAATTACCGTGTCAAATCGGGTGCTTCCACACCCGGCTCAAGCAGAAAAGGACTTCAGCAGTTTCCCGGAATGCACCGACCGGCCAGATGCGGGTGGCACCTGGCCGGTCAGCCGAGCTAAAGGTCCGCGGCCCGTTCGGGTCGCGCGAACCGGTCATCACTGCTGGCTGTACTTGCCCTTGTCGTCCCACTCGTAGATCACGTAGTCGGAGACCTTCAGGTCACCCTTGGAGTCCCACTCCTTCTTGCCCATCACGGTTTGCACCGGATGGCTCTTCAGCCATTCGGAAGCCTTGGCCGGATCGTTGGAACCGGCACCATTGAAGCCTGCAGCCAGGGCCTGCAGCGTGGCGTAGGCATACAGGGTGTAGCCTTCCGGCTCGAAGCCGCCGGCGCGGAACTTCTCGATCACCGCCTTGCCGTCCGAAATCTTGCGCGGGTCGGCGCCGAAGGTCATCTGCACGCCCTTGGTGTACTGCGGGCCGCCGGCGGTGGTGACCAGTTCGTCGGTGACGATGCCGTCGCCGGAGAGGAACACGGCGGTCAGGCCCTGCTCGCGCATCTGGCGGACCAGCGGACCGGCTTCGGGGTGCAGGCCGCCGAAGTAGACGACCTCGGCACCGGTGGCGCGGATCTTGGTGACCAGCGCGTTGAAGTCTTTCTCGCCACGGGTCAGGCCTTCGTACAGGACTTCCTTCACGCCGCGCTTGGCCAGCTGCGCCTTGGTGGCGTCGGCCAGGCCCTGACCGTAGGTGTCCTTGTCGTGGATGATGGCGACCTTGGTGGCCTTGAGCTTGTCGACGATGTAGTCGCCGGCGACGATGCCCTGCTGGTCGTCACGGCCGCACATGCGGAACATGCCGGAGAGGCCGCGCTCGGTCACGGCGGGGTTGGTGGAGCCCGGGGTCATGGCGATGACGCCCGCTTCGTCGTAGACCTCGGAAGCCGGGATGGTGGAGGAGGAGCAGAAATGACCGACCACGGCGATGGCCTTGTCCTGGTCGACCAGGCGGTTGGCCACGGCCACGGCCTGCTTCGGCTCGCAGGCGTCGTCGGCCTTCACCAGCTTGATCTTCTCGCCGTTGATACCGCCGGCGGCGTTGAGGTCCTCGGCGGCCTGGGTGGCGCCGCGCCAGTATTGTTCGCCAAAGGAAGCGTTGGCGCCGGTGTGCGGCCCGGCAACGCCGATTACAACATCAGCCTGTACAACGGAAGAAACGCCCAGCGCGGTGGTAACCGCCAGAGCCAGAAAGCCTTTTCTGAAAATCTTCTGCGACATGGAGTTTTGCTCCTGAGGTTTTTAGGGTTAGCGCTCGTATTCAGCAAGTGGCGTGCCATTAATTCTTGTAGTTGCTCCGCGCCCTGAAAGGCCTTTCCCACCTCCTTATTTCTTATTTTTATTCTTATGAATCAATAACTTCCAAATCGATTCAATAAACCTGCAGGCGTGCCTGCAAGCCGCCTGGCATCAGCATGCCAGCACGGTTGGTAACAATAGCCCCACGGTACCTATTTGCACATCACTGGTGCGCGAAATTTCCCACAGCGCACTGTTACTGATATGCCCTTATTCCTCCCATCCTGCAAGAAAGTGTCACCTGTCACAAAGCGGTGCAGCACAACTTTTTTGCGATCTTCATCACGTGCTCAATAACCGGCGCCCACTGCATGACGCCTTTTCGTAGGGTGGAAATCGCTTTTCATTTCCACCATTCGATGCTGGCCCGAACGTCCATGGTGGACCGGTGAAGCGTGGCCCACCCTACGCCATCCTCCCCTTCCTGCTAGATCACCACGCGCAGGCATTGCCCTGCGTGATAGAGCGAGAAACCCGCTTCATACAGCGAACTCCTGAGCCCCGCCGCCGCCACCGCACGCATGGGCTGGAACGGCATCGGCAGCGCCTGCTCGTCCCCGCTCAGCAGGTAGTCGGCGAAGGCCTTGCCCACCACGCTGCCGGTGGTGACCCCGCGTCCGTTGTAACCGGTGAAGGCCAGCAGGCCGGGCGCCGGTTCGTAAAGGCGCATCAGGTGGTCGGGGGTGAAATCGATGCGGCCGGTCCAGGTGAATTCCCAGTCCAGTTTGCCGAGATACGGGAAGTAGTGGCGCTGGATGCGGTCGGCCCAGGCGCGCAGGAACCAGGCCGGCTTGCGCGAGCCGTCGCCCAGGCTGCCGAGCAGCAGGCGGCCATCGGCGTCGCGGCGGATGCTGCTGAGCACCTGGCGAGTGTCCCAGGAGCCCTGCCCGCCCGGCAGGATGCGCGCGGCAGCCTCGCCCGAGAGGGGCGTGGACGCCACCTGGTAGTAGTAACCGGGGAAGAAGTGACGACGCAGCTCGGTCCACTCACCCTCGGTGTAGGCGTTGGAGGCGATCACCACCTGGGGTGCGATGGCCGCACCGTGTTCGCTGACCACACACCAGTTGGCGCCCTGGCGCTCCAGGCGCAGCACGGGCGAACGTTCGAAGAGCTGGCCGCCGAGATACTTCACCGCACGGGCCAGGCCACGGGTGTAGCCCATGGGGTTGAGGGTGCCGGCGCGGCGGTCGAGCAGCGCGGCGGCGATCCGGTCGGTACCGGTGGCTTCGCGGCAGGCGGCGCCGGTCAGCAGCTCGACCGGCGCACCACGGCGCTGCCACTGCTCGCAGCGGCTGGCGAGGTCGGCCTGGCCACGGGCATTGTGAGCCATGTGCAGGGTGCCTTCGCGACGCAGCTGGCAGTCGATGTCGTAACGGTCGACCAGGGAGAACACCAGCGATGGCGCGGCGCCCAGAGTCCGATTAAGTCGCTCGCCGGCCTGGCGGCCAAGGCCGGCCTCGATCTCGTCCGGCGGTATCCACATGCCGGCGTTGACCAGCCCGACATTGCGCCCGGAACCGCCGTGCCCGGCCGTGTGGGCTTCGAGCAGGCACACGCGCTTGCCGGCCTCCAGCAGGTGCAGGGCGGCGGAGAGGCCGGTGAAACCGGCCCCGATCACGCACACATCGACTTTGACCTCGCCGTGCAGCACGGGGCTTTCCGGCAGTTCGGGCGTCAGATACTCCCAGAGGCATTCCTGGCGCAGGGTCATGGGGTCAATCCTTAGGGCCGGAACCCGCTCAGTCGAAGGTGATGCCCTGGGCCAGCGGCAGCTCGTGGGAATAGTTCACAGTGTTGGTCTGCCGGCGCATGTAGGCCTTCCAGGCGTCCGAGCCGGACTCGCGGCCGCCGCCGGTTTCCTTCTCGCCGCCGAAGGCACCGCCGATCTCGGCGCCGCTGGGGCCGATATTGACGTTGGCGATACCGCAGTCGCTGCCCACCGCCGACTGGAACAGCTCAGCCTCGCGCACGTCGGTGGTGAAAAGGCAGGAAGACAGCCCCTGGGGCACCGCGTTGTTCAGGCGGATGGCGTCGGCGAAATCGCTGTAGCCGACCACGTAGAGGATGGGCGCGAAGGTCTCGTGGCAGACCACGGCGCTCTGCCCCGGCATTTCGACTATGGCCGGCGACACGTAGTAGGCGCTGGGGAACTGCGCGGCCAGCTGGCGCTCGCCGCCGAAGACCTTGCCGCCTTCGCCGCGGGCCTGTTCCAGGGCGCGCTGCATGGCGTCGAAGCTCTGCTGGTCGATCAGCGGACCGACCAGGTTGCCCTCCAGCGGATGACCGATGCGCACCTTGGCGTAGGCGGCCTTGAGGCGCTCGACGATCTCGGCCTTCACCGATTCGTGGGCGATCAGCCGGCGCAGGGTGGTGCAGCGCTGGCCGGCGGTGCCGACGGCGCTGAAGAGAATGGCGCGCACCGCCAGGTCGAGGTCGGCGCTCGGGGAGAGGATCATCGCATTGTTGCCGCCCAGCTCCAGCACGCTGCGGCCGAAGCGCGCCGCCACCTTGGGACCGACCTCGCGCCCCATGCGGGTGCTGCCGGTGGCACTGACCAGGGCCACGCGCGAATCATCCACCAGGGCTTCGCCGGCCTCGCGGGCGCCGATCACCACTTGGCTGAGATGCGCCGGCGCGTCGCTGAAATTCTTCGCCACGCGCTCGAACAGCGCCTGGCAGGCCAGGGCAGTGAGCGGTGTCTTCTCGGACGGTTTCCACACCACCGGGTTGCCGCAGACCAGAGCCAGTGCAGCGTTCCAGGACCAGACCGCGACCGGGAAGTTGAAGGCGCTGATCACGCCGACCACGCCCAGCGGGTGCCAGGTCTCGCGCATGTGGTGGCCAGGGCGCTCGGAGGCGATGGTCAGGCCGTAGAGCTGGCGCGACAGGCCGACGGCGAAGTCGCAGATATCGATCATTTCCTGCACTTCACCCAGGCCTTCCTGGGTGATCTTGCCGGCTTCCCAGGACACCAGTTCGCCCAGTTCCGCTTTGTGCTGGCGCAGCACTTCGCCGAACTGGCGGATCAGCTCGCCACGGCGTGGCGCCGGTACCTTGCGCCAGGCCGCGAAGGCATCAACGGCACGGGCGATTTTCTGTTCCACCTCGGCGCGGCCTTCCAGACGCACGGTGCCGATGCGGCTGCCGTCGATGGGCGAATGGACGGCGTGCTCGCCCTGCTGGTAGAGGGATGAATTGACACCGAGGCGGTCAAGCAGTGCGGTAACCATGGGAACTCCTGTCACAAAAATGATGGCTCCATACCTGTAGGAGCGAGCTCGCTCGCGAAGATTCGCCAGCAAGCTGGCTCCTACCGATCAAAGCCGAGTCGGAATGGCACCAGTAATAGCCGCGAAAAGGGCTTGCCAACAAACGACCTTTCCGACACATATCATTCCGTTAATTCATGGATCAGCCCGTACAAGAGAAAACCGATGCTGAAACGTCACATGCCCTCGATCACCGCCCTGCAATGCTTCGAGGCGGTGGCCCGGCACCTCAGTTTCACCCGCGCCTCCGAGGAGCTCGCCCTGACCCAGAGCGCGGTGAGCAAACAGGTGGCACAACTGGAGGAACTGCTCCAGCACCTGCTGTTCCGCCGCGTGCGCCGACGCCTGCAGCTGACCCCGGCGGGCTCGCTCTACCTCACCGAGGTGCGCAAGATCCTCACCCAGGTGGAGATGTCCACCCACTACATGCTGTCCTACGGCGGCGACACCGACGTGCTGCGGGTGGCCACCCCGCCGACCTTCGGTGCGCGCTGGTTGATCCCCCGGCTCAAGGGCTGGCGCCTGCGCCACCCGAACATTCACCTGGACCTGCGCAACGAGCTGGAGCCCACCGCCCTGACCCAGGGCCGCTGCGACCTGGCCTTCTTCTTCGGCCAGGGCGCCTTGCCCGGCGCCGAGTGCATCCGCCTGTTCGGCGAGGAAGTGGTGCCGGTCTGCGCACCGAGCGTGATGCCCACGCAGCCCTTCACCGAGCCGACCCAGCTCACCGAGCTGGTGCTGCTGCAGAACGCCACCCGCCCGGAAGCCTGGCACGAGTGGTTCCAGAGCCAGGACCGGCATACCGAGCACAGCTACCACGGGCCGCGCTTCGACACCTCCTACATGTGCATCCGTGCCGCCCAGGCCGGCTGCGGCGTGGCCCTGCTGCCACGCTTCCTGGTGGAAGAGGAACTGGCCGAAGGCAAGCTGGTGATCCCCTGGGACCACCCGATGCCCAGCCGCAACGCCTACTACCTGGCCTACCCTGAGCACGTGGCCGAAGTGCCCAAGGTGCGCGACTTCGTGCGCTGGATGCTGGAGCAGATGGATCAGGAACCGCTGTAGGAGGATCACGACCGGCTGTTTTTCCGTAGGGGCAAGTCCAATGACTCCCCGCGGTTTCAGGAAAAAACGGAATGAACCCGGCGGTTGCTCCAGAAACAAAAAGGCCGCTACACGGAGCGGCCTTTTCGTATCCACCTGTGGGTCAGTCGACCAGGGCCAGGGTACCCTTCATCATCGACACGTGCCCTGGGAAGGAGCAGAAGAACTCGTAGCTCTCGCCGGCAGCCAGCTTGGATACCTCGAAGGTCACGCTGTCGCTCTCGCCACCGCCGATCATCTTGGTGTGGGCGATGATGCGGGGGTCGTCGGCCTTCAGGTAGTCCTTGTCGAGGCCGGCGGTCATGCCTTCGGTGGCGATGGGCTGGGCATCGGCGGTCTTGCTCAGCACCCAGTTGTGGCCCATCACGTTCTTGGCCAGCTTGCCGGAGTGCTTGAGGTTCACGGTGAAGGTCTTGCAACTTTTGCTGACCTTGATTTCCTTCGTATCGAAAGTCATCTGGTCAGTGCCTTGCACATCCACGGTACATTCAGCAGCCAGCAGAGGTGCACTGGCCAGGGCCAGCACGGATGCAACGACGAGCTTGCGAATCATGGGAGTCTCCTTGGCAGAATGGGCAAAAGGCCCAACTAGGGAGACTGCCCGATTTGCCGGCGAGTTCCCATGACCTGCGGCAACTGGCCGCAACCCTGTTTACAAGGAGTTTCGCCCCCCCATGCTGTCCTTCTTCATCGCCGCGATGCTCCTGGGCTTCGTGTTCAACGCCGCGCCCGGTGCGGTATTCAGCGAAACCCTGCGACGCGGCCTGCGGGGTGGCTACCAACCCGCGCTGATGGTGCAGATCGGCTCGCTGGTGGGCGACGCCACCTGGGCCGCGCTTGGCCTCACGGGTCTCGCCCTGTTGCTGGACAGCGCCGCCGTGCGCTATCCGCTGACCATCGCCAGCGCCCTCTACCTCGGCTGGCTCGGGCTGCAGTCACTGCGCGACGCCCACCGGCCGCCGCCGCCCTCGACCGAAGAGGGTGGCGCCAGCGGCAGCGCCTTCGCCTCGGGCGCGGCGCTGTCCCTGACCAACCCGCAGAACATCGTCTACTGGGCCGCCATGGGCGGTGCCATGGCAGCCGTTGGCGTAGCGCAGCCGACGCCCATGCACCTGGCGGTCTTCTTCGGCGGCTTCATGCTGTCCTCGCTGCTCTGGTGCTTTATCTGCGCCGGCCTGGTGGACTGGTTCCGCCGCGCCGCCTCCACCCTCTGGCACCGCCTCACCTACCTCGCCTGCGGCCTGTGCCTGCTGGGACTTTCGGGCATGACGGCGGCGGAACTGCTGAAGCTGGCCTGACCCCTATAGGGCTGATCGACACAATCAACGGGCGGGCCGCGCGAGGCGGCCCTAGCATGGCGCCATTCATCCATAAGGAGATGCGCCATGAACTTCCTGCAAAGCCTGCTCGCCGCCTACGCCGCCGGGGCCTGTGGCGCTTCCGCCGAATAGCCCTGCCGTCCTACCGTTCGGAAGCTGACCATTCACGCAGCTTGGAGCCCGAGGGCGAAGCCGGTACTCTTGCGCGCTTTTTTTCGCACCAGGAGTCCCCCATGTCCTTGCGTTCCATCTGCGTGTTCTGCGGTGCCAGCCCCGGCGCCAAGCCGATCTACCGTGAAACCGCCGCCCTCCTGGGCCACACCCTGGCCGAACGCGGCATCACCCTGGTCTACGGCGGTGGTGCGGTTGGCCTGATGGGCACGGTCGCCGATGCGGCCCTGGCCGCCGGTGGCGAGGTCATCGGGGTGATTCCGCAGAGCCTGATGAACGCCGAAATCGGCCACAAGGGCCTGACCCGCCTGGAAGTGGTAGATGGCATGCACGCGCGCAAGGCACGCATGGCCGAACTCTCCGACGCCTTCATCGCCCTGCCCGGCGGCCTCGGCACACTGGAAGAGCTCTTCGAGATCTGGACCTGGGGCCAGCTCGGCTACCACAGCAAGCCGCTGGGTCTGCTGGAAGTGAACAGCTTCTACGACAAGCTCACCGATTTCCTCGACCACCTGGTGGAAGAGCGTTTCGTCCGCGACCAGCACCGCGGCATGCTGCAGGTCGGCGGCCACCCGGAGACCTTGCTCGACCGCCTGGAAGCCTGGCGCCCCAGCAGCGCCCCGAAATGGGTCGATCGCAAGCCTCATTGATCCCCGCCCGGCCCGGCTAGATTCTGTACGAAAAATCGCCGAGCGACGGTCAGGCTAGGCAAAAATCGGTGAGGAAGCGGAGTTAACGAGCTGTTAATGAGCATTCCGAACCGATTTTTAACGACGCATCACCGAGCGCAGGCAGTTTTCGTACAGAATCCTGACTCCCAGCCGGGCCACGCAAAGGACCTGCCCCATGAAGAAGATCCTCCTCATCCTCGCCCTGGGCCTCGGCCTCTACGGCGTCTACGACCGCAATCCGCAACTCTTCTCCCCCGCCGAGCAGCACGCCTCTGCCGATGGCCAGCTTCGCGAGGCCTTCGAGCAGCGTCGCAGCGACCTCCAGATCGAAGGCAAGGGCGTGGTGGCCAAGGTCCTGCGCGATGACCTCAAGGGCAGCCGCCACCAGCGCTTCATCCTGCGCACCACCGATGGACTGTCGCTGCTGGTGGCGCACAATATCGACCTGGCGCCACGCATCGACGGCCTGCGCGAAGGCGACGAGGTGGGTTTCTTCGGCGAGTACGAATGGAACGCCAAGGGCGGCGTGATCCACTGGACCCACCATGATCCGGCCGGCCGCCATGTCGGCGGCTGGCTGAAGCACAAGGGCCGCACCTACGAGTAGGGAGCAGCGCATGGCAGGCGACGACGGGCGGATCAAGGTCTACTACAACAGCGCTTGCCCCGTGTGCAGAGCCAGTATCGAGGGCCAGAAGGGCAAGACCACCGCCTGCCAGGTGGAATGGGCAGACATCCACCAGGACAACGCCGTGGTCGGTGAAATTGACGAGAACCTCGAATACGTCCGCGAACGCCTGCACCTGGTGGACGAGCACGGCGTGAAGCGCATGGGCGTGGACGCCTTCATCGTGCTCTGGCGCCACTCGCCGGGCGAGGAATGGAAGGCCCGGCTGTTCTCCCTGCCGCTCATCCACGGCCTGGCGCAACTGGCCTACAAGGCCTTCGCCCGCCTGCTCTACCGTTGGAACAAGTCCTTGCACCACTGGTGACCCAATCATGACAACGATCGAAACCCTGAAGACCCTCTCCCCCGCCGACCGCCAGCGCCTGGTGGAAGTCTGGGAGGACGCGGTGCGCGCCACCCATCACTTCCTCAGCGAAGACGACATCCAGTTCTTCAAGCCCCTGGTACGCGACGCCTACCTGGATTCGATGCGGCTCGCCTGCCTGCGTGACGCCGCAGGCCGCATCGCCGGTTTCATCGGTACGACCGGAGACCGGGTGGACATGCTCTTCGTCGATCCGGCGCAGCATGGCCGGGGCATCGGCCGCGCACTGATGGAGCACGCCCTGGCTTGTGGGGCCCGGACGGTCGACGTTAACGAACAGAACCCGCAGGCAGTGGGCTTCTTCCTGCGCATGGGCTTCGTCCGGGCCGGCCGCTCGGAAGTCGACGCCCTGGGCAAGGCGTTTCCCGTCCTGCACCTGCGCAGACCGTAGGATGGGTCGGGCGGCGTTCCGCGAGCGGAGCGATACCCATGCGGTATCAGAAAGCAGGCCGCCGGCCTGCCCTTCAATGCCGCAGCGATGGCACGGATTCCCTCACCCCAACCCTCTCCCGGAGGGAGAGGGGGCAAACGGTGCCTCGGGTGTAGCCCGGATACAGGCTACCCCTGCGGCTGCTGCACGATGATGGTCTGCGCCGGCATGGGCGCGGGGAAGTCGGTGCCGAGGGCGTCCTTGATGGTGCGGTTGGTATCGAAATACACCTGCCAGTAGTTGTCGTTGTGGCAGTAGGGACGCACCGCCAGCACCGGGCCGACCAGGTTGAACTCGAGGATTTCCACATCCACCGGCGGGTCGGTGAGGACGTTGGGGATGGCGGCGATGCGCTGCTTGAGCAGCGCCGCGGCGGCCTGATAGTCGGCGGCGCCGGACAGCTGGGCCTTCAGCTCCACCCGGCGATAGCTGTTGTGGCTGAAGTTCTGGATGGTGTCGCTGAAGATCTTGTTGTTGCCCACCAGGGTCATCACGTTGTCCGGCGTGTTGATGGTGGTGCCGAACAGGCCGATCTCACTCACCGTCCCCGTTACCCCTCCCGCGCTGATGAAATCGCCGACCTTGAAGGGGCGCAGGACGATGATGAAGCCGCCCGCCGCCAGGTTGGCCAGGAGCCCCGACCAGGCCATGCCGATGGCCAGGCCGACCGCCGCGATCAGCGCCGCCAGGCTGGTGGTCTGGATGCCGAAGTAGCCGAGGATGCCCACCACCAGCAGGATGTTCAGGGTCACGGTGATGAAGGAGCCGACATAGCGCAGCACGGTCGGGTCCGCCTTCTGCCGCTCCAGGGAACGCTGGACCAGGCTTACCGCGAAGTTGATCAGCCAGCGGCCGATCACCCAGAAGGCGATGGCCGCGAGGATCTTGATGCCGAAGGTGGTGGCGTACTGCATGACGGTGGTCATGAACGCGCTGACCTTCTCGGTACCTACATTGACGATCGTTGTTTCATCCATGGCGAAGCACCTTGCAGGAGAGAAGTGGCCCCGAAAAAACTAGCACGGCGCCAGTAAAGTGCTTGTCCGGCCCGGAGTAACGCCCGTAGGGGAGTAACGCTGTAGCCGGGTGTGCAGAAGTTGGCCAGGCGCGTTGGGCTTCGCGTAGCTCAGCCCAACCTACAAGAGCGTCAGACGGCGAGTTCCCAGAGCGGCATTACGGTCACCCGCACCTCGGGGTCGTGGCTGCCGCCGCCGAGGATGACCCCGCGCAGGGGCGAAACATCGGAGAAGTCGCGGCCCCAGGCCAGGGTGATGTGCTCCAGGTTGGGCAGGATGTTGTTGGTGGGGTCGAAATCCACCCAGCCGCTGCGCGGGCAGTAGACCGACACCCAGGCGTGGGAGGCATCGGCGCCGATCAGCCGTGGCTGACCAGGCGGCGGCTGGGTCAGCAGGTAGCCGCTGACGTAGCGCGCCGCCAGCCCGCGGGAGCGCAGGCAGGCGAGCATCAGGTGGGCGAAGTCCTGGCAGACCCCGCGACGGCGCTCCAGCACCTCGGTCAGCGGCGTCGCCACCTGGGTGGCGTCGGAGTCGAAGTCGAACTCGCTGAAGATCTTCTCCATCAGCGCCGCCGTGCCCTGCAGCAGCGGCCGACCCGCCGGAAAACTGCCGGCGGCGTACTCGGCGAACTGGCGCTTGATGCGCACATAGGGCGACTCCACCCGGTAGCGGCAGGCTTCCAGTTCGATGGGCGACAAGGCGCGGCCGGTATAGGCCAGGCTCGCCGGCACCAGCTCCCAGGCCGGTGAGGCAGCCAGGTCGATCGGAGCGTGGGGCAGCACCTCGACTTGCAGGCGGGTGTTCACCTGCAGTTCGTCGTGGGGGCGCTCGAAGGCGAGGCGCGTCAGCGGGTTGCCGAACACGTCCGCGAGGTCCTGGCGCAGGGTGGGTTCTGGCTCCACCAGCAACTGCTGGCCGCTGCACCGCTGCCAGGGGCAGTCCCGCGGCCAGAGGTGGACCAGCTGCTGGGACAGGGAAACCGGCGCCGAATAGCGATAGTGGGTGTCGTGGAACACCTGGTAGCGGGCGCCCTGCACAGGGGCGCTGGACTGGGCTTGCGCTCGCATCAGGTGGACACCGTTTGCTGGCTGACATCGTCGACGTGGGCAAAATAGCGCAATCCGAGGCGATCGGAGACCTGTCCGACGTTCTGCGCGATCTCCCGCAGCAGCCCGGCCAGGCCGGCGAGCACTTCATCGAGGCTTTCGCTGCCGAACAGCGGGTCTTCCAGGGTCGCCAGGTCGAAGGCCAGCAGGCGCCCGATCAGGCCGCTGAGCACCAGCTCCTGGGGCGCGCCGAACTCCAGGTGCAGACGCCCCAGGGAGCGCTCCAGCGCCTGCAACTGGAAGCGCAGGGCGTGGGGGTTCTGCTCGTGCAGGAGGAGCAGGTCGAGTACCGGGATCAGCTGCGGCGAGGCCAGGTAGCGCGAGCGGTAGGTGATGGTGCTGTTGCCCAGCTCCAGCAGCCAGTCCAGGGCCACCGGGTCCCAGGCGGCGCCGCCTTCGAGAAAACCGGCGATGCTCTCGGCATAGAACTGCACCCGCTCGATGCGCCGGCCGATCATCAGGAAGCGCCAGCCGTCGTCGCGGGTCATGTCGTCGAGGGCGAAGCCCGACAGGGCCGCCAGGGACATCAGCAGGCGGTTGAGGAAGTCCAGGGCCTCGCCCAGGTCGGTGCGCGCAGGGTCCAGCGCCTGGGCCTCGCGGTTCAGCTCCAGCACCGCGTGCCAGTTCTCCCGCGATAGCCGGCCGCGCACCTGGGCCGCCGCCCAGTGCAGACGACGCAAGTTGGCACTGACGCTGCTCGGCCATTCGTCGTCCAGCAGGGCCGCCAGCAGTCGCTCCTCCAAGGGCTCGTCGCCCAGCGGCAGCAGGCCGATGGCGCCGGCCAGCTGCAGGGCCGATTGCAGCGCCTGTTCGTCGCCGTCGGCATCCACGTAGCGCGACAGCACCACCCGCAGGAGGCGCGCGCCGTCATCGCAGCGCTCGCCATAACGGCCGAACCAGTAGAGGTTTTCCACCACCCTCGACGGCAGGTAGGGGTCCTGGCGGATCAGGTCGCGCACGCCGAGGGTACGCGGGCGCAGGGGCTCGCCCACCACCGGCAGGTCGGCCAGCACCCAGGTGTCCTTGCTGGCGCCGCCACGCTGCATGGAGACCACTTCGGCGTCGGCCGCCGAGGCCACGCGCGTCAGGCCGCCGGGCATCACCCAGTAGCGGCCGTCGCTGCCGGCCACGGCGAAAACGCGCATGCCGATGGCCCGCGACTGCAGCTCGCCGCGCTCGCCGTCGCCCTGCCAGACCGGCGCCTGGGACAGTTGGGCCATGCGCTGGGCGACATAGGCATGGGGGTGGGCGTGCAGGCGTTTGCGCAGGCCCAGCAGGGCGCCATCTTCCAGGGCGTGGCCGAACAGCGGCTCGAAGCTCTGCGAGGGGAAGGCCGGCTTGATCACCAGTCCGGCCAGGCCTTCCAGCGACTTGCCCATGCCCTGCCCGGTGCCGCACCACCAGGTGCCCACCGTGGGCAGCAACAGCTCTTCGCCGAGCAGGCGCTGGCTGACCCGGGGCAGGAAGCCGAGCAGGCCGGGCGACTCCAGCACGCCGCTGCCCAGGGCGTTGGCCACCAGCACCCGGCCGTGGCGCACCGCGTCCAGCAGGCCGGGCACGCCCAGGGCCGAGTCGGTGCGTAGCTCCAGCGGGTCGCAGTAATCGTCGTCGAGGCGGCGCAGCACGGCGTGGACGCGCTTCAGACCGCCCAGGGTCTTGAGGTAGAGGGTGGCGTCGCGCACCGTCAGGTCATGGCCCTCCACCAACGGGAAGCCGAGCTGGCGCGCGAGGTAAAGGTGCTCGAAATAGGTCTCGTTGAAGCGCCCCGGTGTCAGCAACACCACCAGGGGCGTCTCGCCGTCGCTGGGGGCCTGGCTGATCAGGGTTTCCTGCAGGGTGCGGAAGTAGCCGGCCAGGTACTGCACCCGCAAGTCGCGGTAGAGCTCCGGCAGGGCGCGGGAGACGATCTGCCGGTTCTCCAGGGCGTAGCCAGCGCCGGAGGGCGCCTGGGTGCGGTCGGCCAGCACGTGCCAGCGGCCGTCGGCGTCGCGGGCCAGGTCCACCGCGTAACTGTGCAGGAAGATGCCGCCGGGCGGCTGTACACCCTGGCAGGGCCAGAGGAAGTTGGGATGGCCGAAGACCAGCTCACTGGGCAGGAGCCCCTCGGCCAGCAGCTGCTGCTCGCCGTACAGGTCGGCCAGCATGGCGTTGAGCAGGCGCGCGCGCTGCGCCACGCCGGCGGCGATGGGCTGCCATTCCTCGGCCGAAAGCAGGTTGGGCAGCAGGTCGAGTTCCCAGGGACGGTCGGTGCCCTTGGGGTCGGCGTAGACGTTGTAGGTGACGCCATTTTCCTGGATCTGCCGCGCCAGCAGATCCTGGCGCTGCTTCAGCTGGGCAGGCGAGGCGCGCTCCAGTTGCTGGAACAGGCGCTGCCAGTGCGGGCGCACCGCGCCCTCGGCGTCCAGCAGTTCGTGATAGGCCGTGGCGGTCAGGGGGTAGTTGTCTAGCAGCTCGGACATCGACAGGCTCGGCAGAAGGGCAGCAGGGAAACTTTAGCGGACGACGCGGCGCCCGGCCGCAGCGGCGCCGGCCGGGACACCACCCTTGCAGCCTACAGGCGGCGCAGGTCCAGGGTCATGGGCAGTTCGTCGTCGACCAGCGGCTGACCGACCTGCAGCTTGCCCGGGGTGTGCCCGTGACGGAAGAAGCGCGCCAGGCGCCGGCTTTCCGCCTCGTAGGCGTTCACCGGGAAGCTGTCGTAGCTGCGCCCGCCAGGGTGCGCCACATGGTACTGGCAACCGCCCAGGGAGCGCTGCATCCAGGTGTCCACCAGGTCGAACACCAGCGGCGCCTGCACGCCTATGGTGGGCTGTAGGCAAGACGCCGGCTGCCAGGCGCGGTAGCGCACGCCGGCGACAAACTCGCCGACCCGCCCGGTGGGCCGCAGCGGCACGGGATGGCCATTGCAGGTGAGCACGTAGCGGTCCGGGGTCATGCCGCTGACCTTCAGCTGCACCCGCTCCAGGGAGGAGTCCACGTAGCGCACGGCACCGCTTGCGGCGCCCTCCTCGCCCAGCACGTGCCAGGGTTCCAGGGCCTGGCGCAGTTCCAGGTCGATGCCCTTCACCGAGTAGTCGCCATATTTCGGGAAACGGAACTCGAAGTGCGGGGCGAACCATTCGCTGCGCAGCGGATAGCCTGCGGCGTTGAACTCATGGACCACGTCTTCGAAGTCCTGCTGGACGAAGTGCGGCAGGAGGAAACGGTCGTGCAGTTCGGTGCCCCAGCGCACCAGCTTAGGCGGCTGGTAGGGCTCGTTCCAGAAGCGCGCCACCAGGCCGCGCAGCAGCAATTGCTGGGCCAGGCTCATGCGCGCATGGGGCGGCATTTCGAAGGCGCGCAGCTCCAGCAGGCCGAGGCGGCCCGTACTGCTGTCCGGCGAGTAGAGCTTGTCGATGCAGAACTCGGCGCGGTGGGTATTGCCGCTGACGTCCACCAGCAGGTTGCGCAACAACCGGTCCACCAGCCAGGGCGGGCAGTCGGCGCCGGGCTCGGGCATCTGCCTGAAAGCGATCTCCAGTTCGTAGAGGGCATCGTTGCGCGCCTCGTCCACCCTCGGCGCCTGGGAAGTGGGGCCGATGAACAGGCCGGAGAAGAGGTAGGACAGCGAGGGGTGGTTGTGCCAGTAGCTGATCAGGCTGCGCAACAGGTCGGGGCGGCGCAGGAAGGGCGAGTCCGCCGGCGTGGCACCGCCCAGCACGAAGTGGTTGCCGCCGCCGGTGCCGACATGGCGGCCGTCGACCATGAACTTCTCGCTGGACAGCCGGCTCTGCCGCGCCGCTTCGTAGAGGAATTCGGTGCGTTCCACCAGTTCGTCCCAGTTGGCCGAAGGGTGGATGTTCACCTCGATCACTCCCGGGTCCGGGGTGACGCGAAAATTTACCAGGCGCGGGTCGCTGGGCGGCTCGTAGCCTTCCAGCAGCACCGGGCAGTCCAGTTCTCCGGCCGTGGCCTCGATGGCGGCCACCAGCTCCAGGTAGGCCTCCAGCTCGTCCAGGGGCGGCATGAAGAGGTAGAGCCGGCCCTCGCGGGGCTCGGCGCAGAGGGCGGTGCGGACAATACCGGCGGCCGACTTATGCAGGCCCGGCTCGCGGGCTTGCGCCATGGGACGCGGCGCGCCGTCACGCAGCTGCTGGCGGATCTGCGCGGCGCGAGGCAATGGCGGGAAGGCCTGGCTGGGATCAGCCGGATTCACATAGGGGTAGTCGGCCTCGCTGGCCCAGGGCTGGGATTCCAGCGGCAGGCGGTAGCCCAGGGGCGAATCGCCGGGGATCAGCCGGCAATGCTCGTCGCGCAGGTACCAGCGGCTGCTGTCCCAGGCGTCGCCCGCCGCGCTGCGCGCCAGCGGCAGCACCTGGCCGACTACATCCCCGAGGCCACGTTCGAAAACCCGGCGCAGGCGCTCGCGCTCCAGCGGGTCGGCCAGGCGCGCATCTTCCGGGGTGACGTTGGCGGGCAGCTTGCGCTCGCGCCAGAGGTAGTAGAACCAGTCCTCGAACGCCGGGAACTGGTGCTCCGCCGAAACGCCCAGGCGCCCTGCCACTCCCTTGAGAAAGCGCGCGGCGAGCGTGGCGTCGGCGCCATAGCTGCGGCCTTCATCGGCATAGAGCGCCGGGTCCTGCCAGAGGCTTTCGCCGTCGCGGCGCCAGTAGCAGTTCAGCGACCAGCGCGGCAGCTGCTCGCCGGGGTACCACTTGCCCTGGCCGAAGTGCACGAGCCCCTGGGGCGAATAGTGTCGGCGCAGGCGGTAGAACAGGTCAGCGGCGAGCAGGCGCTTGTTCGGCCCCAGGGCGGTGGTGTTCCACTCGGGGTCGTCGGGGTAATCGATGGCGATGAAGGTCGGCTCGCCGCCCATGGTCAGGCGCACGTCGCCACGAACCAGGTCGGCGTCGATGCGTGCGCCCAGTTCGCGGATGGCCTGCCATTGTTCCTCGCTATAAGGCTTGGTCACCCGCGGCGCCTCCCAGACCCGCTCGACGCGCATCTCGTGAGCGAACTCGCACTCGCTGTCTTCCACCGCACCGCTGATGGGCGCTGCGGAAGAAGGCTCCGGGCTGCAGGCCAGGGGAATATGGCCCTCCCCGGCGAACAGGCCGGAGGTGGGGTCCAGGCCGACCCAGCCGGCGCCCGGCAGGTAGACCTCGCACCAGGCGTGCAGGTCGGTGAAGTCCACCTCGGTGCCGCTGGGACCGTCGAGGGACTTCTGGTCGGCGGTGAGCTGGATCAGGTAGCCGGAGACGAAGCGTGCCGCCAGCCCCAGGTGGCGCAGCAGCTGCACCAGCAGCCAGGCCGAGTCGCGGCAGGAGCCGGAGGTCTTCTCCAGACTCTCTTCCGGGGTCTGCACGCCGGGCTCCAGGCGGATCAGATAGCGGATATCCCGCGACAGCTGCTGGTTGAGCGCCACCAGGAAATCGACGCTGCGCTTGGGCGTGAGGTCGATGCGCGCCAGGTATTCGGCGAACAGCGGCGTCTCCGGCAGGCAGCTGAGGTAGGGCGCCAGCTCGCGCTGTTCGTCGGCGGTGTAGCTGAACGGAATCT
Organism: Pseudomonas sp. BN417; assembly: GCF_029871205.1. Taxonomy (GTDB): domain Bacteria; phylum Pseudomonadota; class Gammaproteobacteria; order Pseudomonadales; family Pseudomonadaceae; genus Metapseudomonas. The sequence goes on along the minus strand of NZ_SSOJ01000166.1, from coordinate 46,008 downwards.
GTTCGGCGTAAGGCTCGAGGAAGAAGTCGAAGGGGTTGAACACCGCCATCTCGGCGACCAGGTCGACCTCCACCTTCATCTCGCGGGTCTTTTCCGGGAAGACCAGCCGCGCCAGGTAGTTGCCCTGGGGGTCCTGCTGCCAATTGATGAAGTGCTTGCCGGGCGCCACCTTCAGGGTATAGCCGAGGATGCGCGTACGGCTGTGGGGCGCCGGCCGCAGGCGGATGATCTGCGGCCCGAGGTTGACTTCGCGATCGTAGCGATAGTGGGTGACGTGATGCAGTGCGACATGGATCGACACGGCGTGCCTCCTGCGGGCCTGGGCGATGCCGGGAGCCGCGCAAGACTTGTGCCAGCCCCCGTACCTTGGATTTCCGCCCCTTCAAGCACTGGAAAGGGGCCGTAGTCGCCCCCGGACGGCGCAGCCGCACAGAAATGGTTCAACGGCCCGACCGAGGGGGTGAATTCAAAGCCTAGCGGCGGAAGATGAAGGAGAAGGGAATTCGCGCGGGCCTGCTTAGGCCGATTGGGCATAAGCACCAACGATGGGGCTGCGAATACCTGTGGGGAAGAATGATGGGTATCGCGTTACTCGCGGAACGCCGCCCGACCATCCTACGGTCTTTGGTAACTTCACAGCCCCGGTGCGAGTCCCTTCTCGACGTCTGGCCGACCCGGAAACAAAAACGCCAGCCCGAAGGCTGGCGTTTACATCAGCGCGGCGCTACTGGCCGCTTGGCGGGCTTCTTCTTGCCGCCGCCCTTCTCGGACGCGGCCGCCTTGTTTTCCGCCTGCTTGCGGGCGAAAGCCGCGGCCTTGGCCTGTTCGCGCTTGTCCCAGGGATTGCTGCCGTCGCTGCCACGCGGTGGCAGGCCGGTGTGCTGGGTCAGCATCGCCTTGCCCACCTTCTTGCTGCCGGCCGGGGTGGAGTTCTTGCGACGGGCGCTGTGGTACTCGTCCGTGGCGGGCTGGTAGGCCGGAATCAGCTGGTGCTTGCCGTTGCCGATCAGGTCGCCTCGGCCCATGCGCTCCAGCGCTTCGCGCAGCATCGGCCAGCCCTTCGGGTCGTGGTAGCGCAGGAAGGCCTTGTGCAGGCGGCGTTGCTCCTCGCTCTTGACGATCTTCACCCCTTCGCTCTTGTAGGTGACCTTGCGCAGGGGGTTCTTGCCCGAGTGGTACATGGCGGTGGCGCTGGCCATGGGCGAGGGGTAGAAGGCCTGCACCTGGTCGGCGCGGAAGCCGTTGCGCTTGAGCCAGAGGGCGAGGTTCATCATGTCCTCGTCCGTGGTGCCGGGGTGGGCGGCGATGAAATACGGGATCAGGTACTGCTCCTTGCCCGCTTCCTTCGAGTACTTCTCGAACATCTGCTTGAAGCGGTCATAGGAGCCGATGCCGGGCTTCATCATCTTGCCCAGCGGACCTTCCTCGGTGTGCTCGGGAGCGATCTTCAGGTAACCGCCGACATGGTGGGTCACCAGTTCCTTGACGTACTCGGGGGACTCCACGGCCAGGTCGTAGCGCAGGCCGGAGGCGATGAGGATTTTCTTCACCCCGGGCAGCGCGCGGGCCGAGCGATACAGCTGGATCAGCGCCGAGTGGTCGGTGTTGAGGTTCTCGCAGATGCCCGGCCAGACGCAGGACGGCTTGCGGCAGTGCTTCTCGATCTCGGTGCTCTTGCAGGCGATCCGGTACATGTTGGCGGTGGGGCCGCCCAGGTCGGAAATGACGCCGGTGAAACCGGGCACCTTGTCACGGATTTCCTCGATCTCGCGGATGATCGACTCTTCCGAGCGGTTCTGGATGATGCGGCCTTCATGCTCGGTGATGGAGCAGAAAGTACAGCCACCGAAGCAGCCGCGCATGATGTTCACCGAGAAGCGGATCATCTCGTAGGCCGGGATCTTCTCCTTGCCATAGGCCGGGTGCGGGACACGGGCGTAGGGCATGCCGAAGACGTAGTCCATTTCCTCGGTGGTCATCGGGATGGGCGGCGGGTTGAACCAGACGTCCACCTCGCCGTGCTTCTGCACCAGGGCGCGAGCGTTGCCGGGGTTGGTCTCCAGGTGCAGCACGCGGTTGGCGTGGGCGTAGAGCACCGCGTCGTTGCGCACCTTCTCGAACGACGGCAGGCGGATCACGGTCTTTTCGCGGGTCAGCCGCGGGTTGGGCAGCAGCTGCACCACCTTGGCTTCCTCCGGGTCATCCACCGGGCCCTTCTCCTGCTCGATGGCGCAGGCGGCGGTGTCCTGGGTGTTGACGTAGGGATTGATGATCTTGTCGATCTTGCCCGGACGGTCGATGCGGGTGGAGTCGATCTCGAACCAGCCTTCGGGGGTGTCACGGCGCAGGAAGGCGGTGCCGCGCACATCGGTGATGCTTTCGATGGTCTCGCCCCAGGACAGGCGCTGGGCGATCTCCACCACGGCGCGCTCGGCGTTGCCGTAGAGCAGGATGTCGGCGGTGGCGTCCATCAGGATCGAGCGGCGCACCTTGTCCTGCCAGTAGTCGTAGTGGGCGATGCGGCGCAGGGACGCCTCGATGCCACCGAGCACCACCGGTACGTGGGTATAGGCTTCCTTGCAGCGCTGGCTGTAGACCAGGCTGGCGCGGTCCGGGCGCTTGCCCGCGAGGCCGCCCGGGGTATAGGCGTCGTCGGAACGGATTTTCCGGTCCGCGGTGTAGCGGTTGATCATGGAGTCCATGTTGCCCGCCGCCACGCCGAAGAACAGGTTCGGCTCGCCGAGCTTCATGAAGTCGTCCTTCGAACGCCAGTCCGGCTGGGCGATGATGCCCACGCGGAAGCCCTGGGATTCCAGCAGGCGACCGATGATGGCCATGCCGAAGGACGGATGATCGACGTAGGCATCGCCGGTCACGATGATGATGTCGCAGGAATCCCAGCCGAGCTGATCCATCTCTTCCCGGCTCATCGGCAGGAAGGGTGCGGGACCGAAACACTCGGCCCAGTACTTCGGATAGTCGAACAGCGGCTTCGCAGCTTGCATATTTTTTGACCAGCGGGCTTTTTCACGGGGCGCGGAATATAGCACAAATTTTGAGCAAATCCGACGCCCACGCTGGGTTTCTGCTAGGCCGAACGCAAGCCTGTAGGAAATTACTTACAGAGTGATCACAAATTCTCCAGATCGCTATACTTCTGCCGACATAAGAACCGCCAGGCCGTACGTAGTAGAACTCTTACAAGGAGCGTGCGCGGTGCCTCGTCCAAGCCTCCCCCTCTTCCTGCTCCTTTGCTGGCTCGGCCTCGCCGTGCCAGCGCAGGCGGCTTTCGAACTGACCCCGCAGAGCAGCGGCGCGTCACTCAATGAGCAGATCGACCTGCTGGAAGACCCGGACGGCAAACTGGGCATTCAGGACATGGCCAGCCCGGCGGTGCAGCAGCGCTTCACGCCGGCCAACGGCCGCGCCAGCGTCGGCCAGAGCCGCAGCGTCTGGTGGGTGCGGGTGCAGCTCAGCCGCAGCAACGAGGCCCCGAAGCAGTGGTGGCTGGAGAACGCCGGCATTACCGTCTATCGGGTCAGTCTCTACCTGCCGGACGGCAACGGCCGCTGGATGGCCCGGGAGTCCAGCGAAGCGCTGCCCTTCGCCGAGACTCGCGACTACTCCTACCGGCGCATGCTGTTCAAGCTGCCGGAAATCGGCGCGCAGCCGCTGACCCTGTACTTCCGCAGTTTCGATCCGGCGGGTAACTCCTTCCCGTTGAAGATCTGGCAACTGGATGACCTCAAGGAGCTGAAGGCCACCGAGAACCTCGGCTTCGGACTGGTCTACGGGGTGATCCTGGCGCTCTTCCTCTACAACCTGTTCATCCTGGTGGCGCTGCGCGACCCCGCCTACCTCTGGTACGTGCTGGCCACCGCCTCGGCGCTGGTGTTCATCCTCAGCATGACCGGGCACGGCTTCCAGTACTTCTGGCCGGATGCGCCGGTGCCCCTGTGGCTGGACCGCATTACCCTGCCGGCACTCTGGGGCATCTTCGTCATGCGCTTCACCCAGGAGCTGCTGTACACCCGCCGCGGCCTGCGCTGGGCCGACCGCCTGTTCAACGTGGCCTGCGTGCTCTACGCCATCGCCATCCTGATCAACGTCTTCGGCTACCGCGCCGAGGGCGCCATCCTGATCGCCCTGACCCCGATAGTGACGGTGCCGACCGCCCTGATCAGCGCGCTGATCCGCTGGCGCCAGGGCTTCATCCCGGCGCGCTTCTACCTGATCGGCTACGGCACCGTGCTGGTCAGCACCGCGGTACTGGTGATGCGTGCTGCCGGCATCATCCAGCCGATCAATTTCACCGCCTACATGTTCCCCGTCGCCGTCGCCGCCGAATCCATCCTCTTCTCCTTCGCCCTGGCCTACCGCATCCAGATGCTCAAGCAGGACCGCGCCGCCGCCCTGGAGCAGGCCGACCGCGAGAAGGCCGCACGCCTGGCGCAAATGCAGGCCAGCGCCGATGAGCTGCAAGCAGCCGTCGCCGCCCGGACCGCCGAACTGGCCGCGGCCAACGTGCGCCTCAGCGAGCGCGAGCGGGCCCTGCAGCATGCGGCCTTCCACGATCCGCTGACCGAGTTGCCGAACCGCCGCTACCTGATCGAGCGCACCGAGTCGGCCCTGGCCAACGCCAAGCGCCACGACGAAGCGCTGGCGCTGATGCTGATCGATCTCGACAACTTCAAGCCGATCAACGATCGCTTCGGCCACGACGCCGGCGACGAGATGCTGCGCACCATCGGCCAGCGCCTGCGCGAGCACGTGCGCGGCGGTGACGCGGTGGCGCGCCTGGGCGGCGACGAATTCGCCGTGCTGATCGGCGGGGCGGACGCCGAAGTCGAGGCCTGTGACCTGGCCCGGCGCCTGCTGGACGAACTGGCCGCCCCGGTGTGCTACGGCGCGGAGCGGCTGTCGGTGACCATCAGCATCGGCGTGGCGCTCTTCCCGCAGCACGCCCGGCATTTCTCCGGGCTCTACCAGACCGCCGACCGGGCCCTGTACAAGGTCAAGGCCCGCGGCCGCTCGGGATTGGCGGTGTTCGGCGAGGATGGCGAACTGTCCAGCGAGGCCAGCCTGCAGCTGGATGTGCTGAAGATTCGCAGTGGGCTTTTGTAGGGCAGCCCTGCGGTCTGCCTGGCGAATGAATTGGCTCTGTCTGCGTTAGCTGCTGTTGCATCGAATAAAACGCCCTAACACGGTATTTTCAGACCTCCGCACTTGCCTGATTCATCCCTCACCCCCGCCCTGCGCCCCAGCCTGATCGCTTCGCGCTCAGTCGCTCATCGGCACCGGAAGCGGTGCTTCCGACAGCGTGCCGCTTCGCCCCAAAGGGCGAGGGGTGACTCGCGCCTGACAGGGCGCGGCAATCCTGATGCCTGCTCATTGCCTGAACCTGTGCAGAAGAGGTGGGGCGGCGACTCGGCCCCGTCAGGAGGCCGAGCGGAAGCGTTGCGCAGGGGGACGAGCGGCATGGATGCCGCGAGA
>NZ_SSOJ01000166.1:0-40465 GCF_029871205.1 Pseudomonas sp. BN417 | reverse complement strand
GGACGAGCGGCATGGATGCCGCGAGAGGCGTGCGGGGCCATGGATGGCCCCTCACGCCGGGCCTCCGGAGCGGCGATGGAGCGAGGGGACCCGGCGCAGCCGGGCCGGATGTAGGGGCAAGCCTTTTTGGTTTCTTTTTTGGCGACTGAAAAAAGAGACTCGCCGGGAGGCGAAACAGAAACTGCAAGCGGGCTCGAAAAGCCGCTTGGCTCATGACCTTCTAGCAACACTTAATGCAGACATAGCCAATGAATTCGCCCCAACAGCAAAGCACCTGACCGCACGGTTAACCCCCTCTCCCTCCGGAAGAGAGCTGGGGTGAGGGAAGCCTAAGCACGCAGAACGTCTGGCCCCCGTTTTCGTAAGGCCTCAGGCCAGATAGCGCCGCGGCACCCGCGCGGTGACCTTGGTCAGCAGCTCGTAGCCGATGGTGCCGCAGGCCTGGGCCAGTTCGTCGACCGGCAGCTGGGCGCCCCAGAGCTCCACCGGGTCGCCTACCCGGGCTTGCGGCATGTCGCTCAGGTCCACCGCCAGCATGTCCATGGAAACGCGGCCAACCAGGGGTACGCGGCGGCCATTGACCACCACCGGGGTGCCGCTGGGCGCGTGGCGCGGGTAGCCGTCGGCATAGCCGCAGCTGACGGTCCCGATGCGTGACGGTCGGGCCGCCTCCCAGGTGGCGCCGTAGCCCACGCATTCCCCCGCGGCGATCTCACGCACGGCGATCAGTTGGGCACTGAGGCTCATGGCGGGCTTCAGGCCCAGTTCGGCGGCGCTGAGGTCGGCGAAGGGCGAAGCACCGTAGAGCATGATGCCGGGGCGTAGCCAGTCCATGTGGGCGGCGGGGATAGTCAGGATCGCCGCCGAGTTGGCCAGGCTGCGCTGGTCGAAGTCCAGGGTCAGCAGATCGAGGAAGGCCTCCAGCTGCGCTTCGTTGAGTTCGTGGCCGCGAAGGTCGGCGCAGGCGAAGTGGCTGATCAGGTTGAGTTCGGCCACCTGGGCGGCGTCGCGCAGGCGCCCGTGCCAGCGGCGCAGATCGTCCGCGGTGAAACCCAGGCGGTGCATGCCGGAGTCCAGCTTGAGCCAGACGTTCAGCGGCCGCGCCAGCCCGGCAGCGAGCAGGGCTTCGGCCTGTTCCTGTCCCTGCACCACCAGGTCCAGCCCAAGCTGGGCGGCCAGCTGGTACTCGGCCGGCTCGAAGCAGCCTTCCAGCAGCAGTACCCGGGCCTGGTCATCCAGGGCGCGAACCTCGGCGGCCTCTTCCAGGCAAGCCACGGCATAGCCGTCCGCCTCACCGTGCAAGCTGCTGACCACCTCGCGCACGCCATGGCCATAGGCATTCGCCTTGACCACCGCGAAGGCCTGCCGGCCCGGCGCGCAGCGCTTGGCGACGGCGTAATTGTGGCGAATGGCGGAAAGGTCGACGGCGGCGATCAGCGGGCGCATTGCGGCGGGCTCATGAACGAAAACGGGCGCCCATCATACCGCCTGGGCGCCCGCATTCATTGATCTGCAGCTTATTCGTCGTCGAACTGGTAGGCACCCGGCGCGAGGTTCTCGAAGCGCGAGTACTTGCCGAGGAAGGCCAGCCGCGCGGTACCCAGTGGACCGTTACGCTGTTTGCCGATGATGATCTCGGCCACGCCCTTGAACTCGGTCTCGGGGTGGTAAACCTCGTCGCGGTACACGAACAGGATGATGTCGGCGTCCTGCTCGATCGCCCCGGATTCGCGCAGGTCGGAGTTGATCGGGCGCTTGTTCGGGCGCTGTTCGAGTCCCCGGTTCAGCTGGGACAAGGCGATCACCGGGCAGTTGAACTCCTTGGCCAGGGCTTTCAGCGAGCGCGAGATCTCGGAGATCTCGTTCACACGGCTGTCGCCGCTGGAACCGGGAATCTGCATCAGCTGCAGGTAGTCGACCATGATCAGGCCAATCTCGCCGTGCTCGCGCGCCAGGCGGCGGGTACGGGCGCGCATCTCGGAGGGCGAGATGCCAGCAGTGTCATCGATGAACAACTTGCGGTCATTGAGCAAGTTGACTGCGGAAGTCAGGCGCGGCCAATCATCGTCGTCCAGGCGGCCGGCACGGACCTTGGTCTGGTCGATGCGCCCGAGGGACGCGAGCATACGAATCACGATGGATTCGGAGGGCATCTCCAGGGAATACACCAGGATCGCCTTGTCACTGCGCATCAGGGCGTTTTCCACCAGGTTCATCGCGAAGGTGGTCTTACCCATGGACGGACGGCCGGCGACGATGATCATGTCGGCCGGCTGCAGGCCGCTGGTCAGGTTGTCCAGGTCGTTGAAGCCGGTGGAAAGGCCGGTGATGGCATCGCCGTTGTTGAACAGCTCGTCGATGCGGTCGATGGCCTTGACCAGGATGTCGTTGATGCCCACCGGACCGCCGGTCTTGGGCCGCGCCTCGGCGATCTGGAAGATCAGCCGCTCGGCTTCGTCGAGGATCTCTTCCCCGGTCCGCCCCTGGGGCGAATAGGCGCTGTCGGCAATGTCGGTGCTGATGCCGATCAGCTGGCGCAGTGTGGCGCGCTCGCGAATGATCTGGGCGTAGGCCTTGATGTTGGCCACCGACGGGGTGTTCTTCGCCAGTTCGCCGAGGTAGGCCAGGCCACCGACCTGGGGCAACTGCCCTTCCTTGTCCAGTTGCTCGGACAGGGTGACCACATCGAACGGCATGTTGCGCTCGGCCAGCTTGTAGATGGCGCGGAAGATCAGCCGATGATCGTGGCGATAGAAGTCGCCGTCGGACACCTGGTCGAGCACGCGCTCCCAGGCGTTGTTGTCCAGCATCAGGCCCCCGAGGACGGCCTGCTCGGCCTCGATGGAGTGCGGTGGCACTTTCAGGGCGGAGGTTTGCAGGTCGAACTGTTCCGGGACGGAGATATCGTTCATGGGCTCGGAAAAATCTTGGGGTAGAAAGACATCGGGCACGTCATCGCTTTCGCGATGACGTGCCCGATGTTAGCGGCCTTGCGCCTGAGTGCAAGTCCACTCGACGACGTGCGACGAACCTGTCCACGATCTCCTACGAGATCGTGAAAAGGCTCTTAGCCAGCGATCACGATCAGCTTGACGGTCGCTTCGACGTCGGTGTGCAGGTGCAGTGCAACGTCGTACTCGCCAACTTGACGGATGGTGCCGTTCGGCAGGCGGACTTCAGCCTTGGCAACCGGAACGCCGGAGGCGGTCAGGGCGTCAGCGATGTCGTGGGTGCCGATGGAACCGAACAGCTTGCCTTCGTCGCCAGCGCTGGCAGTGATGGTCACTTCCAGTTCGGACAGCTGGGCAGCGCGAGCTTCGGCGTTGGCCTTCTTGTCGGCGGCCTGCTTTTCCAGCTCAGCGCGGCGGGCTTCGAACGCAGCAACGTTCTCGGCGGTAGCAGCGGTGGCCTTGCCTTGCGGCAGCAGGTAGTTACGGCCGTAACCGGCCTTTACATTCACCTTGTCGCCCAGGTTGCCCAGGTTGGCGATTTTTTCGAGCAGGATGACTTCCATTTGAGTCTTACCTCTTAACTTTTAACCTTCACCGTTCGCAGGGCCGGCGCCATTCTTGCGCGCCTTGCGTCCGCGAAAATCAATCAGACTGTCGACTATGGCCAGGACCACCAGCAACGGATAGACCAGTTGCATGAACAGCAGCAGCGACACGTACAACCCCACCAGCCAGAAACCGGCCAGTCCGCCTTGTTTGGCCAGCCCATGCAGCAGGGCCAGCCCGGCGATCGCCAGCGGCACACTGCAGATCGGCGTCAGCATCGCCAGCTCCAGGCCCAGGTTCGGACCCAGCAGCATGGCGGCCAACAGCCCGAAGGCCAGCACCGGCGACAGTTTCAGGGCGCGGAACTCGCCACCGAAACCACCGGGGTTATACAAGGCTGCCTGCCAGTAGCGGCCAAGCATCAGGCTCAGCACGCTGACCAGCTGCAGCAGCGACGCGATCAGGCCGGTCAGGACCGGCGCGATCATGGCTCCCAGGCGCGCTCGCTCGTCATCCGCCAATTGCGAATAGACGCCACCCATCACCTGCGGCATGAGCTTTTCCAGCTCCGCCGCCATGGCGGTAATGGGCTCGCGGAACACCGCGCCCAGCACCAGGCTGTAAAGCAGCCCGAGCGCCACGCTGATCATCAGCACCCGCGTCCAGGACACGCTGGAACGCAACACCAGGGCCAACCCCAGCGCGCCGAGCAACACCATCAGGGTGCGCGGTTCGCCGAAGTACCACCAGCCGAGGGCCGGTAGCAGAGCCCAGGCAAGAATGCCGAGAGCATCGTTCACACCACGCCGCAGCAGCACCAGGCTGCCCGCGGCTGCGCTCAGCCAGAACATCAACGGCAGGGCCGCAGCACCCGCCACCACGAGGATGGCCTGCTTGCGACCGCGCATGATGAACTCAGCCAGAGCGCGCATTGGGTTCTATCCCTTACCTAGTCGACGGTCCGGTCTCAACGACCGTGGCTGTCGGTGTAGGGCAGCAGGGCCAGGTAGCGGGCGCGCTTGATAGCGGTAGCCAGCTGACGCTGATACTTGGCTTTGGTACCGGTGATACGGCTCGGAACGATCTTGCCGGTTTCGGAGACGTAGGCCTTCAGGGTGTTGAGATCCTTGAAGTCGATCTCTTTCACGCCTTCAGCGGTGAAACGGCAGAACTTACGACGACGGAAGAAACGTGCCATGAACTTGGCTCCTCAATAGATCCGTGGATTACTCGTCAGCGTTGTCGCTGTCATCGCCTTCTGCGGCAACGTCAGTCTCAACGCGCTCACGGCGCTCACGGCGCTCGCTGCGGTTTTCCTCGGCCTTGAGCATCTCGGACTGGCCAGTGACGGCTTCGTCGCGACGGATGACCAGGTTGCGGATGACGGCATCGTTGTAGCGGAAGTTGTCTTCCAGCTCGGCCAGGGCCTTGCCGCTGCACTCAACGTTCAGCATCACGTAGTGAGCCTTGTGAACGTTGTTGATGGCGTAGGCCAGCTGACGACGGCCCCAGTCTTCCAGGCGGTGAACCTTGCCACCGTCTTCTTCGATGAGCTTGGTGTAGCGCTCAACCATGCCGCCAACCTGCTCGCTCTGGTCCGGGTGAACCAGGAAGATGATTTCGTAATGACGCATAAATGCTCCTTACGGGTTGTAGCCTGCCAACTTAGTGGTCAGGCAAGGAGTGAATATCTCGTTTTGGCTTGCCGGGGAGAGGGCGCGCAATAGCCTGCCCTCACGGCAAGGGGCGACATTCTAGAGAAGGGCCTGATGCCGCGCAAGGAAGATTGTCGATTATTTGAACAGCTGGAAGCGGGCGTGCGGGGCCCGACCTTGCGTAGAGCCCCGCCCCACCTGAAGACCCCGAATCTCAGGCCTTCAGCTTCCTCTGGCGCACGGCTTCGAACAGGCAGACGCCGGTGGCCACCGAGACATTCAGGCTGCTGACGCTGCCGGCCATGGGCAGCTTGACCAGGTAATCGCAGTGCTCGCGGGTCAGCCGGCGCATGCCCTTGCCTTCGGCCCCCATGACCAGCACGGTAGGGCCGGTCATGTCCTGCTGGTAGACCTCCTGCTCGGCCTCGCCGGCCGTACCGACCACCCAGAGCCCCTTCTTCTGCAGTTTTTCCAAAGTGCGCGAGAGGTTGGTCACCGCCACCAGCGGCATCACTTCCGCCGCGCCACAGGCCACCTTGCGCACCGTGGCATTGAGGGTGGCGGACTTGTCCTTGGGCACAATCACCGCCAGGACCCCGGCAGCATCGGCGGTGCGCAGGCAGGCGCCGAGGTTGTGCGGATCGGTGACTCCATCCAGGGCCAGCAGCAGGGGCGCGCCGGGTGTGCGCTCGAGCAATTCGTCGAGCATGTTCTCGCCCCAGACCTGGCTGGGACTGACTTCGGCCACCACGCCCTGGTGCACGCCTTCAGCCCACTCGTCCAGTTCGTGGCGGTCCTTGTGGCCGACCGCGATGCGGTGCTGCCCAGCCAGGTCTATCAGGACCTGGACACGCGGGTCATGCCGGCTTTCCGCCAGCCACAGCTGCTTCACGCGCTTCGGGTGATGGCGCAGCAGCGCCTCCACGGCATGCACGCCGTAGACCTTTTCCAACTGACTCATTTCTTGACCTTGCTGGTGGGCGCCTTGGGCTTGGGCGGCCCTTTACGGTGTTTCGAGGGTTTGCTGGCGACCTTGGCCTTCGCTGCCTTGGCCTTCTTCTTCGGCGGCTTGGCCTCGACCTTGCCCGGCTTATCCAGGGGCTTCTGCGCCGGTCGGCTGCCCTTGCTGGCCTTGGCTCCCTGCTTGGCTTCGCTGAGCAGGGCCTGCTTGAGGGCGCGGCTCTTGCTCACATCGGTGTTGCCGAGCATCTCCTCGGCCTGGGAGAGCATTTCCGGCGGCACTTCGGGCAGCGCCTGGACCTTGCCGGCGCGATGCCGACGCGGCGCCACAGCGGCCTGGGGTTCATGCCAGGGCTTTTCCTGGGCAGCGCGCGCAGCGGCCTTGGCGCCGCGGCCACGACCCTTGCCGACACGGGGTTCGGCCACGGCCTTGGGCGCTGGCTTCTCCTGCCCGCGCTTCTTGCGGCCCACCGGGGCGCTGAGGACGTTCTCGGACAGCTCGAAGTCGATCTTGCGCTCGTCCAGGTCGACCCGCGCCACCACCACTTCCACCGGATCGCCCAGGCGGAAGCTGCGGCCGCTGCGCTCGCCGGACAGGCGATGGTGGATGGGGTCGAAGTGGTAATAGTCACCCGGCAGCGCGGTGACGTGCACCAGGCCTTCCACATAGATGTCGATCAGCTCGACGAAGATGCCGAAACCGGTCACTGCGGTGATAACGCCCGGGAAAGTCTCGCCCACGCGGTCGCGCATGTACTCGCACTTCAACCAGTTGGTGACGTCGCGGGTGGCTTCGTCGGCGCGGCGCTCGGTCATCGAGCATTGCTCGCCGAGCTGCGCCAGGCGCGCCTCGTCGTAGGGATAGATGCGCGCCTTGGGCATGCTCGCCGCGCCTGCGCGCTGCACGTGGTCGCTGGCCCGCTTGGAGCGGATCAGGCCGCGGATGGCACGGTGCACCAGCAGGTCCGGGTAGCGGCGGATGGGTGAGGTGAAGTGGGTGTAAGCGTCGTAGTTGAGGCCGAAGTGCCCGACGTTATCAGGGCTGTACACCGCCTGGCTGAGGGAACGCAGCATCACCGTCTGGATCAGGTGGAAGTCCGGGCGCTCGCGCACCTTTTCCAGCAGGGCCTGGTAATCGCTGGGGGTCGGCTCGCCCTTGCCGCGATTGAGGGAAAGCCCCAGCTCGGCGAGGAACTGCCGCAGTTTGTCCAGGCGCTCGCTCGGCGGGCCATCGTGGATGCGGTAGAGCGCCGGAATCTCGTGCTGCAAGAGAAGGCGCGCGGTGGCCACGTTGGCGCAGAGCATGCACTCCTCGATCAGCTTGTGGGCGTCATTGCGCTGGGTCGGCAGGATCTCGGAGATCTTGCGGTCGGCGCCGAAGACGATGCGCGTCTCCTGGGTCTCGAAGTCGATGGCGCCACGCACCTGGCGAGCCGCCAACAGCACCTTGTAGAGCTTGTAGAGCTGCTCCAGGGGTTTGACCAGGTTCGGTAGCTGTTCGGCGAACAGCCGGGCCTCGGTGGACTCCGGGGTTTCCAGGAACTGGCTGACCTTGGTGTAGGTGAGCCGTGCATGGGAATGGATGACCGCTTCATAGAACTCGTAGCCGGTGAGCTTGCCGGCGCGGGAGATGGTCATGTCGCAGACCATGGCCAGGCGGTCCACCAGCGGGTTCAGGGAGCAGAGGCCGTTGGACAGCACCTCCGGCAGCATCGGGATGACCTTTTCCGGGAAGTACACCGAGTTGCCGCGATTGGTCGCTTCCTCGTCCAGCGCCGAGCCCACCTTTACATAGTGGGAAACGTCGGCGATGGCGACGATCAGGCGCCAGCCGCCACCCTTGCGGGCTTCTGCATAGACCGCGTCGTCGAAATCGCGGGCGTCCTCGCCGTCGATGGTGACCAGCGGCAGGTCACGCAGGTCGATGCGCTTTTCCTTGTCCTTCTCAGCCACCTCGGGCTTGAGCTTGGCGGCTTCCTTGATCACGGCGGCGGGCCACTCGTGGGGAAGGTCATAGCTGCGCAGGGCGACTTCGATCTCCATGCCCGGCGCCATGTAGTCACCCAGCACCTCCACCACCTCGCCCTGGGCCAGGCGGAAATTGCTTGGCCACTGCTCGATCTTCACCTGGACGAACTGGCCGTGCTTGGCGGCGCCCTGCTTGCCCGCGGCAATCAGCACTTCCTGCTGGATCTTCGGATTGTCCGCGACCACCCGGGCAATGCCGCTTTCCTCGAAGAAGCGGCCAACCAGGGTTTCGTGGGCGCGTGCAATTATTTCCACCAACGCCCCTTCGCGACGACCACGTCGGTCGAGGCCGGCAACTCGCGCCAGCGCGCGGTCACCGTCGAATACCAGGCGCATCTGCGCCGGGCTGAGGAACAGATCGTCGCTGCCGTCATCGGGAATGAGGAAGCCGAAGCCATCGCGGTGGCCACTGATGCGGCCGCAGATCAGGTCGAGCTTGTCGACCGGCGCATAGGTGCCGCGGCGGGTATAGATAAGCTGGCCGTCACGCTCCATGGCGCGGAGGCGGCGACGCAGGGCCTCCAGCTGTTCGTCGGTGGTCAGGCCGAATTCTTCCACCAGCTGTTCCCGGCTGGCAGGCGCACCGCGCTCGTCGAGGCGCTGCAGGATCAGCTCGCGGCTGGGAATGGGGTTCTCGTATTTTTCCGCCTCGCGAGCGGCCTCGGGGTCGAGGTTCTGCCAATCGGCCATTAGAGAGTGATCACCTGTTCATTCATAGTTGGGTTTGCCATATGCCTATTGAAGCGCGAATTCCAATTGTCGGTCAGCTTAGGCTGAAGAATAATTTTTTTCGCGCTCAGGGGTTTACAACACAAAAGTCGGCTCGTATAGTTCGCGCCCACAGCGTCGCTGAGACGTTGTAACCGGAAGCAGATGAGCAATCATCGCATCCAGTGCCCAGGTGGCGGAATTGGTAGACGCACTAGGTTCAGGTCCTAGCGGTGGCAACACCGTGGAAGTTCGAGTCTTCTCCTGGGCACCATTTTCAGAAGCCGAGCCGCACAGCTCGGTTTCGCGTTTAACGGATTGTACGGATCCGTATCGACTACCTCGATGAAGTCCGTATAAGTCGATGAGCGATCATCGCAATGTGCCCAGGTGGCGGAATTGGTAGACGCACTAGGTTCAGGTCCTAGCGGTGGCAACACCGTGGAAGTTCGAGTCTTCTCCTGGGCACCACTCTTCAAACACAAAGCCGAGCTCTGCTCGGCTTTGTGCTTTCTGCATCCCGGCATTCAGCCCCGCCGCCTCGAGTCCACCTAGAGGCCAGGCTTGCGCCCAGCCCCGCCCACGACTGCCGTCTATGCCCTGAACTGCCCGAGGCTGGCCTTGAGCTGATCGGCCAGGCCGGCGAGCACCCGCCCACTGCCGGCAGTCGCAGCCACCGCTTCGGCCGCCAGGCTGGCCTCGGCATGGATCACATCCACCCGGCCACGTACGCCATCGGCCCCGGCCGCCTGCTGCTCGGCCGCGCGGGCCGCCGCCTGCACCGCGCCGTGCACCTGTTCCACCGCCTGCTGCACACCTTGCTGCAGGCGCTCGCTGTCACGCAGCGCCTCCAGTCCCTCGACCGCGCGCTCCCGCGCCTGGGAAATGGCCGCCACCGCCTCGCGCGCTCCCGTTTGCAGAGCGGTGATGTGTTCCTGGATATCGCCGGTGGATTGCTGGGTCTTGCTGGCAAGCGCGCGCACCTCGTCCGCCACCACAGCGAAACCGCGACCGCTCTCCCCTGCCCTGGCCGCCTCGATAGCGGCGTTCAGCGCCAGCAGGTTGGTCTGTTCGGCAATGCCATGGATGACCGACAGCACCATCTCGATCTGCTCGCTCTGCCGCGCCAGCCGCTCGATCACCTCGGAACCGTTCTGAACCCGCGCTTCCAGGTTCTCGATCAGGCCACCCACCTTGCGCGCGATGGCCGCATTGTCCTGCGCGGCCTGGCGGATCTCGCCGACCTGGCGCAAGGTACTCTGCATCGCATGGCTCTCGGCCTGAGCCTCTGCCACCATGCCGGACAATGCATGCAGGCTGCCCTCCACTTCGCTGCGCTGGCGTTGCGCCGCCGCTTCGGCCGACTGGCTGCGCTGGGACAATGCCACGATCTCGACCCCGGTACGCTGCGCCACCTCCCCCGCCTCGCGAACGATGAGCTGCAACTTGTCGACGAAGCGGTTAACCGCGGTGGCCATCTCACCCACCTCGTCGCGACTGTCCAGCTTGACCCGGCGAGTCAGGTCGCCCTCACCGGCGGCCAGGTCATCCAGGGCATCGATCAGCAGCCGCAGACGCACCACCACGCGCCGCCCAAGCACCAGGGCCAGCACCAGCAACGTACCCAGACCGACCAGCGCCAGCCCAAGGCCGATGCGCCAGCGCAACTCGCCCGCTGCCGCCTCCACTGCCTGTCGGGTACCGGCGCTCATGTTGCCGGCCGCCTCGCGCGCCGACTGCAGGCGCGCGGTCAGCGCCGTGCTGCTTTCGCTGGCGGCGCCGGCAAGGCTCTCGCCCACCAGCTCGCCGCCACTGGCGATCAGTGCGGCGAAACGCTGGTCCAACACCTTCAGCTGCTGCTCCACCGAAGCCGTGGACACCCCCATGCGCACCTTGCCGATCTCCACGCCATTGGGACTGATGGAGGCGTCCACCAGGTAGACGGAAGGGTCGCTGGCGGCCGCATTCAACACCTTGTCCAGCGCCCGCTCCCCCTGCCCCTTGGCCAGCAGAGCCTTGATCTGGGGATTTTCGCGATTGAGGTAACGCGTCAGATGTTGACCGGTAGCATCGTCGTAGACCACGAAGAGCACATTGGGATTGCGCTGGGCGCGGCGGGCGAATTCGGAAAGCGTCGGCACGTCGTTGTCCCACATGGCTCGCGGCGCCACGGCAGCGAGCAACTGCGCCAGGTCGTTGGCCGATTCCTTGAGGTTCTGCTCCAGGGTCTGGCGCAGCTGGCCCTGCTCCTGCTGGAGCCGCTCGCTGAGAGAGGCGCCCAGGCGCTCGCGGGTCTTGCCGGAGAGCGCGCTCAGGCTACCGGACACTTCCTGCCCGGCCAGTTCGAGGTCGCCGGCCAGGCGCTGGGTATCACTCCCCAGCCTCACACCCAGCTCATCGACCAGGGAATTCACCGTGCTTCGCGTCAGGGCAACAGCCACCACCACCTGCACCAGCAGGGCCAGCCCCAGGGCGATGAAGACCGGACGCAGCAAACGACTTTGCAACAGGGAGAGGATGGCTGACACGACTTGTGGCTCCTTAACGACCGTTACCGCTGTAACGGCGACAACAGGGATTTATTGAGTACCAGCAAGGCGCGTGCCGATCGGCAGCGTGACATTCACAGCCACAGAAACGACAAAGGGCCGCACTGGGCGGCCCTTTGGGGGAGTCAGGAGACTCAGGCGTAGGGGTGACGCAGGACGATCGTCTCGTTACGGTCAGGACCGGTGGAGATGATATCGATAGGCGCACCCACCAGCTCTTCGACGCGCTGGATGTAGGCGCGGGCGTTGGCCGGCAGTTCTTCCAGGCTCTTGGCGCCGACGGTGGATTCGCTCCAGCCCGGCATTTCCTCGTAGACCGGCTGCAGGCCGATATAGCTGTCGGCGTCGGTCGGCGCATCCACCAGGACCTCGCCATTCTGGTCCTTGTAGCCGGTGCAGATGCGGATGGTCTCCAGACCATCGAGCACGTCGAGCTTGGTCAGGCAGAGGCCGGAGATACTGTTGATCTCGATGGCGCGACGCAGGATCACGGCATCGAACCAGCCGCAGCGACGGGCACGACCGGTGGTGGAGCCGAACTCATGGCCACGCTTGGCCAGGAAGGCACCTGTGTCGTCGAACAGCTCGGTCGGGAACGGGCCGGAACCCACGCGAGTGGTGTAGGCCTTGGTGATGCCGAGGATGTAATCCAGGTACAGCGGGCCGAAACCGGAACCGGTAGCGGTACCGCCGGCAGTGGTGTTCGAGCTGGTGACGTAGGGGTAGGTGCCGTGGTCGATGTCCAGCAGCGAGCCCTGCGCGCCTTCGAACATGATGTAGGCGCCCTGCTTGCGCAGCTGGTGCAGGCGCGCGGCGACGTCGACCATCATCGGCTTGAGCAGCTCGGCGTAGCCCAGGGCCTCGTCCAGGGTTTTCTGGAAGTCGACCGCCGGCTCCTTGTAATAGTGCTGCAGCACGAAGTTGTGGTAGTCCAGCAGCTCGCCCAGCTTGGCCGCGAAGCGTTCGCGGTGGAACAGGTCGCCGATGCGCAGGCCGCGACGGGCGACCTTGTCTTCGTAAGCCGGGCCGATGCCGCGACCGGTGGTGCCGATCTTGGCATCGCCGCGGGCTTTCTCGCGGGCCTGGTCCAGGGCCACGTGGTACGGCAGGATCAGGGTGCAAGCCGGGCTGATGCGCAGGCGCTCGCGCACCGGTACGCCCTTCTCTTCCAGCTTGGTGATTTCACGCAGCAGCGCATCGGGCGCGACCACCACGCCGTTGCCGATCAGGCACTCGACGTTCTCGCGCAGGATGCCGGACGGGATCAGGTGCAGCACGGTCTTCTCGCCGTCGATCACCAGGGTGTGGCCGGCGTTGTGGCCGCCCTGATAACGCACGACGGCGGCAGCCTGGTCGGTCAGCAGATCGACGATCTTGCCTTTACCCTCATCACCCCACTGGGTGCCCAGGACTACGACATTCTTACCCATAACACTTGTCCTCTTCGCAGAAGCTCGATGCCGGCAGCCGCCGGCGGAAAACACGGAAACTCGTTTGTGGCCGGCCATCTGCGCCGACCATGAAGCCACCTTCCTAGGAAAGCGCCGCCACCTGCCAGCGCCCCTCGCGCAGGACCAACTGGCGATCGCAACCGGCCTCCTGCGCGTTCGCCACTTCCTGTCCCGGCAGAGCCTGGACCACGCGCTGGCCATCGGCGCGCAGACGCTTGACCTCGTACCAGAGGTAGGGGTCGTGGCTGTCCGGCACCCAGATGCCGGAGACCGGCTGGTCCAGCGCCATGTTGCCCAGGGTCACCAGGGTCTTCAGGTCGGTGGAGAACCCGGTGGCCGGGCGGGCACGACCGAAGTCGGCACCGATGTCGTCGTAGCGGCCGCCCTGGGCGATGGACTGCCCGACGCCCGGCACGAAGGCGGCGAACACCACCCCGGTGTGATAGTGATAGCCGCGCAGCTCGCCCAGGTCGAAATAGAGCGGCAGCTCGGGGTAACGCAATTCCAGCGCGTCGGCGATGGCGATCAGCTCGTCCAGCGCGACATGCACGTCATTGGGTGCATCCATCAGCACGCCCTGGGCCAGGTCAAGCACCTCGCGGCCGCCGCAGAGTTCGGCCAGGGCGCGGAGCATGGAGGCCAGTTCGTGCGGCAGGTCTTCGGTCAGCTCGGCGACTTCGTCCACCGCCTTGCGCTGCAAGGCGTCGAACAGGCTGCGCTCGACTTCGCCGGAGAGCCCCGCCGCCTTGGCCAGGCCTCGGTAGATGCCGACATGGCCGAGATCCATGTGCACCTCGGGCACAGCGGCGAGCTCGAGCATTTCCAGCATCAGGCTGATGACTTCCACGTCGCTGGCCGGGCTGGCGTCACCGTAGAGCTCGGCACCCAACTGGATCGGACTGCGCGAGGTGGACAGCGCGCGCGGCTTGGCATGCAGCACGCTGCCGGCATAACACAGGCGGTTCGGGCCTTCGCGACGCAGGGTGTGGGCATCGATGCGCGCCACTTGCGGCGTGATGTCGGCGCGGAACCCCATCAGGTGGCCCGACTGCGGGTCGGTCACCTTGAAGGTACGCAGGTCGAGATCCTGGCCTGCGCCAGTCAGCAGCGATTCGAGATATTCAATGTGCGGGGTGACCACGAAGTCGTAGCCCCAACGCTGGAACAGATCCAGCACCTGGCGGCGAGCTGCCTCGATGCGTGCCGCCTCGGGCGGCAGTACTTCTTCGATACCATCTGGCAGCAGCCAGCGATCTACCGTTGCCATTTCGCCAATCCCCTCTCAGCCGGGCGGCAAGCCATCAGTGAAGCAGATACAGGAGGCCGGTCCCCAGCAACATGCTGGACAGGCCCATCAGGCGGAGATGGCGGTCTTTGAACTCCGCCAACCCAAGCACCGCGGCGCGCCAACGGCGCGGATAGAGGAAGGGCAGGATGCCTTCCAGCACCAGCATCAGACAAAAGGCAATGCCGAGTTCCTGCCACATGATTCCCGCGGACGCAAAAAAGCCGGGACTTCCCGGCTGACCCATGATAACACGTTTTCCCTGCCGGTCACCCCGGCGGACGATGAGCGTCCGCCGGAGGGACTGATCAGCGCGCGGCCTTGTCCAGGTAGCGGAAGAACTCGCTGCCCGGATCCAGGACCATCACGTCGCCCTTGTTGGAGAAGCTTTCGCGATAGGCCTGGAGGCTACGGTGGAAGGCGTAGAACTCCTGGTCCTGGCCGTATGCCTTGGCGTAGATGGCAGCCGCCCTGGCATCGCCATCACCACGGGTTTCCTCGGCTTCACGATAGGCTTCGGCGAGGAGTACGCGGCGCTGGCGGTCAGCGTCGGCACGGATGCCTTCAGCCAGTTCCGAACCTTTGGCGCGGTGCTCGCGGGCTTCACGCTCACGCTCGGTGCTCATCCGCTCGAAGACGCTGCGGTTGACTTCCTTGGGCAGGTCGATGGCCTTCACCCGCACATCCACCACTTCGATGCCCAGTTCCTTGTTGGCCATGCGGTTCAGCGCAGCCGTGATGTCCGCCATCAGCGCATCGCGCTCGCCGGACACCACTTCATGGAGGGTCCGCTTGCCGAACTGGTCGCGCAGGCCCGCTTCCAAGCGGCGAGACAGACGCTCGTCGGCGATCTGCTTCATGCCGGAAGTCGCGGTGTAGAAACGCTCGGCATCAGCCACACGCCATTTGGCGAAGGCATCCACCATCACCGCTTTCTTCTCCAGCGTGAGGAAGCGCTGGGTCGGCGAGTCCAGGGTCAGCAGGCGCGCATCGAACTTGCGCACCTGGTTGACGTACGGAATCTTCATATGCAGGCCGGGCTGAACGTCGGCTTCGACGATGCGGCCGAACTGCAGCAGGACCGCCTTCTCGGTCTGCGACACGATGTACAGGCTGCTCCAGACGAGCAGGGCCACCACCACGCCGCCGATCAGGGCGAACAGAGATTTATTGGTCATCAGCGACTCTCCCTGGAACGCAGATTGCGCTGCTGAAGATCGGTGGCGACCCGCGAGCCAAGGTCACTGCCGCTCGCGGAGGCCGATGCGGCCGGAGCCGCCGGGGCGGGGCTGCCGCCACGATTGTCGATCATCTTGTCCAGCGGCAGGTAGAGCAGATTGTTCTGACCCTCCTTGCCGGTCACCAGGACCTTGCTGGTATTGCCGAGGACATCCTGCATTGTCTCCAGGTACAAACGCTGGCGAGTGACCTCGGGCGCCTTGTGGTACTCGGTAAGCAGCTTGCTGAAGCGGTCGGCCTCACCCTCGGCGCGGGCGATCACTTCGTCGCGGTAGCCGTTGGCATCCTCGATGATGCGCTGGGCCTGGCCGCGTGCCTCGGGCACCACGGCGTTGGCGTAGGCCTCGGCCTGGTTCTTGGCGCGCTGTTCGTCTTCGCGAGCACGGATCACGTCGTCGAAGGCTTCCTGCACTTCACGCGGGGCGGCCGCGCTCTGCACGTTGACCTGGGTGACCGTGATACCGGTGCGGTAGTTGTCGAGGAAACGCTGCAGGCGCTCCTTGATCTCGCTGGCCATCAGCTCACGGCCCTCGGTCAGCACCTGGTCCATCTCGGTGGAGCCGACCACATGGCGCAGGGCGCTTTCAGTGGCGTGCTGCAGGCTGACCTCTGGCTCGTCGACGTTCAGCACGAAGTCCTGGAGGTTGCTGATCTTGTACTGGACGGTGAGCGGCACTTCGACGATGTTCTCGTCCTCGGTGAGCATCTGACCCTGCTTGCTATAGGCACGCTCGCGGGTGACGTTCTCCTGGAACTTGCGATCGATCGGCGGGAAGTAGATGTTCAGGCCCGGGCCTACGGTCTCGTAGTACTTGCCGAAGCGCAGCACCACGGCCTGCTCCTGCTCGTCCACCACGTAGACGGCACTGTAAAGCCAGACCACGGCAAGCAGGGCCAGGCCGATGCCGAGCAGGCCGAAACCGCCCGATCTGCCACCACCCTCGTCGCCGCCACGTTTCTTGCCGCTACCGAACAATCCATTCAGGCTGTCCTGCAGCTTGCGGAAGGCCTCGTCCAGGTCCGGTGGCCCTTTGCGGTCGCCACCACGGCGTCCACCCCAGGGGTCCTGGTTATTCGAGTTGCCACCCGGCTCGTTCCAAGCCATAGCGCTCTCCATACTGATAAAGCAAAGACGCGCCCACGGCGCGCCCGCCCATGCTACCCAAGCCCGCGGCCCGCGGCAAAATCACCTAAACGGGCTTTATTGCAAAGTGTGTTGCTCGAGGAACTCGCTCGGCTGCCAGCCTTCGCGACTGACCAGTCGATTCAGCTCGACGCGTGGCAGCCGCACCGCCAGCAGGATATCGCCGGCCTCGTCATGTTCTTCGGTCTGTACCGCACCCAGGGCAAAAAACTGCGCCCGCAGCCGGCCGAAACGCTGCGGCAGGCGCAGGGTGCCGACGAACAGGTCATCGCCCAGCAACTCGGCCACGGCCTGCTCCAGCAGTTCGAGGCCATCGCCGTCGCGCGCCGAGAGCCAGACCCGCTCGGGCTTGCCCTCTTCGTCACGCTGGATATGCGGCTCGACGCTTTCCAGCAGGTCCACCTTGTTGTAGACCTCCAGCATCGGCAGCCCCTCGGCGCCGATCTCGCCCAGCACCGCCAGCACCTGCTCGATCTGCGCCATGCGTTCGGGCTCATGGGCATCGATCACATGCAACAGGAGATCGGCGTTGGCGGACTCTTCAAGGGTAGCCCGGAAGGCCTCGACCAGCTTGTGCGGCAGGTGACGAATGAAGCCCACGGTATCGGCCAGCACTATCGGTCCCAGGTCGTCCAGATCCAGCCGGCGCAAGGTGGGGTCGAGCGTGGCGAACAACTGGTCGGCCGCATAGACCTCGGACGTGGTCAGCGCATTGAACAGGGTGGACTTGCCGGCGTTGGTGTAACCCACCAGGGAGACCACCGGGATATCCGCGCGCTTGCGCCCGCGGCGCGCCTGCTCGCGTTGGCTACGGACCTTCTCCAGGCGTTGCTTGATCTGGCGAATGCGCACGCGCAGCAGGCGGCGGTCGGTTTCCAGCTGGGTTTCACCCGGGCCACGCAGGCCGATACCGCCTTTCTGGCGCTCAAGGTGGGTCCAGCCGCGCACCAGGCGCGTGCTCATGTGATTGAGCTGGGCCAGTTCGACCTGCAGCTTGCCTTCATGGGTACGGGCGCGCTGGGCGAAGATGTCGAGAATCAGACCGGTACGGTCGAGCACCCGACACTCGAAGGCGCGCTCGAGGTTGCGCTCCTGGCTGGGTGTGAGGGTGTGATTGAAGATGACCAGTTCGGCCTTTTCGGCCATGACCAAGTCGTGCAACTCGTCGACCTTGCCGCTACCGATCAGGTACTTGGCCGTTGGCTGGTGACGGGAAACGGAGACGAATGCCACCGTATCCGCACCGGCCGAACGTGCAAGTTCCAAGAACTCCTGCGGGTCTTCGCGCGCCTCGGGATCTTGGCCTTCCAGATGAACCAGGATGGCCCGTTCACCACCACCAGGGCGTTCGAAAAACAATGCAGTCTCCTATCAGGCGTTGCCCGGCTCCGGCTGCTCTTGCTCGGAAGCACTGGGCAGACGTACCGGACGACTCGGTACAACGGTGGAGATGGCGTGTTTGTAGACCATCTGGCTGACTGTGTTCTTCAGCAGGATCACGAACTGGTCGAAGGATTCGATCTGGCCTTGCAGCTTGATGCCGTTGACCAGATAGATGGAAACCGGTACGCGTTCCTTACGCAGGGTATTGAGGTAAGGGTCTTGTAGCGAATGCCCTTTTGACATATGCCGCACTCCTTTAAGGGAAAAATCGTTTTAGTTTTCAAATGAAGAAAGAAGACTGGTACCCACCCTACCCCCAAGGATAGACGGTAACCGGCTCGGTCTCAGCTCAATATGGAGACCGACTTCAGGTATTTCAAGGTACGCGGCAGATTGTCGCAAGCCAGGCTATCCAACCAGTACAGGTCGGACCAACTGCGTAACCAGGTGAACTGTCGCTTGGCGAGTTGGCGGGTGGCAATGATACCCCGTTCCTCCATCTCGGCCCGGGTCAGCCCGCCATCCAGGTAATCCCACACCTGGCGGTAACCGACCGCCCTTATAGACGGCAGTCCTGCATGCAAGTCACTTCTACTGCGCAGCGCTTCGACCTCCTGGATGAAGCCCTGTTCCAGCATCAGGCGAAAACGTTGCGCAATTCTTTCGTGCAACACCTGTCGCTGCGCCGGTGCAATAGCCAGATGCGCGACAGTATAAGGCAAATGCGCCTTACCTGGCGCGTTCCCGGCCAGATTTTGCGCGGCCTGGCGCTGCCGATGGGCGGTCATGGTCAGCCCACTGACCCGATAGACCTCCAGCGCCCGGGTCAGGCGCTGCGGATCGTTGGGATGGATGCGCGCGGCGGATTCCGGGTCCACCGCCGCCAGCTCCCGGTGGAGAGTGTCCCAGCCCTCGCGCGCGGCGCGGGCTTCCAACTCGGCACGCACCTCGGGATCGGCGCTGGGCATGTCCGCCAGACCTTCCAGCAACGCCTTGTAATAAAGCATGGTTCCGCCCACCAGCAGGGGAATCCGCCCTTTGGCGGTGATCTCCGCCATGGCAGCCAGGGCGTCCGCGCGGAATTCGGCGGCCGAGTAGCTCTCGGCCGGGTCGCGGATATCGATCAGGCGATGGGGAAACTCGGCCAGGGTGGCCTTGTCCGGCTTGGCGGTGCCTATGTCCATGCCGCGATAGATCAGCGCAGAATCCACGCTGATCAGCTCGCAAGGCAAGGCTCGCGCCAGCTCCAGGGCCAGGTCAGTCTTGCCGGCGGCGGTGGGGCCCATCAGGAAGATTGCCGGCGGCAGCGGCTTATTCATGCTCAACGACCGCGCAGGAACAGCTTGTCCAGGTCATCCATACCCAGCTGCGTCCAGGTCGGACGCCCATGGTTGCACTGGCCACTGCGTTCGGTGTGTTCCATATCGCGCAGCAGCGCGTTCATCTCCGGCTGGGTCAGCCGGCGGTTGGCACGCACCGCACCGTGGCAGGCCATGGTACCGAGCAACTCGTTCAGGTGGGCCTGGATGCGATCGCTGGTGCCGTATTCCAGCAGGTCGGAGAGCACATCGCGCACCAGTTGCGCAGCCTCGGCCTGCTTCAGCAAGGCCGGGATCTGGCGGATCGCCAGGGTTTCCGGCCCCAGGCGCTGCAACTCGAAGCCCAGGCGGCGGAACCATTCGCCATGTTCTTCGGCGCAGTCGGCCTCGCGCTGGCTGACGGCTATGGACTCCGGCACCAGCAGCGGCTGGCCCTTGAGCCCCTCGCTGGCCATGGCAAGCTTCAGGCGTTCGTAGGTGATGCGTTCGTGGGCGGCATGCATGTCCACCAGCACCAGCCCCTGGGCATTCTCGGCGAGGATATAGATGCCCTTGAGCTGGGCCAGCGCGTAGCCCAACGGCGGCACATCGCCCTGGGACTCGGGCAAGGCCACGGGCGCAGCAGTGGCGGGCAGCGCGGCAAAGAACTCGCGGTAGGCGCCTTGGGCTTCGGCGATCGGTACGCCCGGACCGGGCTGCGGACGTGGTGCCTGGTAGCCACCGCCGACAGATGGGCGCCAGGCCGGTTCGGCTGCGGGTTGCTCCAGCGCGTTGGCCGCCAGGCTCATCTCCGCCTGGGGACCGAACTCGCCAGCCGCGAGACCGGTCGGACGCACCACGGCATCCGTGGAGGCGGGCGCGGCCAACTGGTCTTCCGGGCGAACCTCGCCCAGGGCGCGATGCAGGGTGCCATAGAGGAAGTCGTGAACCATGCGGCTGTCGCGGAAGCGTACTTCGTGCTTGGTCGGGTGCACGTTGACGTCGACCACCGCCGGATCGACCTCGAAAAACAGTACGAAAGTGGGATGCCGGCCGTTGTAGAGCACGTCCCGATAAGCCTGGCGCACGGCATGGGCGACCAACTTGTCGCGCACCATGCGGCCATTCACATAGAAGTACTGCAGGTCAGCCTGGCTACGGGAGAAGGTCGGCAGACCGACCCAGCCCCAGAGGTGCAGGCCGTTGCGCTCCACTTCTATGGGCAGTGCCTGCTCCAGGAAAGCCGGACCGCAGACAGTGGCGACGCGGCGGGCACGGGAAATGGCATCGCGCGCTTCATTCAGCGCGAAGATGGTCTTGCCGTTGTGGCGCAGGTGGAAGGCCACGTCGAAGCGGGCCAGGGCCAGGCGCTTGATGACTTCCTGCAGGTGGTCGAACTCGGTCTTCTCCGCACGCAGGAACTTGCGCCGCGCCGGCGTATTGAAGAACAGGTCACGCACTTCCACCGAGGTACCCACGGGATGAGCCGCGGGTTGCACCCGGGCTTCCATGTCACGACCTTCGGTCTCCACCTGCCAGGCCTGCTCGGCATCGGCCGTGCGTGAGGTCATGGTCAGGCGCGCCACCGAGCTGATGGAGGCCAGCGCCTCACCCCGGAAGCCCAGGCTCAACACCCGTTCCAGGTCTTCGAGGTCGCGAATCTTGCTGGTGGCATGGCGAGCCAATGCCAGCGGCAGGTCGTCCGCCGGAATGCCGCCGCCATCGTCACGCACCCGCAGCAGCTTGATGCCGCCCTGTTCCACCTCGACGTCGATGCGCCGGGCGCCAGCGTCCAGGCTGTTCTCGAGCAGTTCCTTGATGACCGAGGCGGGACGCTCGACCACTTCACCGGCGGCGATCTGGTTCGCCAGCCGCGGGCTCAGCAGCTGGATGCGCGGCAATTCGCTCATGGCTGGGCCGCCAGGGTCGCAGCGGGGATATTCAGGGTCTGCCCGACCTTGATGTTGTCGTCCTTCATCGAGTTGGCGCTGCGCAGGGCCGCCATGCTCACCTCATAGCGCTGGGCGATCAGCGCCAGGCTCTCGCCGGACGTCACCACATGCTCGCGCGGGCCGATGGCAATCTTGCCCTGGTCACGCAGCCAGGCGATGTAAGTACCGGGCGGCGGATTCTGCTGGAAGAACTGCTTGATACCGGTCTGGATCGAACGCGCCAGCGCCTGCTGGTGACTCGGCGAGGCCAGTTTCTGGGATTCGTTGTGGTTGGAGATGAAGCCGGTTTCCACCAGGATCGATGGGATGTCCGGCGACTTCAACACCATGAAGCCGGCCTGCTCCACCCGACGCTTGTGCAGCGGGGTGACGCGGCTGACGTTGCTCAGTACCTTCTGCCCGACGTTCAGGCTGGAGGACAGGGTCGCGGTCATCGACAGGTCCAGCAGCACGCCGGCGAGCATGCGGTCCTTGTCGTCCAGGCTGACGCTGCCGACACCGCCGATCAGGTCGGAGCGGTTCTCGTTGTCGGCCAACCAGCGCGCGGTTTCCGAGGTGGCGCCACGGTCGGACAGGGCGAACACCGAAGCACCGAAGGCGCTGCGGCTGGGCGCGGCATCGGCATGGATGGAGACGAAGAGGTCGGCGCCCTTCTTGCGGGCGATCTCGGTGCGCTTGCGCAGCGGGATGAAGTAGTCGCCAGTACGCACCAGCTCACCGCGGAAGCCCTTCTCCCGGCTGATCTGGCGCTGCAGTTCCTTGGCGATCGCCAGGGTCACGTTCTTCTCGTGCTGGCCCTTCGGCCCGAGGGCACCCGGGTCCTCGCCACCATGGCCGGCGTCGATGGCGACCACGATGTCGCGCTTGCCACCCGGCACCGGCGGCAGCTTGCTGGGCGCGGGCTGGGTCGGGGTCACGGGGGCCTGGGGCGTGGTGGGCGCGGTCGCTACCTTGGGCGCGCTGGCCTCATTGGCGGCCGCTTCCTGGTCGAACAGGTCCACCACCAGCCGGTTGCCATATTGCTGGTTGGGCGCCAGGGCGAAGCTCTTGGGCGTCACGGCGGCGGAAACGTCGATCACCACGCGCAGGTCGGTGGGTGTGCGCTGGGCGGAGCGCACGCTGGTGATTGGCGTATTGCTGAGGGACAGCTGCTCCAGCTTGGTCGAGAGCTGGGCGCCGTTGATATCGATGACGATGCGGTTGGGTGCCGTCAGCGTGAACACGGAGTGCTGGACCGGACCGGACAGGTCGAAGACCAGGCGCGTATTGTCCGGCGCGCGCCAGAGCCGCACCCCGCGAACCTCCGCGGCAGCCAGGACATCAGCGGCGAACGCCGCAAGCAGAACCCCAATCCCGGCAAACAGTGCGCGCGAGCGCATACCCCACCCCATCTTTTTTTCATGCTCCCAAGGCCAGGGCGGCACACCATGCCTCGCCGCGCTCGGTGTGTGGCGACAACCGCAGCGAACGGCCGCCCGCTTGCGGCGTAATGTTAATGTCCAGGTCGGCCTTTGGCAAAATGCCTGCGCCCCGCTGGGGCCACTCGATCAGGCACAGGGCGTCGCCTTCGAAGTAGTCGCGGATGCCCAGAAACTCCAATTCCTCCGGGTCGGCGAGGCGGTACAGATCGAAATGGAAGGCGCGTTTGTCACCAATTTCGTAGGGTTCGACCAGGGTGAAGGTGGGGCTCTTCACCGACCCGGTATGGCCCAGACCACGCAGGATGCCGCGAGACAGCGTGGTCTTGCCCGCCCCCAGATCGCCATGCAGGTAGAGAATGCCGCGACCTCCGGTCAGGGTGGCAAGGCGGGCGCCGAGGGCCAGCATGGCCTCCTCGCCTTCGGCATGCAGGATCACTTCAGGCAAGGCGAGAACTCCTCGAGCAACTGACGAATGGTCGGAATCAGGTCACTGGCTGCCAGCCCACGGCCCTGCCGGGCCAGGCTTTCGCCGGCGCCCGCATGCAGCCAGACGGCCAGGCTGGTGGCGGCGAAGTCGTCCATCCCCTGGGCCATCAGGGCGCCTATCAGCCCGGCGAGTACATCGCCGAGCCCGGCCCCCGCCATAACGGGATGGCCACGATCACAGAGGGCAAGGCGGCCGTCCGCTGCCGCCACCAGGCTGCCGGCGCCCTTGAGCAGGACCACGGCATTGAATTTGCGCGCCAGGCCCAAGGCGGCCCGCGGTCTGTCGGCCTGCACCTCGGCGGTCGGGATACCCAGTAGGCGTGCGGCTTCGCCCGGATGCGGGGTGATCACACAGCCAGCGGGAAGCCGGACCTGCTCAAAGGCCAGCAGGTTCAGGGCATCGGCATCCCAGACCTGCGGCACCGCCAGGCCAGCCACGGCGCTGAGCAGGCTGCGGCCCCAGGCGGCCTGGCCGAGCCCGGGCCCCACCACTAGAACATCGGCCTTTTCCGCCAGTCCCAGCAGCTGGTTGGCGGAACTCACCCCGGCGCACATCACCTCCGGAAGGCGCGCCAGCGAAGCCGCCACATGCTCCGGACGGGTCGCCAGGGACACCAGGCCGGCGCCGCCGCGCAGCGCGCTTTCCGCCGACAGCAGCGACGCACCGCCCAGGCCACGGTCGCCTCCCACCACCAGCAGGTGCCCGAACATGCCCTTGTGCGCGGTACGCGGGCGCGGCGCCAGACGCTGCAAGCTGCCGACGGCCATGCGTTCGGCCAACCGCGGCGTCGCCGCCACCAGGCCGGGATCGGCCTGGAGATCGTCGAACATCAGCTCACCCACCTGGTTCGGCGCATCGGCGGTGAACAGGCCCAGCTTCAGGCCGATGAAGGTCATCGTCAGGTCCGCGCGCACCGCCACGCCCAGTACGCGGCCCGTGTCGGCACAGAGCCCGGACGGGATGTCGACGGCCAGCACCGGCAAGCCACTGGCATTGAGCAGGCGAATGGCCTGGGCATAGGGCTCACGCACGGCGCCGGACAGCCCGGTGCCCAGCAGGGCATCCACCACCACGCCTTCGAGGGCCGCGCACTCGCTCCAGGGCTGGATGACAATACCGGCGGCAATCGCCTCGTCCCGCGCCAGTGCCGCGTCGCCCGTCAGCGCGTCAGCCGCACCGACGGCCAGGATCTTCACCCGCCAGCCGGCGCGCTGGGCCAGCGCGGCCACCAGGTAGCCGTCCCCGGCATTGTTGCCACGCCCGGCCAGCACGCTGACACAGCCGGCCTCCGGCCAGCGGCGGCGCAAGGCGCGCCAGGCGGCATGGGCGGCGCGCTGCATCAGCTCGAATCCCGGAGTGCCGGCGGCAATCAGGCGGGCGTCAAGGTCACGCACCTGGTCGGCGGAATGGAGCGAAAGGGGCAGGTCGTCGCGAGAAGGCAGCATCGGATTCGGTTACGGCAGCAAGGTCTGGCAGAATTATATCCACCTCGGCCCCGGTTTCCTGCTCCATCATGTCCCTCTCCACGCAAGATCTCGCATCGCTCGCCCAATCCATCAAGGACTGGGGCCGCGAACTGGGCTTCCAGCAGGTGGGTATCACCGGGGTCGAGCTCGGCGAGCACGAAGGCCATCTGCAACGCTGGCTGGACGCCGGCTACCAGGGCGAGATGGACTACATGGCCGCCCACGGCAGTAAACGTTCGCACCCGGATGAGCTGGTCCCCGGTACCTTGCGGGTGATTTCCCTGCGCATGGACTACCTGCCCGGCGACACCCGCATGACCAAGGTCCTGGGCGAGCCGGAGAAGGCCTACGTCTCGCGCTACGCCCTGGGTCGCGACTACCACAAGCTGATCCGCAAGCGCCTGCAGCACTTGGCCGAGCGCATCGAGCAGGCCATAGGCCCGTTCAACTACCGCGCCTTCGTCGACAGCGCGCCGGTGCTGGAAAAAGCCATAGCCGAGCAGGCGGGCCTGGGATGGATCGGCAAGAACACCCTGGCGCTCAACCGCAAGGCCGGCAGCTACTTCTTCCTCGGCGAACTCTTCGTCGACGCACCACTGCCAGTGGACCCGCCCCACGGCAGCGAGCACTGCGGGCGCTGCACGGCCTGCCTGGACATCTGCCCTACCGCCGCCTTCGTCGGCCCCTATCAGTTGGACGCGCGGCGCTGCATTTCCTACCTGACCATCGAGTTCAAGGGCAGCATCCCCGAAGACCTGCGCCCGCTGATCGGCAACCGCGTGTTCGGTTGCGATGACTGCCAGATGGTCTGCCCCTGGAACCGCTTCGCCCGCTCCACCGGTGAGGGCGACTTCCAGCCACGCCACGGCCTGGACAACGCCGAGCTGGCGGAGCTGTTCCGCTGGAGCGAGGAAGAGTTCCTCAGCCGCACCGAAGGCTCGCCGCTGCGCCGCGCCGGTTACGAGCGCTGGCTGCGCAACCTGGCGGTGGGTCTGGGCAACGCGCCCTCGAGTATCCCGGTTCTTGAGGCGCTGCGCCTGCGCCGCGAATACCCCTCGGCACTGGTGCGCGAGCATGTGGAGTGGGCGCTTGCCCGCCACGGGGCGAGCGCAGCCTGAATCAGAGCCTGCTCACGATATCGCGAGCGCCCTCTCAGACCTTGATGAAGTGCTCGCGATAGTGCCGCAGCTCGGCGATCGAGTCGCGAATGTCGTCCATGGCCAGGTGGCTGCTGCTCTTCTTGACCCCGTCACGCACCTTGGGCGCCCAGCGTGCCGCCAGCTCCTTAAGGGTGGAGACGTCCAGGTTGCGGTAGTGGAAGTAGGCTTCCAGCTGCGGCATGTGGCGATAGAGGAAGCGGCGGTCCTGGCAGATGCTGTTGCCGCAGATCGGCGACTTGCCCTTGGGCACCCACTGCTCGAGGAAGGTCAGGGTCTGCGCCTCGGCTTCGGCCATGCTGATGACGCTCTCGCGCACTCGCTGGGTCAGACCGCTCTGGCCGTGCTGACGGGTATTCCACTCGTCCATGCCGGCGAGGATCTCGTCGCTCTGGTGGATCGCGATGGTCGGACCTTCGGCGAGCACGTTGAGCTCGCTGTCGGTGACTATGGTCGCCATCTCGATGATGACGTCCGTGTCCGGGTTCAGTCCGGTCATTTCCAGATCGATCCAGATCAGGTTCAGGGCATTCTGCATATTCGGTCTCCAGGGCGGGGCGCGCATTCTAGCTTAGAGCCTGCTGCTCCGGGCTGCGTGCTAAACTCGCGCGGTTTTTTCCAAGCGGACCGACCATGGCCAAACGCCAACTCACCCGCCGGCAAAGCTGGCGCATCGACAAGATCCAGGAAGAGCGCGCCGCCCGTGCGGCCAAGCGCGAATCCCGCGCGCTCGACGAACTCGAAGGCGGCGACCTCGGCCCCGAGCAGACCGGCCTGGTAATCGCCCACTTCGGGGTCCAGGTCGAGGTCGAGGCCCTGGAAGGCGAGCAGGCTGGCCAGACGCTGCGCTGCCACCTGCGCGCCAACCTGCCCACCCTGGTCACGGGCGACCGCGTGGTCTGGCGCTCCGGCAACCAGGGTAGCGGCGTGATCGTCGCCCAGCTGCCGCGCAGCTCCGAGCTGTGCCGCCCGGACATGCGCGGGGTGCTCAAGCCGGTGGCGGCCAACGTCGACCAGATCGTCATCGTCTTCGCGCCCCTGCCCCATCCCCACGCCAACCTGATCGACCGCTACCTGATAGCCGCCGAGCACGCTGGCATCCACCCACTGCTGCTGCTGAACAAGGCCGACCTGGTGGACGAGCAGAACAGCGCCATGCTCGACGACCTCCTCGGCGTCTACCGCCACCTGGGCTATCCGCTGCTGGAAGTCTCGGCGCGCCAGGGCGGCGGCATGGAAGACCTGATGGCCCGGCTCGATGGCCACATCAGCGTGTTCGTCGGCCAGTCCGGGGTGGGCAAGTCGTCCTTGGTGAACAGCCTGCTGCCGGGCGTGGACACCCGCGTCGGCGCCCTCTCCGAACTCACCGGCAAGGGTACTCACACCACCACCACCGCGCGCCTGTTCCACTTCCCCGGCGGCGGCGAGCTGATCGACTCCCCCGGTATCCGCGAGTTCGGCCTGGGCCATGTCAGCCGTAACGACGTGGAAGCCGGCTTCATCGAATTCAGCGACTTGCTCGGCACCTGCCGCTTCCGCGACTGCAAGCACGACCGCGAACCAGGCTGCGCGTTGCTCAAGGCCCTCGAAGACGGCCGCGTGCATCCGCAACGCATGGCCAGTTACCGGCATATCCTCGCCAGCCTGCCCCAGGACGAGTACTGAGGACCGCGCCAGAGCAAAAAGGCCACGCATTGCGTGGCCTTTTCGTTTGCGTGCGGATCACTGCCCCTTGGGCTCGTCCATGTTCAGCACGCCATCCTCGAAGATATTCAGCTTCTCGCGCAGCTCGCGCGGCTGGACGGGGGCAGCCCGTTCTTCCGTGGGCGCCGGCGGAGCCGCCCCTTCGGCGGGCGGCTGGGACTGCTCCGGCACGGCAGGCTTGTCGCTGTCGCCCTGTTCGCCCTCGATGGCGCGCTGGGCCTTCTTGGTCAGCACGATGATGTCGATGCGGCGGTTGACCGGATTGAAGGGGTCCTTGCGGTCGAACAGCGCCGAAGAGGCATAACCCACCACTCGCGCCACCTGCTGCTCCGGATAACCGCCGGCGATCAAGGTGCGCCGCGCGGCGTTGGCGCGACCGGCGGACAGCTCCCAGTTGCCGAAGTCGCCGTCACCGGCATAGGGCTTGGCGTCGGTATGGCCGCTGATGCTGATCTTGTTCGGCACCGTCTTGATGGTTTCGGCAAGGATCAGCAGGATGTCTTCGAAATAAGGCTGCAAGCTCGCGCTGCCGATGTCGAACATCGGCCGGTTGGCGGCGTCCATTATCTGGATGCGCAAGCCGTCCTGGGTAATCTCGAAGAGGATCTGGTCCTTGAACTTACGCAGCTCGGGGTTTTCTTCCACCTTGTTCTGCAGCTCCTGCAGCAGCAGTTCGAGGCGCTCGCGCTCGATCTGCTCGGCCAGGGTCTCGACCTGGCTGGCGTCCACCTTCTGCCGGTCATCCGCGTCCACCGCCGACTCCTGGGCGGCGGGAGCGTCTTTCAGGTCCGGATTGAGGGTACGGTCGGGCGCCGGCGTCGGCGTACCGCCGAGATCGATGACGTAGGGGCTGGCGCTTTCGCTGAAACCTATAGGGTCCTTGAAGTAGCCGGAAATGGCCTTTTTCTGCTCGGGGGTGGCCGAGGACATCAGCCAGAGCACCAGGAAGAAAGCCATCATCGCCGTGGCGAAGTCGGCGAAGGCGATCTTCCAGGCGCCGCCGTGGTGGCCGGCGGCGTAGCGCTTGACGCGCTTGACGATGATTGGCTGGTTGTTCTCCATGACTCAGCCTTCAGCTGCCGCGCACGGCCTGTTCCAGCTCGCTGAAGCTGGGGCGATGCGCCGGGAACAGCGTCTTGCGCCCGAACTCCACCGCCAGCGACGGCGGCATCCCGGATGCCGAAGCCACCAGGCAGGCCTTGATGGCCTCGAACACGTTCAGTTCCTCGCGGGCATCGTGCTCCAGGGAAACCGACAGCGGGCCGAAGAAGCCATAGGCCGCGAGAATACCGAGGAACGTCCCCACCAGCGCCGCACCCACGTGCTGGCCGAGGGCCGCCTGTTCGGCTTCACCGAGCATGGCCATGGTGACCACGATGCCCAGTACCGCCGCGACGATACCGAAGCCCGGCAAGCCGTCGGCGATGCGGTTCACCGCGTGGGAAGGATGTTCCAGCTCTTCCTTCAGGCTGGCCAGCTCCATGTCGAACAGGCCCTCCAGTTCATGGGGCGCCATGTTGCCGGAGGACATGATGCGCAAATAGTCGCAGATATAGGCGGTCATCCGCTCATCCTTGAGGATGCCCGGGTACTTGCTGAAGATCGGGCTGGCGGCGGCGTCCTCGATATCGGCCTCGATGGCCATCATCCCTTCGCGGCGACTCTTGTTGAGGATTTCGTAGAGCAGCCGCAGCACTTCCAGATAGAAACCATGGGTGAAGCGCGAACTGAACATCTTCAGCGACTTCTTGAACACCGTCATGGTGGTGCTGCCCGGGTTGGCCTGCAGGAAGGCACCCAGCGCGGCGCCGCCGATGATCATGATCTCGAACGGCTGGATCAGCGCGGCGATCTTGCCATGGGAAAGGACGTATCCGCCGAGCACACTGGCGAATACGACGATGATGCCGAGGATTTTTGCCATAGGAAGGAAGCTTGAAGGGTCAGTAGAAAGGGTTATGAAAAACAGCCCTTCTAATTATCGGAAAATATGCGCCAGACTATAGCCTGTTCCGGCGAAAAGCCAGATTGGCGCCCCCCTATGTCAACCGCAAAGCCCATGCGACGCAGCCTCGACAGCTGGATCAAGTACCTCGACGGCGTGCGCCTGCCCGTTCCGGCCGCCAGCCATGAGAAGGTCCGCCGCGCTCTTGGCGACAGTCGCCGCTCCCTGCGCGACATCGCCGAACTCACCCAGGACAGCCCCGCCCTCGCCCTCAGCCTGCTGCGCGAGGCCAATGCCGCCGGTAACCTGCTGAGCAGCCCGGCGGAGAGCCTGGAGATCGCCCTCAGCCGCCTGGGCCTGAAACGCGCCGAAACCCTGCTCAATCGATTGCCGGCTGTGCCCGAGGAGGAGATTCCCCAGGCCCTGCGCCAGTTGCAGCTGATCGGCCAGCATGCTGCGCAGCAGGCCAATGGCCTGTTCGCCGCACGCCTGGCGCGCCTCTGGCAGGAAATCCACTGGTGCAGCCTGCTCTTCCTCTCGCCACTCTGGCCGCTGCTGGCCAGCCACCCGGAACTCTTCGCCACCTGGGAGAAGCGCGTACTGGGCGAAGGCGAGCCGGCCGCCAAGGTCGAGCGCGAGCTGCTCGGCGTGCCACTGCTACAGCTCTGTCAGGCGCTGGCCGAACACTGGAAGCTGCCCAACTGGATAGTCCAGGGCTACCGCCTGCTCAGCGACGACCGCCGCCTGCTGGTCAAGGCCCTGCACATTGCCCGTGAGAAGGAACACCCGCTGCACCAGCAACAACAACTGGACGCCGATCCGGCCTTGAGCCGCTGGCTGACCCAGCCGAGCAACACGGTGCTTCTGGCCAACGGGCTGGCGGTCTCCGCCCACGCGGGCTGGGGCGATGACCACAGCCTGCGCTGGCAGCGTATTGCCGGACTGTTCATGAAGCTGCCGCTGGACGAACTGCAGCAACTGGTCCACCAGCAGGCCGCGCAAAGCGCCCGCCTGCATGCCCGGGGCGACCTCTGGCACCCGGCCGAGGCCCTGCTCTGGCCCTGGAGCCAGCACCGCCTGCGCCCCGAACCGGCCGTCGCACTGCCTCCCAGCGCCGGCGCCCTGGAAGCCTGGCGCGGCCACTGCGCCGAGCTGCTCCGCGACCCCAGCCCCTTCACCAATGTGGTGCAACTCAGCGTGTGCGCCCGTGATGCCCTGGAGAGCGGCGGCATGCGCCGGGTCCTGGTGCTGCTGGCCGACCGCAACCACAGCCGCTTGCTCGCCCAGCAGCAGGCCGGCCTGTCCAGGGAAGCCAGCGGCCTGCAGCTGGACCCCAGCCAGAGCCAGGTGTTGCGGCGCCTGCTCACCCAGCCCGGTCAACTGCGCCTCGGGCCGGAAAACATGGCGCAATTCTCTGCCCTGTTGCCGGGCCAACTGAAGAGCCTGTTCCCGGGACACCACCTGCTGCTGCGCTCGATCGCCGTGAACGGCCGGGTGGCGATGCTGGTGGTGGCCGACCAGGACGGCGCCCCCTTCGCCGACCTCAGCCTGCGCGCCTTCGCCAAAACCGCGCAGTGCGTGGAGCGCGCCCTCGCCAACTTCGTCAGCCGCGGCCGGTAGAGTCCATTCAGAATCTCGCGAGCTAGAGAAGAACACGGCGAAGCGGAATAACAGCCGAAGGCGCGCGCCGAAGCGCGTTAGCCGCGGGCCGCTTTCCGAAGCCATTTCAACGCAGTTATTCCGACGCGCAACAGATTGTGAATAGGCTATTAGGCTTTCCGCTACAATCCGCCACTTTGTCTAATTCTGGAGGCTTCCATGTCCGCCTTCTCCAATCTGCCGCTGGTGATCGAACCGGCCGATCTGGTGCCCCTGCTCGACGCCGACGAGCTGATCCTGGTCGATCTCACCAGCGCCGCCCGCTACGCCGCAGGCCATATCCCGGGCGCCCGCTTCGTCGACCCGAAACGCACCCAGCTCGGCCAGCCGCCGGCCCCCGGCCTGGTGCCGGCCAAGGCCGACCTCGAGGCGCTGTTCGGCGAACTCGGCCACCGTAGCGATGCTACCTACGTGGTCTATGACGACGAAGGCGGCGGCTGGGCAGGCCGTTTCATCTGGCTGCTGGATGTAATCGGCCACCACCGCTACCACTACCTGAATGGCGGCCTGCACGCCTGGCTGGCTGAAAGCCGGGAAGTTACCGAAGCCGTTCCGGCCCCCGTGGGCGGCCCGGTCGCCCTGACCCTGCACGACGAGCCCACCGCCAGCCGCGAGTACCTGCAGGGCCGCCTGGGCGCCAGCGACCTGGCCATCTGGGACGCCCGCGGCCCCGGTGAATACAACGGCACCAAGGTCCTGGCCGCCAAGGGCGGGCACATCCCGGGCGCGGTCCACTTCGAATGGACCGCCGGCATGGACCCGGCCCGCGCCCTGCGCATCCGCACCGACATGGCCGAGGTGCTGCAATCCCTGGGCATCACCCCGGACAAGGAAATCGTCACCCACTGCCATACCCACCACCGCTCGGGCTTCACCTACCTGGTGGCCAAGGCCCTCGGCTATCCGCGGGTGAAAGGCTATGCCGGCTCCTGGTCCGAGTGGGGTAATCATCCGGATACCCCTGTAGAACTCTGAGAGTCTGCCCACGATCAGCTGCGCGTCGGAATAACTGCGTTGAAAATGGCTTCGGAATGCTCATTTACAACACGTAAACTCCGCTTCCTCCGCCATTTTCGCCTTGTTCTTCTCTAGCTCGCGAGATCGTGAACAGACTCTGAGGCCCCATTCGCCAAGGAAACCCAATGAAAGAACGCCTTTTCATCATCGGCCAGTACCTGCTGCCGCATAACCTGCTGTCGCGCCTGGCCGGCTGCATCGCCGAGTGCCGCGTGCGCTGGTTCAAGAACGCCTTCACCGCGTGGTTCGCCAAGCGCTACCAGGTGAACATGAGTGAAGCGCTGGTGGAGGACCTCAGCGCCTACGAACATTTCAACGCCTTCTTCACCCGCGCGCTCAAGCCCGGCGCGCGGCCGCTGGACGATACCCCCGGCGCCATCCTCTGCCCGGCCGACGGCGCGATCAGCCAGCTCGGCCCGATCGAGCACGGCCGCTGCTTCCAGGCCAAGGGCCACAGCTTCAGCGTGCTGGAACTACTGGGTGGCGACGCCGAGCGCGCCGCGCCCTTCATGGGCGGCGAGTTCGCCACCGTCTACCTGTCCCCCAAGGACTACCACCGGGTGCATGCGCCGCTGGGTGGCACCCTGCGGGAGATGGTCTATGTCCCCGGCAAACTCTTCTCGGTGAACCAGAGCACCGCGGAGAACGTGCCCGAGCTCTTCGCCCGTAACGAGCGGGTGGTCTGCCTGTTCGATACCGAGCGCGGCCCCATGGCCGTGGTGCTGGTGGGCGCGATGATCGTCGCCTCCATCGAGACCGTCTGGGCCGGCCTGGTCACACCACCGAAGCGCGAGCTGAAAACCTTCAGCTACGACGAAGCGGCGCGCGCGCCCATCCGCCTGGAAAAAGGTGACGAAATCGGCCGCTTCAAACTGGGCTCCACCGCCATCGTCCTGTTCGGCCCGGGCCAGGTGCGCTGGGCCGAGAGCGCCTGGGCCGGCAGCCAGGTACGCATGGGCGAACTGTTCGCGCTGCCCCGGAACGCCTGACCCGGGATCGATCCGGCCGAACCGCAGGGTTCGGCCAGGGTTGGATCAGGAAGGAGGCACGCGCAGGCCGCGAAGTGCCACCGCGACTACACCCCAGCCATGGATAGGCTGCCACTGCACACCGATGCTGATAGAGTGCTGAAATCCTATCCAAACCAATAAACGAGACGTCGGAGTACCGGATCCAGATGGACCACCAGAGCCCTCACCTGCTGTTGCGCGTTCCCACGCCGAGCAAACAGAGCCTGTCCTTCTGCAGTGCCACGCCTCGCGAATTGAAACGCTGGATCTCTCACCTGCCAAAGGCCAACCTCGGCGAAACCGCACGCCAGCTCTATCAGGCCCTGATGGAGTTGAACCAGCTGGTGACCCCCAGCGAAAACCGCCTGCAATTGCTGGAGCTGATGCGC
Organism: Pseudomonas sp. BN417; assembly: GCF_029871205.1. Classification (GTDB taxonomy): domain Bacteria; phylum Pseudomonadota; class Gammaproteobacteria; order Pseudomonadales; family Pseudomonadaceae; genus Metapseudomonas. The sequence goes on along the minus strand of NZ_SSOJ01000166.1, from coordinate 7,061 downwards.
CCGGAAGTCCATTTCGTGTGCCAGCACCTGGAACGGCATTTCCTCGGCCAGTCCATTGTCCTGGACGAGCGCCCGCGCAAGGTCGCCAACCTCTGCCAGGCCCTGCAGAACCATCTGGCCATTGGCTACAAGCTGATCATCGTGCAGGAGTCGCCTCACTCGAGCCGCGATCGCGAGCGCACCCAGCTCCTCACTGTCGCCCTGCAACGGGCGATGCACAGCCTGAACGGCCCGCTGATACGTTCCAGCCAGCTCTACTGCCCGGTGCCCGAGGGCCTCTGGCTGGAGCTGCACCAGATCTACCAACTGGCGCAGAGCCGCCAGCTCCAGCGCATCACCGTGCGCGACCCACTGGCACGCCATACCCAAGCCCTCAGCGCCGAGCAGAGCTACCTGGTAGCACTGTTGCTGGGCTGCGCCCGTTGCAACCAGATGCGCCAGAATGGCATCGCCCGACTGGCGGAGGCCCTGGAGCCCTGGAGCGCCCTGGTGCGCCTGCAATCGGCCGAGCTGCCTTCCAGCCTGTTCGCCGTGGCGCCCCAACTGGACGGCCCGCCGCGCTACAAGGCGCTGTTCCATGAGGTCGACCCGCGCACCCTGCTGGGCCTCGACTCGCTGCCGCTGGTGGACGCCATCAAGGAATACCTGCTGCTGCCGGACGAGGAGCGCAAGCAGTCACGCCTGCTGATGCCCGAAGGCCTGACCCTGGACCTGCTGCAGCACCTGAGTTCGGCCTGGGGCGACATCTCCGAGCGCACCTTCCAGCGCAACCCCGGCCAGGGCCGCCTGACCCTGTGCATCGGCATGAGTGCTCTGCACTTCTTCCTGGCCGGCAGCCGCCCCTTCGGCGATGTGCTCAAGCTGCCCCAGGAAGTCGGCCAGGCGGTGTTCGACACGTCTGGCAACAAGCCTGTGAAAGACATCTGGGCCAATGCCTTCGACGCCCAGCCCAACCAGGGCTGGCAGCCGGGCATGCCCATGGAGGAGATCGAATACACCAGGCCCGTCGCCGAAAGCAGTGCGCCGCCGCGCCAGGCCAGCGCCGCGCCGGAAAGCTACCCGACCTTCAGCGTCTCAGTGGTCAATCACAGCCCCGGCGGTTATTGCCTGAGCTGGCCCAGGGAGGTCCCCAGCCAACTGCAGGCCGGCGAACTGCTGGGCGTGCAGGACGCCCCGGGCCAGGGCTGGAGCATCGCCGTGGTCCGCTGGATCCGCCAGGTACGCGGCGGCGGCACGCAGATTGGCATCGAGCTGGTGGCCCCCCAGGCACAGGCCTGCGGCGCGCTCCTGCTGCGCAAAGGCGAGCAAAACAGCCACTATCTGCGCGCCTTGCTGCTGCCGGCGATCGGCGCCATTTCCCGTCCCGCCACTCTGATCACAACGCGCCTGCCCTTCCAGGAGGGCAACAAGGTGCAGATCAACCTGCACGGCGACGAGCACCGCGCCGTACTGACCCGGCGCCTGACCAGCACCGGCAGTTTCAATCAGTTCGAGTACCGCGTTTTCGAGCAGCCGGCATCGCCCCAGGGGAAACCTGTCACAGCTCCGGGAAGCCATCCCCAAGGTGGCGAGGAAGATTTTGACTCGCTATGGAAGTCGCTGTAGATTCCCGACTTATCACCATTCGTCGCCTATTCGCGCTCACTCGGCGCTAAGCACAGGCCATGGCCATCGAAAAGAAAACGATCCGTCTGCTGATCCTGGAAGACTCGCAGAACGAAGCCGAGCGCCTGGTCAGCCTGTTCCGCAATGCCGGACACGCCACCCGCGTGCACCGCATCCTTTCCGCCGATGACCTCAGCGAAGCCCTGCAGCAGGGCTGGGACCTGCTGATCGCCGCGCCCAGTAGCGAACTCCTGAACCCGAGCGAAGCCCTCAACAGCATCCGCCGCCAATCCAAGGACATTCCCTTCATCCAGCTGGTGCCGGACAACGATTCAGACCTGATCACCGAAGCCCTGGCCCTGGGCGCGCAGGACGCTCTGCCCCAGGGCGAGGACGAGCGCCTGGTGCTGGTGGCCAACCGCGAACTGGCCAACCTCGAGCAACGCCGCGCGCGGCGCGCCGCCGAAGTCGGCCTGCGCGAGGCGGAGAAGCGCTGCCAACTGCTGCTGGACAGCTCCGTGGACGCCATCGCCTACGTTCACGACGGCATGCATATCTATGCCAACCGCGCCTATGTGGAGATGTTCGGCTACGACGATGGCGACGAACTCGAAGGCATGCCGATGATCGACCTGATCACCGGCGCCGACCAGGCCGGCTTCAAGGACTTCCTGAAGAACTACCGCGACGGCGAAGGCAGCGGCGAACTCACCTGCAATGGCTGCAAGGTGGACGGCCAGTCCTTCCAGGCGCGCATGGGCTTCTCCCCCGCCACCTACGATGGCGAGCCCTGCATCCAGGTGGTGATCCGCGCCGAGTCCGATAGCGCAGAGCTGGAAGAGAAGCTGCGCGAGATCAGCAGCCAGGACCTGGTCACCGGCCTGTTCAATCGCGCCCACTTCAACGAGTTGCTCGACGTCGCCACCGAGCGTGCGGTCAAGGCCGGCCAGCCGGCCAGCCTCGCCTACATCCGGGTTGCCCGTTATTCCAGCCTGCTGGCCGAAATCGGAATCGCCGGCGTCGACCTGTTGCTCACCGACCTGGCCAACCTGCTGCGCGCCCACTTCGCCGGGGACGCCCAATTGGCCCGCTACGGCGACGACGTGTTTGGCGTACTGCAGCAGGGACTCACACCAGAACAGGCCGCGGAAGGCTTGCGCAGCCTGCTGAAAAAGATCGATATCCACCTGTTCGACGTCAGCAGCCGGACCGTGCAGGTCAGCCTGTGCATCGGCGTCGCCGGCCTCAGCGAAACCACGCCCAAGGCCCAGGACGTGGTGGACCGCGCCCACCGGTGCGCCGACGAGCTGGGGGACGAGAACGGCCTGAAGCTCTACGACCCGGCCGAGGAACTGGCCGCCGCGGCCAACCGCGGCAATCTGTTGGCCATGGTCCGGCAGGCACTGGAGAACAACAGCTTCCGCCTGCTGTTCCAGCCGATCATCAGCCTGCGCGGCGACAGCTTCGAGCACTATGAAGTGCTGCTGCGCCTGCTCAGCCCCCAGGGCGAGGAAGTGCCGCCCGTCGACTTCCTCGACGCCGCCAAGGAAGCCGGCCTGGCCGAGAGGATCGACCGCTGGGTGATACTCAACTCCATCAAGCTGCTTGCCGAACACCGCACCAAGGGTCACAACACCCGGTTGTTCGTCCACCTCTCCGGCGCCAGCCTGCAGGACCAGACTCTGCTGCCCTGGCTCAGCGTCGCCCTGAAGGCGGCACGGCTGCCGTCCGACGCGCTGATCTTCCAGTTCAGCGAACCGGACGCCATCGCCTACCTGAAGCAGGCCAAGGTGCTGACCCAGGGACTGGCGGAGCTGCATTGCCAGGTGGCCATGAGCCAGTTCGGCTGCGCCCTGAACCCCTTCAATACCCTCAAGCACCTGGCCATCGACTTCGTGAAAGTCGATGGCTCCTTCACCCAGGACCTGAGCCGGGCGGAGAACCAGGAAGTCCTCAAGACCTTGCTGGCCAGCCTGCATGCCCAGGCCAAGCTGACCATAGTGCCCTTCGTCGAGACTGCCAGCGTGCTGGCGACCCTCTGGCAGGCCGGCGTCAACTACATCCAGGGCTACTACCTGCAAGGCCCCAGCCAGGCCATGGATTACGACTTCTCCTCCGGCGACGAGTAGGGGCGAATTCATTCGCCAAGCGGGCCGCAGGTCCGCCCTGGGAGTCCAACCACGAAAAAGCCGCCCGAAGGCGGCTTTTTCGTGTCCGGCACGGCGATCAGTCCTGTCCGTCGCGATCGCGGAAACCCAGCAGGTAAAGAATGCCGTCCAAGCCCAGGGTGGAGATGGCCTGCTTGGCCGACTGCTTGACCAGCGGCTTGGCGCGGAAGGCCACGCCCAGGCCGGCCAGGCCAAGCATCGGCAGGTCGTTGGCGCCGTCACCGACAGCAATGGTCTGCTCCAGGCGCAGTCCTTCCTTCTCGGCCAGCTCGCGCAGCAGGTCGGCCTTGCGCTGGGCGTCGACTATCGGCTCCACGGCCACGCCGGTCAGCTTGCCGTCGACAATCTGCAACTCGTTGGCGAACACGTAGTCGATGCCCAGCTTGGCCTGCAGTTGCTTGGCGAAATAGCTGAAGCCGCCAGAGAGGATGGCGGTCTTGTAGCCCAGACGCTTGAGCTCGGCGAACAGGGTTTCCGCCCCTTCGGTGAGCCGCAGCGAAGCGCCGATCTCTTCCAGCACATCCTCGGAGAGCCCCTGGAGCAGTGCCAGGCGCTCCTTGAAGCTGGCGCGGAAGTCGAGCTCGCCGCGCATGGCGCGCTCGGTGATTTCCGCCACCTGCTCGCCGACGCCGGCGGCCTTGGCCAGTTCGTCGATGACTTCGGCCTCGATCAGCGTCGAGTCCATGTCGAACACCGCCAGGCGGCGGTTGCGGCGGAACACCGAATCACGCTGGAAGGCGATATCGACGTTCAACTCCTGTGCCACGCTGAGGAACTCGGCGCGCAGGGCCACCGGGTCGGCCGGCTCGCCGCGCACGGAGAACTCGATGCAGCCCTTGCCCTGGTCGACTGGCATGTCCAGCGGCATGCGCCCCGACAGACGGTCGATGTGGTCGATGTTCAGGCCGTACTTGGCGGTAATGGAGCTCACCCGCTGCAGCTGTTCGGCGGTCACCTTGCGGGTCAGCAGGGTGACGATGTAGCGGCTCTTGCCCTGGCCACCGACCCACTGCTGGTAGTCGGCCTCGGCCACCGGGGTGAAGCGCACCTGCTGGTCCAGCTTGTAGGCCGTGAACAGCACGTCCTTGAGTACGGACGAGGCCATGGCGTTATCCGGGATTTCCACCAGGATGCCGAACGACAGGGTGTCGTGAATCACCGCCTGGCCGATGTCCAGGATGTTCACGCCGCCCTGGGCGAGCACGCCGGTAATGGCCGCGGTCAGGCCGGGGCGGTCTTCGCCAGTGATGTTGATCAGGACAATCTCGCGCAAGGCACACCTCCCTCTGCGCATGAAAAGGCGCACATTCTACCCACTTTCGAACCGCCGGGAGCATGCCCGGCGCTTTGCCCTGCCAGGGGCGCTCGCTATACTGCGCGACAATTTCGTTCGAGAAGAGCCGCGCTCTGTGAACCGGCCCACGCCTGTCAAACCCGATAATTTCTTCCTGCTGATCTTCCACGCGCTGCGCCAGCGGCGGGTGCCGATCGCCTTGCGCATCGCCAGCCACAGCCTGCTGCTGGTGGCCCTTGCGCTGGTCATCTATGCCTGGGTCATGGGCATGCAGTTCAAGCAGGCCATGCACCAGCAGGCCGACGCGCTGGGCCAGAGCCTGACCGCGCAGACCGCTGCCTCGGCCACCGAGTTGCTGGTGTCCAACGACATCCTCAGCCTCAACGTGCTGCTCAGCAACCTGGTGAAGAACCCCCTGGTGGCCCACGCCGCCATCTACAGCGTCGACAACCGCATCCTCGCCGAAGCCGGTGCACGGCCCAAGCAGGGCCTGCTGGGCGAAGCCGAGGGCCTCTACTCCACCCCCATCACCTTCCAGGAGGTGATTGCCGGGCACCTGCGCCTGAGCCTGGACATGGAGCAGTTCCAGCAGCCGATGACCATCAGCCTGCAGAGCATGGGGCTGCTCAGCCTGATCCTGCTGGCCCTGACCCTGTCCCTGAGCCTGCGCCTCGGCCGGCACATCTCCACGCCGCTGCTGCAGCTGCGCGTCTGGCTGCGCGATCCGGACGACCCGGCTCCCGGTGCCGGCCGCCAGGACGAGATCGGCGATCTGGCGCGTCAGCTACAGGCGCGCCTGGTACCGGAAAAGCCTGAACCCGAGCCGGAGCCCGAGCCGGAAGTGGAGTTCGACGAGCCCGACGAGGACTACCTCGAAGACGACGAGCAGGACGACCAGCAAGGCTTCGAAGTGCGCGACCTGAGTGACGACAGCTTCGACGGCGACGACGACGCCTCAAGCAAGCTGTTCACCCCGGACGAGGAAGACCCCTTCGCCGATCTGCGCGAAGAAATGACCGAACCGGACCCGGCGCCTGCGCCAGCGGCCCCGGCAGAGCCGCAGAACAGCGCCGTGCTGGCCATCCAGCTGGGCGCCCAGGACCAGCTCCGCCGCCTGCCAAGAGCCCGCCTGATGGACCTGCTGCAGCGGTACCGCGACTGTCTGGACCAGGCTGCCCGCCTCTACCACGGCCAGCTGCTGACCCTCAACGACGGCAGCAGCCTGATGCTCTTCCACGGCCAGGCCAGCGGCGAGGACTATCTGACCCACGCCATCTGCTGCGGCGAGCTGATGCGCGCCCTGGGCCATGCCCTGCAGATCGAGGTCGCCGACAGCGGCATCACCCTGCAGCTGCAGCTGGGCCTGACCCTGGGCGACGACCTCTCGGGGCTCGGCCAGGGCGACCTGCTGCTCAACGACACCACCCAGAGTGCCCTTGCGCTGAGCCAGCACAGCCGCAACTTGCTGCTGGTGGAGCGCAGCATCGCCGAGGACGAACTGGTGCGCCAGCGCGCCCGCATCCGCGCGATCACCAGCCCCGAAGGCGCCTGCTGCGTCGAACGCCTGCTGGACCCCTACCCCTCCCTGCTGGAGCGCCAGCTGGCGCGCATGCACGAGGCAAAAGCGCACTGATCGGCGTACGGATAACGAAAAAGCCCGCAGATGCGGGCTTTTTTGTGCTCCCTGCAGACCTCAAGGGCCGACCTGCTTGGCAAATGAATTGGCTATGTCTGCGTTAGCTGTTGCAGCACCGAATAGAGGCGTCTAGTACGGCTCTTTCAGACCTCCGCGCCTGCCTAATATAGCCCTCACCCCCGGCCCCTCTCCCTGAAGAGGAGAGGGGTGACTCGCGCCGGCGAGGAACGAACAGTCCTGAAGCCAACAGCGGCCTGAAACTGAGCAGAAGAGGTGGGGCAGCGACTCTGCCCCGTCAGGAGGCCGAGCGGAAGCGTTGCAGAGGGGGACGAGCGGCATGGATGCCGCGAGAGGCGTG
>NZ_SSOJ01000165.1:15895-19784 GCF_029871205.1 Pseudomonas sp. BN417 | reverse complement strand
GGCATGGATGCCGCGAGAGGCGTGCGGGGCCATGGATGGCCCCTCACGCCGTGCCCCCGGAGCGACGATGGAGCGAGGGGACCCGGCGTAGCCGGGCCGGATGCAGGGGCAAGCCCTTTTGGTTTCTTTTGGGGCGACTGCCAAAAGAGACTCGCCGGGAGGCGAAACAGAGACTCCCTGCCGGCTCGACAATCAGCCGGGTTCAGGTGGTTCTAGCAACACTGAATGCAGACATAGCCAATTCATTCGCCAAGCAGGCCGCAGGTCTGCCCTGAAAGGCCCCATGGGGACGCTGCGCGTCCCTTGGCGAATGAATTCGCCCCTACACCCCCAGCGCCTGCAGCACGCTGGCCCCGGTAAAGAGAAACAGCACCTGCTCCTCCGCCTCCGCACGTATGGCCTCGCGGCGCTCCGGCTGGCCGATGTAGTCCAGGGACATCTGGAACAGGTTGCGGCTGACCAGGCTGGATACCCGCCGTACCACCGCTGGCTCGACCTGCGCCGGGAGCAGCTGGAACTCGCTGATGTCCTCGGCCATGTCGGCGGTGAAATCGTCCATCACCTCGCGCAGTGCCGCACGCAGCACTGGCGAGGAGCCGTGCAGTTCGCGCACGCCGATGATGAAGGCTTCGCTGTTGCCGTCGACGAAATCGAAGAACAGCTGCACTGTCTCGCGGCACACCCGCCGGCCGCGGCCGAGGTCGATGCCCAGCAGCTTCGGCATCTCCGCCTGGGAACCCCGCACCGCGCGGGCCGCCGCCTCACGGCGCAGCTCGCGCAGGGGCTGGCGCAGCTGGGTGGAAATGTTGCGGATGATGGCCAGGCCGAGGTCGTCCACATCCTTGAAGTGGCGATAGAAGGTGTTGGGGTTCAGCCCCGCCTCTCGCGCCAGCTCGCGCAGGCCCAGGCCACCCAGGCTGCGACTCTGCGAGCCCAGCCGCAGCGCCGCCTCCATGAGCAGGCGCTTGCCCGGAGCGTCGGGGCTTCTGTCGCGGGGCGGCTGTTCGTCGGCGCTGGCGGAATTCATGGTTGGCCCTACCTAAGGTTGGTTGTGACGGCGCTGGATTGCCGGCGAGTATACATCTGTCTACCTTGGTATACAGATGTATACGTCGCAACTAACAAGAACAGGAGCTCGGCCCATGAATGCGTCAGCCTCACCCCACACCCCTGCCCGCCATTGCAAGATCGCCATCATAGGCTCCGGCTTCTCCGGCCTGGGTATGGCGATCCGCCTGAAGCAGAAGGGCGAGAACGATTTCCTCATGTTCGAGAAGGAACCCGGCATCGGCGGCACCTGGCGGGTGAACAACTACCCCGGCTGCGGCTGCGACGTGCAATCGCACCTCTATTCCTTCTCCTTCGAGCCCAACCCGAACTGGACGCGCATGTTCGCCAAGCAGGGCGAGATCAAGAGCTACCTGGAAGGCTGCTGGGCAAAGTACCGGCTGCAGGACAAGACCTTGCTCGACACCGAGATCACCCGCCTGGCCTGGAACGAGCTGGACGAGCTGTGGCAGATCGAGGACGCCGCCGGCAATCACTACACGGCGCAGTTCGTGGTCTCCGGCATGGGCGCCCTGTCCACTCCGTCGATCCCGGCGCTGAATGGGCTGGAGAACTTCCAGGGCACGAGCTTCCACTCCCAGCAGTGGAACCATGACTACGACCTGGCGGGCAAGCGCGTGGCGGTGATCGGCACCGGCGCCTCCAGCATCCAGTTCGTCCCGCAGATCCAGAAGCAGGTCGTCCAGCTCGACCTCTACCAGCGCACCGCGCCCTGGATCATGCCCAAGCCCGACCGCGCCATCAGCGAGGGCGAGCGTTCGCGCTTCAAGCGCTTCCCAGTCCTGCAGAAGCTCTGGCGCGGCGCCATCTACGCCGTTCTCGAAAGCCGTGTCATCGGCTTTGCCCTGACACCACGGGTGATGAAACTGGCCCAGTGGCTCGCCACGGGCTACATCAAACGCAAGATCAAGGACCCGGAACTGCGCGCCAAGGTCACCCCGGACTACACCATGGGCTGCAAGCGGGTGCTGATCTCCAACGACTACTACCCGGCCCTGACCCAGCCCAACGTCGACGTGATCACCGACGGCATCCGGGAAATCCGCGCCGGCAGCATCGTCACCGCCGACGGCCAGGAACGCGACGTCGACGCCATCATCTTCGGCACCGGTTTCACCCCCAGCGATCCGCTGCCCCGTGGCGTGGTCTTCGGCCGCGGCGGCGTCGACCTGCTGGACACCTGGCCGCAAGGTCCCGAGGCCTACAAGGGCACCATGACCGCGGGCTTCCCCAACCTGTTCTTCCTCATGGGACCGAACACGGGCCTGGGCCACAACTCCATGGTCTACATGATCGAATCGCAGATCCATTACGTGCTCGGCGCCCTCGACCTGCTCGGTGAGCGCCGCCTGCGCAGCCTGGAGGTCAAGCGCGACGTGCAGGACAGGTTCAATGGCAAGCTCCAGGGCAGCCTGGGCAATACCGTGTGGAACGCCGGCGGCTGCAAGAGCTGGTACCTGCACCCAGTGAGCGGCCGCAACTGCACCGTCTGGCCAGGCTTCACCTGGCGCTTCCGCCTGCTGACCCGCAACTTCGACCCGGCGGCCTATCACTTCAGCCGTAGCGTGCCGGCCCATGCCGCCCAGGGCGCCCTGCAACTGGCCACCCAGGAGGTGCCGGCATGAAATCCTTCGAGAACAAGGTTGCCGCCATCACCGGCGCGGGCTCCGGCATCGGCCGCGCGCTGGCCTGCGCGCTCGCCCGCCAGGGCTGCCAGGTGGCCCTGGCCGACGTGAATGCCGAAGGCCTGGCGGAAACCGCCGCCCTGGTGCGCAAACTCGGCGTGCAGGTCACCGAGACCCTGGTCAACGTCGCCGACCGCGACGCCGTGCACGCGTGGGCCGAGCAGGTGGTGCTGGACCACGGCCGGGTCAACCTGATCATCAACAACGCCGGCGTCGCCCATGCCGGCACGGTGGACGGCAGTGACTACTCGGAATACGAGTGGATCATGAACATCAACTTCTGGGGCGTGGTGTACGGCACCAAGGCCTTCCTGCCGCACCTGAAGGCCAGCGGCGAGGGCCATGTGGTCAACGTTTCCAGCGTCTTCGGCCTGTTCGCCCAGCCGGGCATGAGCGCCTACAACGCCACCAAGTTCGCCGTGCGCGGCTTCACCGAATCCCTGCGCCAGGAACTGGACATGGAGGACTGCGGGGTCTCCGCCAGTTGCGTGCACCCCGGCGGTATCAAGACCAATATCGCCAAGACCGCGCGGATGAACGACAGCCTGGCCAGGGTCACCGGCCAGGAAGCCAGCCGCGCCCGTCAGCAATTCAACGACCAACTGCTGCGCACCACCCCGGACAAGGCCGCCGAAGTGATACTGCGCGGCGTGTTGCGCGACAGTCGGCGCATCCTCATCGGCGCCGACGCCTGGGCCCTGGACGGCATGCAGCGTCTGCTACCCACCCTCTACCAGCGCCTGGTCACCGGCTCCATGCGCCTGGCGGCCCGCTTCGCGCCCAGGCCGAAGGCGGTGGAGGCATCCAAGGCGGCGGAGTGAGACAGGGGGCTGCTGCGCAGCCCTTCGCGATTGAAATGGCTATGTCTGCGTTAGCTGTTGCAGCACCGAATAGAGGCGTCTAGTACGGCTCTTTCAGACCTCCGCGCCTGCCTGATGCATCCCTCTCCCCCGGCCCCTCTCCCGGAGGGCGAGGGGTGACTCGCGCCTGACAGGGCGCGGCAATCCTGTTGCCTGTTCAGTGCCTGAACCTGTGCAGAAGAGGTGGGGCAGCGATTCCGCCCCGTCAGAAGGCCGAGCGGAAGCGTTGCGCAGGGGGACGAGCGGCATGGATGCCGCGAGAGGCGTGCGGGGCCA
>NZ_SSOJ01000165.1:0-15811 GCF_029871205.1 Pseudomonas sp. BN417 | reverse complement strand
TTTTGGTTTCTTTTGGGGCGACTGCCAAAAGAGACTCGCCGGGAGGCGAAACAGAGACTCGCAGCCGACTCGATAAGCAGCTCGGCTCAGGAAGCTCTAGCAACACGTAATGCAGACAAAGCCAATTCATTCGCCAAGGGCTGCGCAGCAGCCCCCTGGGGTCCCAAGGGCGAACCTGCGGCCTGCTTGGCGAATGAATTCGCCCCTACAAGGATTCATTCACCGTCTGCTGCCTTACAACTCATCCCTCCGTCCCCCCAACAGCTCCAGCAGGGCCGCCGCCGTCGGCTCGGACGAGGCCGGGTTCTGCCCGGTGATCAGGTTGCCATCGGCGACCACATGGGGTTGCCAGTCCGCCACCTTGGAGTAGTGGCCGCCGTTCTCCTTCAGCACATCCTCCAGCAGGAAGGGCACTACCTCGGCCAGGCCCACGGCGATTTCCTCGGAGTTGGAGAAACCGGTCACCGCGTTGCCCTGCACCAGCGGTGCGCCATCCGGGGCCTTGGCGTTGAGCAGCACGGCTGGGGCGTGACACACGGCGCCCACCGGCTTGCCGGCGGCGTAAAAGCTTTCCACCAGCACGATGGAATGCAGGTCGTCCACCAGGTCCCACATCGGGCCATGGCCGCCGGGGTAGAAGAGGGCGTCGTAGTCGGCCGGCATCAGGCTGTCCAGACGCAGGGTGTTGGCCAGGGCGCGGCGGGCCACGTCATCCTCGCGGAAGCGGTGGGTCGCCTCGGTCTGGGCACCCGGGTCGTCGCTCTTCGGGTCCAGCGGCGGATGGCCGCCCTTGGGTGATGCCAGCACCACCTCGGCGCCGGCGTCGCGGAAGGCGAAGTAGGGTGCGGCGAACTCCTCGAGCCAGAAGCCGGTTTTCTTGCCGGTGTCGCCCAGCTTGTCGTGGGAGGTCAGTACCATGAGGATCTTCATCGTGATCTCCTTGCAGACTCGGTGACGAACGGCCCGGGGCGGGCTATTCCTTGCGCTTCAACAGATCGCCGATGCCGGCGAGTGCCTTGTAGGTGGCGCCTGGCTCTCGCCGGGTGCCGGGTTGTTCTTCGCTGTGCCACTGCTGGTCGGTGTAGCGGGAGTGCTCGTTGTCGTGGCAGTAGAGACAGAGCAGCTCCCAGTTCGAACCGTCCGGGGGGTTGTTGTCATGGTTGTGATCGCGGTGGTGCACCGTAAGTTCGGACAGGCGCTTGCCGCTGAACTCGCGGCCGCAACGGGCGCAGACCCAGGGATACAGCTTCAGCGCCTGTTCCCGGTAACTGTGCTCGCGCCTTTTGCGCTCATCGGCGAGCAACTTGTCCAGCTTGCTCGTCGGGGGCGCCGTTCGTTCCGTGCTCATCCACCGCACTCCCGTGCCTGGGTCTCGAAGAAAGTCTAGACCGGGCACCGGCGATCGATGGCATCCCGTCGCGCGCGCAGCCGCTTCGTCGACCGGGGGTTAGACTCAAGCGAGACACCGTCGGAGACAGGCCATGAACCTTAGCAAGCTTCCGCTGCTGCTGGCGCTCGCCCTGCTGGCAGGCGGCGCGGCGGCGCAGAATCCACCGCTGTTGCGCGCGCCGTTGCAGGCGCCGGCGGGCGCTCCCGGCACGGTCACGCCGCAGCCTTATCCACAGATCGTGCCGCGCGCCGTCACCAGCCCGGTGCCGCAGAGCGGCAACCCGCGGCTAATGAACAATGTCGACCAGGAGCAGCGCCTGCGCGAATCCCTGGAGCAGCGCGACCAGCCGATCCCGGTGCTGGAGAAGCAGCTGGAGCGCAACACCAAGGGTCTGGGCACCAGCACCGGCAATCCCTGATCAGCGCTGCGGCAGGCCGAGCACCTTGAGCAGGAAGGCATATTCCAGGGCGACGTCGCGCAGCGCGTGGTAGCGGCCGCTCATACCGCCATGGCCGGCGCCGAGGTCGGTCTTGAGCAGCAGCGGATTGTCGTCGGTCTTGCTGGCGCGTAGCTTCGCCACCCACTTGGCCGCTTCCCAGTACTGCACGCGGCTGTCGTTGTAGCCGGCCACCACCAGCATCGCCGGATAGGCCTGGGCGCTCACATTCTCGTAGGGCGCATAACCCTTGATCCGCTCGTAAACGTCCGGCTCGTTCGGGTCGCCCCATTCGTCGTACTCGGTCACGGTCAGCGGCAGGTCGGGGTTCTGCATGGTGTTCAGCACGTCGACGAAAGGCACCTCGGCGATGGCCGCGGCAAACAACTCGGGGCGCAGGTTGAGCACCGCGCCCATCAGCAGGCCGCCGGCGCTGCCGCCGCTGATGGCCAGCTGCGCCGGAGCGGTGTAGCCCTCGGCGATCAGGTGTTCGGCGCAGGCGATGAAGTCGCCGAAGGTATTGGTCTTGTGTTCCAGCTTGCCGGCGCGGTACCAGGCTTCGCCGAGTTCGCCGCCACCGCGCACATGGGCGATGGCGAAGACGAAGCCGCGCTCCAGCAGGCTCAGGCGGGCGTGGGAGAACCAGGGGTCGAGGCTCTCGCCGTAGGCGCCGTAGCCGTAGAGGTAGAGCGGCGCGGGCTTACCCAGGGTTTCGCGTCGGGCCACCAGGCTGATGGGGATGCGCGTGCCGTCCGCCGCCGTCGCCCAGAGGCGCTGACTGACATAGGCGTCGGCATCGAAGGGGCCTTCCACCGGGGTTTCCTTGAGCACCTGTTGGGCGCCGCTGGTCAGCTCCAGCTGGCGCACCTGGGCCGGGCGGTTGAGGGCCTCGTAGCGCAGGCGGATCACCGGGCTGTCGAATTCCAGGCTGTCCTGGACATAGAGGCTGTAGGCGGCATCCGGCAGTTGCAGCGGGTAGGGCGCTGCACCTTCCGGGTGCACCTGGATGATCGGCAATCCGCCTTCGCGCAGGCTGAGGACGAAGGCGCCGGCATTCAGGCTGACACCCTCCAGCATGCGCGCCTCGTCATGGGCGATCAGCTCGCGCCAATGGCCGCGGGTAGGCTCGGCCTCGCTGGCCTGGTAGAGCGCGAAGTTGATACCGGTCTGGTTGCTGCGGATCAGCCAGGTCCACTGGCCGCCCAGCTTGCCGTGGTCGGCGTAGTACTCGTGGTCCTCCTCCCGCGGCGCCAGGCAGGTCCAGGCGCCTTGGGGGGTATCGGCGTCCAGCACCCAGGTCTCGCTGGTGGTCTTGCTGTTCAGCAGCAGGATCAGCTGGCGCTCGGAACTGGCGCGGTAGCAATTGAGGAAGAAGCGGCCGTCGCGCTCCTCGAATACCAGCTCGGCAGTGGCCTCGCCCAGACGGTGGCGATGCAGGCGGTGCGGGCGATGGGTATCGTCCAGTTCGCCGAAGAACAGCGTGGCGCTGTCGTTGGCCCAGGTCATGCTGCCGTCGCACTGCTCGAAGGGCAGGGCGCGGATTTCACCGCTGGCCAGTTCCTTGACGTAGAGCTGGTAGGTCTCGTCGCCGCTGGTGTCCAGGCTGTAGGCCAGGCGCGCATGGTCGGGGCTGACGCTGAAGGCGCCGATGGACAGGAAGCCGCCGGCCGCCAGTTCGTTGGGGTCCAGCAGCAGCTCCTCGCGGGCTTCTTCCAGGGTCAGCGAACCGTCGGTCGGGCGTGGGCAGCGGTAGTGGCGCGGGTATTCGTCGCCGGCGGTGGTGCGCTGATAGTAGAGCCAGGGGCCCCAGGGCACCGGCAGGGAGAGGTCGGTCTCGCGGATGCGGCCCTTGATCTCCTGGAACAGCGCCTCACGCAGCACCTGCTGGCCGGCCAACTCGGCCTCCAGCCAGGCGTTCTCCGCTTCCAGGTGGGCGAGTACTTCGGGTGCGTCGCGCTGTTCCAGCCAGCGGTAGGGGTCGTCTCCGGATTCGATTCGGGCGATGGGGGCTTGGGGCATGGGCACTCTCGAAGGCAGGGCGGTCGGGCGACGGCAGGAGCGCCGGAACCGGGAAAAGCCGTTATCATAAGCGCCCTTTTGCCAGCCTTGCCACGGACGCCAATGACTGAAAACGACTACCTGCTCGCGTGGGCCGCCTACGGACTCGCCGCGATTGGCTGCCTGCTGGTCTGGTATCACCTCACTGGCTGGATGTGGCGCTGGCTGCGCGAGCCGCTGCGGCTGCTGGTGGCGGTGTTGCTGCTGACGCCGACCATTGTCGATCCGGCCAAGGACCAGTTCGCCCCAGCCGTGGCCATCACCGCCCTGGACGTGCTCTTCAAAGTCGGCAACAACGCCTGGAAGGCGGTCCTCGACCTGACCATGTACAGCATCATCGCCATCACCGGCTACGTGGTGTTCGTCCTGATCCGCTGGCCCATCGAGCGCAAGGTCAAGGAGATCCGCGCCGCCCGCGAGGCCGAAGCGAAAGCCGAGGAAGAGCCCACCCTGCGCGAGACGAAGCGCGACCGCGTCGCCGACGTGGATACCCGCTACGACCAGAACGGCGACCGTCGCCTGCGCATAGAGCCCCGCCTGTAACCGCCGGGGCCTTGCAGCCTGGCCACGACGCGTTCAGCATGGGCCTTTCCCCGCCAAGGAGTGCCCATGGACTGCGTGTTCTGCGCCATAGCCACCGGCAAGCTGCCGGCCCACCTGCTGCATGAAGACGAGCACTTCCTGGTGCTGCTGGACATCAACCCGCTGCGTCCGGCCCACGTGCTGATAGTTGCTCGCGAGCACGCCCCCTGCCTCTCAGATCTCTCCTCTGCTGCCCGTGAACGGCTGCTGGCCCGCGCCGACAAGGTGGGCCAGGCATTGCGTTGGGCCGGCTATGGCCGCCAGGGAGTCAATCTGTTGATCAACGACGGCCCGGCTGCCAACCAGCACGTGCCGCACCTGCATCTGCACCTGATCCCGCGCCGCCGTGGCGACCTCGTCGGCCTGCTCTGGCGAGCCCTGACCCGCTTCCTGCCCCTTGGCCGCGCCGCCCTGCAGGCGCGTCTGGCGCGCGAAGCCGACCAATTGAAGAACGCCCTGAAGCTGGAATTCTGAACCATGTGCGAACTGCTCGGCATGAGCGCCAACGTCCCCACCGATATCGTCTTCAGCTTCACCGGCCTGATGCAGCGCGGCGGCGGCACGGGCCCGCACCGCGATGGCTGGGGCATAGGTTTCTATGAAGGGCGCGGCCTGCGCCTGTTCCAGGACCCGGCGGCGAGCGTCGAGTCAGAAGTGGCACGGCTGGTCCAACGCTACCCGATCAAGAGCGAGACGGTGATCGGCCATATCCGCCAGGCCAATGTCGGCAAGGTCTGCCTGTCCAACACCCACCCCTTCGTCCGCGAGCTCTGGGGGCGCAACTGGTGCTTCGCGCACAACGGCCAGTTGGCCGGATTCGAGCCGGCGAAGGGGTTCTACTGGCCGGTGGGCGACACCGACAGCGAGGCGGCCTTCTGCAACCTGCTGAACCGCGTGCGCGGCGCCTTCCCCGAGCCGGTGATGGCTGAGATCCTCCTGCCGGTACTGGTCCAGGCTTGCTTCGAGTTCCGCCAGAACGGCGTGTTCAACTGCTTGCTCAGTGACGGCGACTGGCTGTTCAGCTTCTGCTCCAGCAAGCTGGCCCACATCACCCGCCGCGCTCCCTTCGGCCCGGCGCGCCTGAAGGACGCCGACCTGACGGTGGACTTCCAGGCGGAAACCACGCCCAAGGACGTGGTCACCGTGATCGCCACCGAGCCCCTGACCGACAACGAGACCTGGAATATCTACCAGCCCGGCGAGTGGATCCTCTGGCGCCGAGGCGAGATCGTCAGCCAGGGCCGTACCTGATAACCGGAGGACAGGGAATGTTGCGAAGCTATCTGCGCCTGATCCTGTTCACCCTGGGCCTCCTGGTCGGGGTGCAGGTGCCGGGCTTCATCGAGGACTACGCCAAGCGCGTCGATGCCCACCGCCTGGAAGCGGAGCAGGGTCTCAAGGGCTTTCGCGACACTGCGCAGCGCTTCTTCAAGGGCGATCTGGACGCCCTGGTGGCCCACTACCGCGCAAGCTCCGATCCGGTGATGCGCAGCGACGCCGAGAGCGTTGCCCAACTGGTGGCCCGCGACAGCCTGCTGCAGCGCGAATGGCAGGCCCTGCAGGGCCCCTGGTACCAGAGCGCCTGGCATGTGCTGATCAGTGCCAACCCCGAACTGCGCAAGGAAACCCTGGCCGCCTACAGCTACCAGCTCCTGCTGGTGCCCGAAGCCATCGCATGGGGCCTGGGCGTCGGCCTCCTGCTGGCCTGGCTGGTGGAAAGCCAACTGCTGCTGCTCGGCTGGGCCTTCAGCGGCGGCGGCAGCCGCAAGGCGCAGGAGCGGCATTGGCACTAACGCTCACGCCACACATCAATTGCCAGAGAGGGCAGGAATGGTCACTTGCTACCTGAAATATGTTCTGGATCCTTACAAGCTAAGCGAGTTCGAACACTACGGAAGGCTGTGGATTCCGCTTGTCGAGAAGTTCGGCGGTAAGCATCACGGCTACTTCCTGCCTTCCGAGGGGGCAAACAACATCGCGATCGCGATGTTCACATTTCCAAGCCTTGCCGAGTACGAACGCTACCGGCAGCAGTCCATGAACGACCCGGAATGCATCGCCGCGTTCAAGTACGCGGAAGATACAAAGTGCATTCTCAGCTATGAGCGCACGTTCTTCAGGCCCGTGTTTGGTGCTTAGGGGCATCGGCAGGAGTCTCATCAGCAGGATGCCCCGGCGCGCTGACCGGTATCCGGCCGGGTCACCCCTGGCCCGCTTGCGGAAGAGGGGCCGGGGGAGAGGGCTGCAAAACCTCCGGCAGCAGTCTGGGGAACAACATTCTTGTGGGGGCGAATTCATTCGCGAAGGGCAACGCAGTTGCCCCTCCAACACGTCAGGGCAGCCCTGCGGTCTGCTTAGCGATTGAAATCGCCCCCACAACGACTCGCCTCACCAATCCCCAAATGGCATCCGCTTCCAGCTCGGCACTCACTCAACGCAGGGTCATCATGGGTGGCCATGAAGACCGGCAAATCCCGCCGGGCAATCCACAGCTCGCCCTACCACTTCACCACCCCGACGCGCTGGTTGGCCCAGCTCACGGAGGCCCGCTGCGGCGTGGCGTCGGGGCACCGACGCTATGCCTGAACCAGTGAATTCACTTGCTCCATAGCCCGCTCATGAGCCGCCTCAAAGAGGGCCTGAGCATCGGCCAATAACAAACCTGCGGCGAAAGACAGGCGCGCCGCCTCATGCTGGACGAAGTCCCGGTTCTCGCTCTGCTCCACGATCTGCAGCAGGTCCAACGCGGCGGACATGCGCTGCTGGGCTGTTTCGAACAGGTTTTCGGGGCGGGCGAGAGCGTTGAAGAACAGCACATCGCGGTATGGCTGGGCGGGGCTGGGAATGGGCTTGAATTTAAACATGGCGCACCTCCGGTGGAGGCGTGTTGGCCGAGCAGGGCGTGATGCGGCGGTGCGCGGGGGTAAAAGGTGGGTAGTGCATATCCGGTCTCCCTGATTGGAGAAACAACCGCCAGCACTTGCCTCTGACCGCGAGTGGGTGGCGGACCGCGTGAGGGTCAGAGTGCCGGATCAGGGAACCGGTAGGCGTTAAGCCTCCCCACGCGGTCCGCCATAGATGCACAAAGCAGCAGGCAAACAAAAAGCGCCTGAACTCTGTGGCTATGGCGCTACCGCGCCCTGAGTCGTGCAATCGGGCTCTGACCCCCGGTCACGGGATTGACCGTGACGGGCCGGACTCTATAGAGGGCGTTTGTAGGGGCTCAAGGGTAATGTGGCGTAGGAAATTTCTCTGTAGGAAGACGAAGCTGGGCAACCGCAAGCAGCGTAGGAATGTGCCACAGCTATCGAATTGCCGGATTCGGGGAGGGTATCTAGAACGTCCTTGTTGCCATGGCCGGAACCGGCAGCCAAGTGCAGACACTCAGTTACCTGATTGTGAGTCTGTCTCCCCGAACGCCGGTAAATACCTCGAATTACCCGAGGTTGCGCAAGCCCGAACCGGTGCGACTGGTCTAGGCTAGCTCTCATCTCCAGCCATGGGCCCTCGGTCATGAGTCGCCATAAGATCACGCTAGTCATGCCGGCCCCTGCCACCGCTACCTTCGAGGCATTCCACAATCACAACGTGCGTCTGGAGTGGGATACCTTGCTGTCGAAAGCCAATGTGGAAGGTGGAAGTAGCCATCCGTACATCGGGGCGGTGACATTCAACCAAGGGCGCGGATGGATGCGGCCCCTGTCAATGCGGACCCGATTCGTCAACTACCAACCAGGCAAGGTGGCTGCTGCGGTATTGGTAGCGCCAACGGGCGTATTTCAGGAATGGTCGGCCTCAATGCGTCATCGTGATCTGGATGAGGGCACTTCAGAGTTGATCTACACCTTCAGCTTGAAGTTACGTCCGCGCTGGTTTGGCAAGCTTATAGATAGCTGGGTAAATCGCCTGTTCGCGCGTGCAACTCGAAAACGCTTCTTCGCCCTGTCTGAGTACTTGCGGACGAAAAAGCACCATCACTAACGCCCTTTCCCAGCAAAAGGGGCTGAATGATTTGTTTTTATCACTCCAGCCCCTTTTTCACCGACTCGATCGCAGTGGCATGCGCCCTAGGTGCCTCAGTTTTTCTCCGGCATTGCCGAAGAATGGTGGCTGGTGATCAGCCACTGCTGTCCGTCCCACTTGTAGGTGTAGGTGTAGCGAGCTTTTACCTGGGTACCAGTAGCGCCAAAGGTGAAGGTATAGAGCCCGGCGTCAACCGCCGTATTGCAACCAATTTCTATCGTTCTGGAGTCAATCCTGCCCTGCGGTTTGTTTTCCAGGAAGTGATGGAAGTAGTCCTCCTTTTCGGCGGGAGTCAGTCGCGGTTTGTTCGATACGGTGGGAAGAAGGACGGAGCGCTCGGCATAGTTGGCGACAACCTGGTGTGGGTCGCCGGTTTGCAGTGAGCGGTTCCATCGATCGAACAGCGCCGAGATTTCTTGTTCACTGGTTGCCTTGCAGACTTCCGTATGTGCTGTACCGGACTCGAGTTTCGATGAGCCTGAAGTACAGCCCGCAAGGACGACGGCAAGTGCCGCTGACAGGACAGTTAGGTTTTTCATTTTTGATCTTCTTGGATAGGTCGAAAAGCGGTAGGGAATGACTGCTGATTATGCGACGGGGTCCGAGGAGAAGCACGACACGGGTAGCAAACCCGAGTTGCCCAAGGAGTATAGGTGGCAAATCGAACCAGGCGGATGGCATTCCCGCAGCCTCCGGTGGACAAGAAGAGCGTCGTCCACCCTATCAAGGCAATCCCGGGTGGATGAGTTGACAACACCCCAAATCAAAACGGGCCCCGCAGGGCCCGTTCTTATTTGGAGAGGAACTTCATCCCGTCTTCCAGCCCGCGCAGGGTCAGCGGGTACATCTGGTCGTTGATCAGCTCGCGGACGATGTTGGTGGAGGCGGTGTAGTTCCAGGTGTCCTTGGGGTAGGGGTTGATCCAGATGAGCTTCTTGTATTTCTCCATGAAGCGCTTCATCCAGGCGTAGCCCGGCTCTTCGTTCCAGTGCTCGACGCTGCCGCCGGCCTGGGTGATTTCGTAGGGGGCCATGGCGGCGTCACCGACGAAGACCACCTTGTAGTCCGGGCCGTACTTGTGCAGCAGGTCCATGGTGGCGGTGCGTTCGGAGGTGCGGCGCAGGTTGTTCTTCCACACCGACTCGTAGACGAAGTTGTGGAAGTAGAAATATTCAAGATGCTTGAACTCGGTCTTGCAGGCCGAGAACAGTTCTTCGCAGACCTTCACGTGGGCGTCCATCGAGCCGCCGATATCCAGCAGGAGCAGCAGCTTCACCGTGTTGCGCCGCTCAGGGCGCATCTGGATGTTGAGCAGGCCGGCGTCCTTGGCGGTGTGGTCGATGGTGCCTTCCAGGTCCAGCTCTTCCGCCGCGCCTTCACGGGCGAACTTGCGCAGGCGGCGCAGCGCGACCTTGATGTTGCGGGTGCCCAGTTCCACCTGGTCGTCGAGGTTCTTGTACTCGCGCTGGTCCCAGACCTTCACGGCTCGGCCCTGGCGCTTGCCGGCATCGCCGACGCGAATGCCTTCGGGGTTGAAGCCACCGGAGCCGAAGGGGCTGGTGCCGCCGGTACCGATCCACTTGTTGCCGCCGGCGTGGCGTTCCTTCTGTTCTTCCAGGCGCTTCTTGAATTCCTCGATCAGCTTGTCGAGGCCGCCCAGGCTCTGGATCTGCGCCTTTTCCTCGTCGGTCAGCATGCGCTCGAACTCCTTGCGCAGCCATTCCTCGGGAATCAGCGCCTGGAGGTAATCATCGAGCTTCTCCAGGCCTTTGAAGTAGGCGCTGAAGGCGCGGTCGAACTTGTCGAAATGGCGCTCGTCCTTGACCAGCACCGTGCGGGCGAGGAAGTAGAACTCGTCCATGTCGGCGAACACCACGTTGTGCTTCAACGCGTTGATCAGGTCGAGCAGCTCGCGTACCGACACCGGTACCTTGGCTGCGCGCATTTCGTTGAACAGGTTGAGCAGCATGGCTGCACCCTCGTCTGTTTATCTGTAGAGCCTCAGGAGCGCGGCTCCTGGGGCAGGCCGTCGGCGATGTCGTACCAGTCGGCCTTGGATTCCGGGTAGATGTGCTTCTGTGGGATGGGGCCAAGCGGCGAGTCCAGCGTACCCAGGGCAACCGACACCCAGTCGGGGTGGGCGTGTTCGCTGTACCACTGCAGGGTCGAGCCGCACTGCCGGCAGAAGGTCCGGGTTACGCCGGGGGAGGAGTGGTAGTGCGCCACCATTTCCTCGCCCTGCACCCAGCGGAAGGCGCTCCAGCGCACGTTGCCGTAAGTGCCGAACGCCGCGCCATGACCCTTGCGGCACTGGCTGCAATGGCAATGGGTGGCGGACTTTATGGGCGCGTCGATCTCGTACTTCACCGCGCCGCACAGGCAACTGCCCCTATGCATGGCTACACCTTCTCCCTAAGCGCTTATCCCGTAGGAGCGAGCTTGCTCGCGAACATGGGCGAACGGCTTCGCGAGCAAGCTCGCTCCTACAACGACGGATTGTTCGGCCTCAACGGCTGGCGCGGCGGGCCATGAAGGCCAGGCGTTCCAGCAGCTGCACGTCCTGCTCGTTCTTCACCAGGGCGCCCGCCAGCGGCGGGATGGCCTTGGTGGGGTCGCGCTCGCGGAGCACGGCTTCGCCGATGTTGTCGGCCATCAGCAGCTTCAGCCAGTCCACCAGTTCGGAGGTGGAGGGCTTCTTCTTCAGGCCCGGCACTTTGCGCACGTCGAAGAACACATCCAGGGCTTCGGAAACCAGGTCAGCCTTGATGTTCGGGTAGTGCACGTCGACGATCTTCTGCAGGGTGTCGCGATCGGGGAAGGCGATGTAGTGGAAGAAGCAGCGGCGCAGGAAGGCGTCCGGCAGTTCCTTCTCGTTGTTCGAGGTGATGATGATGATCGGGCGCTGCTTGGCCTTGATGGTCTCGTTGGTCTCGTAAACGTAGAACTCCATCTTGTCGAGTTCCTGCAACAGGTCGTTGGGGAACTCGATGTCGGCCTTGTCGATCTCGTCGATCAGCAGGATGACCCGCTCCTCGGACTCGAAGGCCTCCCACAGCTTGCCTTTCTTGATGTAGTTGCGAACGTCGTGGACCTTGTCGGAATTCAGCTGGGAATCGCGCAGGCGGCTCACGGCGTCGTATTCGTAGAGGCCCTGGTGCGCCTTGGTGGTGGACTTGATATGCCAGGTGATCAGCTTGGCGCCGAAGGAGGCGGCCAGTTGCTCGGCCAGCATGGTCTTGCCGGTACCCGGTTCGCCCTTGACCAGCAGCGGGCGCTGCAAGGTGATGGCGGCATTCACCGCGAGCTTGAGGTCGTCGGTGGCGACGTAGGACTGGGTGCCTTCGAACTTCATCAGGTATTCCTCGGACTCGGGCGCCTCGGTACGAAACCGGGCGGTTCAGTATTTGGGAAAAGCCCGACTATAACGCGCGCACGAGTCGACTGTGAACGCAGACGCTTCATTCAGTCACTGAATGGGCGGTCACTCGTCCGTATTGGCGCAATTGCCATGGCCGCTAGTCATCCTGCTGTGGCGGCGCCAGTTCGAAGCGGTTGGTGAAGGCCTCGATGAAGGCATTGCGCAGGATTGCGAGGAAGGCCTGGAAAGCGCTGATGTCCTGGCGGTGGATGTTGCCATGCAGCTCCACGCGGGTGGCGAACTGGTCGCGTTGCTGGTTCTTCAGCACCGATTCCCCGCCGCCCACCAGGGCCTCCCAGAGTGAGCGGAGAAAGCCCTTGTCGTTGTTCTCCACGTCCTGCTGCCAGTCGAACACATCGACCTTGCGCAGTAGCGGCTTGATATAGCCGCTGAGCTGGCCATCGTCGGCGCGGGCTTCGATCACCAGGTCGCCCTTGCCGGCCTTGAAGTCGAACCTGCCGTAGGCGCGGGAGAAGTCGTTGAGCCTTGGCAGGTCGATATCCCGGGTTCGCAGGCGCAGTTCGAAATCCTCGAAGTCCTTGAACGGGTCGAAGGTCGCCTGCACTTCGAGTGGCGCGTTGCCCAGTACCAGCGCCGTGCCCTCCAGGCGGGCTACCCGCTCGCCGCCGCTGTCGGCGACGTTGGTCAGGTTGTAGAGGCTGGCATTCACCCCGGCGGCGTCAATATCCACCTTTGGCCTGGACTTGAAGTTGTGAAAGGAGATTCGGCCATTCACTACCCGCACCTCGTCGAGGGTGAGGGGCAACAGCTTGTCCAGTTGTTCGCGCCAGTCCGTGCCGGCACCGGTCTGGGACTCCTCCTCGTTGGCGCCGCCATCGACGAAGTTCACTTCCGGCGCCTCGAAGATCGCCCGCGCGACCACGGCGTGGTGATACCAGAGGGCGTGCCAGCTCACCGCCAGCTCGATGCCCGGCGCCTCCACGAACGGCACCGGCACCTTGCCTCCGACCTTGACGATGGACAGGTCGTTGACGCGATAGGCGCCACGCCACCAGGCCGGGTCGACGTCGGCAACGTGGCCATGGTACTCGCCCAGGTTGGCGAGCCTGTCGTTGAGGTATTCGCGGATCAGCCAGGGCAGGGCCAGGTGGGCCGCCACCAGCAGCAGGACGAGGGCCAGGATCGCGCCGAGGGGCAGGCTGTAGCGTCGTTTCATGGGGCTTCCGCCATGGGGGCGTCTCTTTCGGTGGACTGCCCATCTGCCCCTCGAGTTCGGCTGGACTGCACGGGGCCGCCAGCATAGGCTGGTCAGCTTTATTCGCCCTCAACCTCTAGGGACAGGAATCATGAGCCGTATCTACGCAGACAACTCCCAAGCCATCGGCAACACCCCCCTGGTGCGCATCAACCACCTGGGCCCGCGTGGCGTGACCATCCTCGCCAAGATCGAGGGCCGCAACCCGGCCTACTCGGTGAAATGCCGCATCGGCGCCAGCATGATCTGGGACGCGGAGGTTTCCGGCCGGCTCAAGCCGGGCATGACCCTGGTCGAACCCACCTCCGGCAACACCGGCATCGGCCTGGCCTTCGTCGCCGCTGCCCGTGGCTACAAGCTGATCCTCACCATGCCGGCTTCCATGAGCCTGGAGCGGCGCAAGGTGCTCAAGGCCCTGGGCGCCGAGCTGGTGCTCACCGAGCCGGCCAAGGGCATGAAGGGCGCCATCGAGAAGGCCAACGAGCTGGCGGCTGAAAATCCCGAGCAGTACCTGCTGCTGCAGCAGTTCGAGAACCCGGCCAACCCGGCCATCCACGAGAAGACCACCGGCCCGGAGATCTGGAACGACACCGAAGGCGCGGTGGACGTGCTGGTAGCCGGCGTCGGCACCGGCGGCACCATCACCGGCGTATCCCGGTACATCAAGCAGACCTGCGGCAAGCCGATCCTCTCGGTGGCGGTGGAGCCAGTGACCTCGCCCGTGATCAGCCAGACCCTGGCCGGTGACGAGGTCAAGCCCAGCCCGCACAAGATCCAGGGCATTGGCGCAGGCTTCGTGCCGAAGAACCTCGACCTGACCATGGTCGACCGCGTCGAGCAGAGCAGCGACGACGAAGCCAAGGCCATGGCCCTGCGCCTGATGCGCGAAGAAGGCATCCTCTGCGGCATCTCCTCAGGCGCCGCCATGGCGGTGGCGGTGCGTCTGGCCGAGCGTCCGGAAATGGAGGGCAAGACCCTGGTGGTGATCCTGCCCGACTCGGGTGAGCGCTACCTCTCCAGCATGTTGTTCGACGGCCTGTTCACCGAACAGGAGCTCCAGCAGTAAACCGGCGCGGGCGGCCCTGAGCCGCCCTGTGTCTTCTGGCAAGCGAAGCGCAGGCGCAGCGCTTCCTCGCGGGTCCGCTGGGACTTGTCGCGGATTGTCAGTGAGGGCCGCGGTAGAGAAGCTGGAACCCCCGCCCGGCGGGTCTCGAACCACAAGCAGCCAGGACACAAAGACAATGAGAAGCTCCTTCGCGCCCCTCCTACTGACGCTGGCCATGTCCACCGCCGCCCAGGCGGCTGGCACGGTGAAGATCTACAACTGGAGCGAGTACATCGCCCCGGACACCGTCGCGAACTTCAGCAAGGAAACCGGCATCCAGGCCAGCTACGACGTCTACGACAGCAACGAGACCCTCGACGGCAAGCTGATGACCGGCAAATCCGGCTACGACGTGGTAGTGCCCTCCAACCACTTCATGGCCAAGCAGATCCAGGCCGGCGCCTTGAAGAAGCTGGACAAGGCCCAGCTTCCCAACTGGAAGAACCTCAACCCGGTGCTGCTGAAAGCGCTGGAGGTCAACGACCCGGGCAACCAGTACGGCTTCCCCTACCTCTGGGGCAGTACCGGCATCGGCTACAACGTCGACAAGGTCAAGGCGGTGCTCGGCGACAACGCCCCGGTGGACTCCTGGGACCTGTTCTTCAAGCCGGAGAACATGGAGAAGCTCGCCAAGTGCGGCGTCGCCGTGCTCGACAACGGCCCGGAGCTGCTGCCCATCACCCTCAACTACCTGGGCCTGCCGCACCACAGCCAGAATTCCGAGGACTACAAGACCGCCCAGGCCGAGCTGATGAAGGTGCGCCCCTACATCACCTACTTCCATTCCTCGAAGTACGTCAGCGACCTGGCCAACGGCGACATCTGCGTGGCTGTGGGCTTCTCCGGTGACATCCTGCAGGCCGCCACTCGCGCCAAGGAAGCAGGCAATGGCGTGAACATCCAGTACTCCACGCCCAGGGAAGGCTCGCCGCTCTGGTTCGACATGATCGCCATGCCCGCCGACGCCCCTGACGTAGCGGCCGGCTATGCCTTCATGAACTACCTGTTGCGCCCCGAGGTGATGGCTGGCGTCAGCAACTTCGTGCACTACGCCAACGGCAACGTCGCCGCCGACCCCATGGTCGAAGCCGGGATCAAGGCCGACCCGGCGATCTACCCGCCGGCCGAGGTGATGAAGAGCCTGTTTGCCCTGGAGTCCATGCCGCAGAAGATCGATCGCTTGCGCACGCGGGTGTGGAATGCGGTGAAGACTGGGCGCTAGGCCTGCTCGGACTGCCCCCTCTCCCTTTGGGAGAGGGCTGGGGTGAGGGATGCCGCCGATCGCACGGGGCAACCTTCTCTTGTAGGGGCGAATTCATTCGCCAAGCAGGCCGCAGGACTGCCCTTGGGGACGCCAATGGGGCTGCTGCGCATCCCTTGGCGAATGAATTGGCTATGTCGGCGTTAGCTGTTGCAGCACCGAATAGAGGCGTCTAGTACGGCTCTTTCAGACCTCCGCGCCTGCCTGATGTTGTAGTGGTCAACCCATCCCGGACAGTGGGTTGAGTTTTTCTTCGGCTACCGCAGGCGGTAGCCCGTCGTTGTACTGATGCGGCCTGATCCAGTTGTAGCGGTGCATCAGG
>NZ_SSOJ01000164.1:73361-161220 GCF_029871205.1 Pseudomonas sp. BN417 | reverse complement strand
GCCCTGGGTGTCCTGGCCCAGCAGGCCGCCGCCGGCGGCTTCATCGAGGACAGCAAGGCCAGCCTCGCCCTGCGCAACTTCTACATCAACTCGGACAACCGCGAAGGCACCGCCGCGCCCTCCAAACAGGAGGAGTGGGGCCAGGGCTTCCTGTTCAACTACGCCTCGGGCTTCACCGAGGGCACGGTCGGCGTCGGCGTCGACGCCCTCGGTCTGCTCGGCGTCAAACTGGACTCCGGCAAGGGCCGCCACTACAACCCGACCAGCGCCAACTACGGCGGTACGGTGTTCCCCACCGACAACGACGGCCGCGCCAAGGACGATTTCGGCAGCCTCGGGGTGACCGGCAAGCTGCGCTTCTCCAAGACCGAGGCGCGCCTGGGCACCCTGCTGCCGAAGCTGCCGGTGGTGACCTACAACGATGGCCGCCTGCTGCCGCAGACCTTCGAGGGCGGGCAGATCACCGCCAACGAGATCGCCGGGCTGACCCTGGTCGGCGGCCAGCTGGAACACGCCAAGGGGCGTAACTCCAGCGACGCCCGCGGCCTCTCCATCGCCGGTGCGAACAACGCCCGCAGCGGCCAGTTCGTCAACAAGTTCTACTTCGCCGGCGGCGACTACAAGGTCAGCGACGCCCTGCTCGCGCAGTACTACTACGGCAACCTGGAAGACTTCTATCAGCAGCACTTCCTCGGCCTGACCCACACCTGGGCGCTGCCAGTGGGCGCGTTGAAGTCCGACCTGCGCTACTTCCACAACAGCGCCGACGGCCAGAACGGCAGCGCCGCCGGGCGTCGCGAAGGCTTTGTCAGCAGCGGCAACTGGGCGGCCAACGACCCGCACCGCGGCGAAGTCGACAACCGCACCTGGAGCGCCTTGTTCACCTACAGCCTGGCCGGCCACGCGGCGAGCCTGGGCTACCAGCAGCTCTCCGGCGACAGCGCCTTCCCCTTCCTCAACCAGGGCGACGGCGCCACCGCCTACCTGATCACCGACCGCCAGATCGGCAAGTTCCTCAGCGCGGGCGAGCGCACCTGGGTGGCCGAGTACGGCTACGACTTCGCCAAGCTCGGGGTGCCGGGGCTGAAGGCCCAGGCGACCTACCTCAGGGGCAGCAACATCGAGACCCAGGGCGATGACCAGGGCGAGTGGGAGCGCGATTTGCGCCTCGACTACGTGCTGCAGGGCGGCCCGCTGAAGGGCCTGGGGTTCTCCTGGCGCAACGCGGCGCTGCGCAGCGATGCGGTGCGCGACCAGGACGAGAACCGGTTGATCCTGAGCTACACCCTGACGCTGTTGTAAGGGGACGTGCGGACGGGCCTGTGGCCCGCTACAGGAGAAGCGCCAAGTCCACCGCTTGCACGGACTGCCCCCTCTCCCTTTGGGAGAGGGTTGTGGTGAGGGGGTTCGCTTGGCTGCTTGGCCACGTTGGGCCTCGCGGGCTCGGACCAACCTACGGGGCCGCTGTGCGGCCCTTCACGAATGAATTCGCTCCTACAATAACCAACGGCACGATCTGGCGACCGGGGGGGCATCGATGCGAGAAATTACCGAATCCGACTGGAAGAAATATTCCAAGCTCCGGCCTGTCGCTCTGGAGCGCATGTCCCAACGCATCCTCGATGAGTGTCAGGCCCTCTGTCAGGACTCGTCCCGCAGCGCCCACGAGCGCTATGGGGAGCTGTACCGGTTGATTCGGGAGCAGGACGAGATCTTGGCGGCAGTCTTCGACCGATTCAGCCGCTCCTCTGCCCATGAGGGCCTGGTCAAGATGGTTTGTCAGGAACTGGTTACCGACGAGGAAGTGGCCCAATTCAGTCCTGAGTTTCAAAAGGGTGTCCTGAACTGGCGTGATGGCTTGTGATCAGGTGCCAGATGCCGGCCCACGGGGCCGCTGCGCGGCCCATTCGCGAATGAATTCACTCCGACGAAAAGAGGGAGAGATTCAGCGCCAGTCGAGGATCGGCCAGCCGGCTTCTTCGGCGTGGGCGCGGAGCGTGGGGTCGGGGTTGACCGTGCGCGGGTTGGCCACCAGGGCCAACAGCGGCAGGTCGTTGCGCGAGTCGGAGTAGAAGTAAGACCCTTCCAGGCTTTCCCCATGCTCTTCCAGCCAGGCATTCAGACGGGTCACCTTGCCGTCGCGGTAGGTGAGCACGCCACGGGTGCGGCCGCTGTAGCAGTCGTGCTGCTCTTCGAGGTCGATGGCCAGCACCTCTGCCACGCCCAGGCGCTCGGCGATGGCGCTGACCAGGAAGTGCGCCGAGGCGGAGATGATCAGGATGCGGTCGCCGGCAGCGCGGTGCTGCGCCAGGCAGCGCATGGCGTCGGAGTGGATCAGCGGCTCGATGACATCTTCGACGAAGGGGCCAACGACGAAGTCCACTTCCTCGGCCGTGCGCCCTACCAGCGGCGACAGGCTGAAGGCCATGTAGTCCTCCATCGCCAGCTTGCCTTCGGCATAGAGCGCCATGAGTTCGTGGTCCTTGCTGACGAAGGACTCCCCATCGACCCAACCCAGCACGGCCATGTATTCGCTCCACAGGCTGGCGCAGTCGCCGTCTATCAGGGTCTCGTCAAGGTCGAATATTGCCAGGGCCATCAGGCCACCTCCCGGATTGCATGATCGTCAATGCGCAGGCCGATGCGTTGGCCCTTGCGGTGCAGATCTTCGGCGGAGCGGTTGAGCACGTCCACCACCAGTTCGACGCCGCGAGCCTCGACGCGGTAGCGCACCACATTGCCCAGCAGGCTGTGGCTGCGCACCTCGGCCTCGATGCCGCCGTCATGGCTCAGGGCAATGGCCTCAGGGCGGATGGCGATGCGGCCGTTCACCGGACGTTCCAGCAGGCGGCTGGCGCTCTCGGCGTCGAGCAGGTTGTAGTTGCCGATGAAGCCGGCGGCAAAGGCATCCACCGGTGCCGTGTAGAGGGTTTCCGCGTCGCCGCTCTGGACGATGCGCCCGGCGTTCATCAGGAAGATGCGGTCGGACAGGGTCAGGGCTTCTTCCTGGTCGTGGGTAACGAAAATGGTGGTCAGCCCCAACTCCTGCTGGATATGGCGGATCTGCTCGCGCAGGTGCTTGCGGATACGAGCGTCCAGCGCCGACAGCGGTTCGTCGAGCAGCAACAGGCGCGGGCGGGTGACCAGCGAACGGGCCAGCGCCACGCGCTGGCACTGGCCGCCGGAGAGCTGGTGCGGGTAGCGCCCGGCGAAGTCCTGCAGTTCCACCATGGCCAGGACTTCGTCCACGCGGCGCTGGCTGTCGGCGGCGGACACCTTCTGCATGCGCAGGCCGAAGGCGACGTTCTGCCGCACCGTCATGTTGGGGAACAGCGCGTAGCTCTGGAACACCATGCCGATGCCGCGTTTCTGCGGTGACAGCGGCACCAGGTCCTGACCGTCCAGCAGGATCTGCCCGCCGTTGACCTCGGTCAGGCCGGCGATGCAGCGCAGCAGGGTGGACTTGCCGCAACCGGAGGGGCCGAGCAGGGTGACGAATTCGCCTTTGCCGATCTCGCAGTGGATGT
Source organism: Pseudomonas sp. BN417 (assembly GCF_029871205.1). Classification (GTDB taxonomy): domain Bacteria; phylum Pseudomonadota; class Gammaproteobacteria; order Pseudomonadales; family Pseudomonadaceae; genus Metapseudomonas. The sequence continues at coordinate 157,693 of NZ_SSOJ01000164.1, read as the reverse complement.
CGCTGAAGATGGCGGTCTGGCCATAGCTTTTGTGCAGGCCGCGGATGGAGAGGAAACTCATGCCTTGTCCTTGTTCAGACGGTTGGCTGCCCAGGTGAACAGCAATACGAAGAAGAAGTAGGAGATCACCAGGGCGCTGTTGAAGTGGCCGCTGCTGTTGCGCATGTTGTTCAGGTAGACCTGCAGGGTCTCGTAGCGGGTGCCCACCAGCAGGTTGGCGAAGACGAACTCGCCGAAGAGGAAGGAGAACGACAGGAACAGCGACACCATCAGCCCCTTGCGCAGGTTGGGCAGGACCACCATGAAGGCCGCCTTCCAGCTGCTGGCGCCGAGCAGGTGGGCGGCGTCCATCAGGTCGCGCAGGTTGATCGCCTGCAGGTTGTTGGTGATGGCGCGGTACATGAAGGGCAGGGCGACGGTGAAGTAGCAGCCGACCAGGATCCAGGGCGTGCCGACCATGGCCATCGGCCCGGAGCCGTAGACCTGCAGCAGCCCCACCGAGGACACCACCGGCGGCACCGCGAAGGGCAGCAGGATGAGGATGTTCATCAGGCCGTCGAGCTTGGGGAAGTGGTAGTTCACCACGAACAGCAGCGGCAGGATCAGCAGCACCGACAGCAGCAGCGAGCCGAAGCACACCAGCAGCGACTGGCCGAAGGCCGTGAGGAAGCGCGCGTCGCTCCACAGCGCCAGGTACCACTTGAAGGTCAGGCCCTCCGGCAGGATGGTCGCCGACCAGCTGGTGGACAGCGAGTAGAGCAGGGTGCCGGCCAGCGGCAGCAGCAGGATCAGGAACAACAGGTAGACCACCACGCGGTGGTAGAGGCTGCCGACCTTGGCTTCAGCGCGCGACATGGTAGCTCCTCCGCAGCAGCCACTGATGCACCACAGTGATCACCACCATCAGCCCCACCAGGATCATGGCCAGGGCGCTGGCCATGTTCGGGTCGAGGGAGATGTCGCCGGCGACCATGGCGGCGACGCGAATGGTCAGCACGTTGAAGTTGCCTGTGGTCAGGGCGTAGACGGTGGCGTAGGCGCCCAGGGCGTTGGCCAGCAGGATGACGAAGGTGCCCAGCAGGGCTGGGGTCAGCACCGGCAGGCCGATGTGCCGCCAGAACTGCCAGGTGCCGGCGCCGAGCAACTCGGCGGACTCGCGCCAGTCCTCGCGCAGGGCGTCGAAGGCCGGGTAGAGCAGCAGCACTCCCAGGGGAATCTGGAAGTAGGTGTAGAGCACGATCAGCCCGGTCTTGGAGTAGAGGTTGAAGTCCTCGATCAGGCCGGACTGCTTGAGGAGGATGGTCAGGGTGCCGTTGAAGCCGAGCAGGATGATGAAGGCGAAGGCCAGGGGCACGCCGGCGAAGTTGCTGGTCATGTTGGAAAAGGCCATGACGAAGTCGCGCAGCTTCGAATCCACCTGGCGCAGCGAGTAGCTGCCGAGCACCGCGATGACGATGCCGAACAGGCTCGACCAGAAGGCGATCTGCAGGCTGTGCTTCATGGCCTGCAGGTAGAACTTCGAACTGAACGCCTTGGCGAAGTTGCCCAGGCCCCAGCCATCCGGGGTATGCAGGCTGTGGATCGCAACCCAGGCCAGCGGGGCGATCTGGAAGGCGATGAAGAACAGGGCGAAGGGTAGCAGGCAGAGCAGCGCCAGCCACTTGCCCCGATTGGCGGAATTCACTTCAGCAGCTCCCGGCAGAAGGCTTTGTCATGGGGCACCCCGAGCAGCTCGCAGACCGTGCCGCAGAGTTCGGTCTGCCTGGGCTGCGCCGTGGCATCCAGGCTGAAGGCCTCGCCCAGGACGAACAGCGGTACCTCGCGCTCCTCGGCCAGCAGGCCGTTGTGCGAACGGTCGTTGTTCATGCCGTGGTCGGCGGTCACCAGCACCTGGTAGCCGGCATCCAGCCAGCGTTGCAGGTATTCGGCCAGGAGGATGTCGGCGACCCGCGCGCTGTTGCGGTACTGGGGCGAGTCCAGGCCGTGCTTGTGGCCGGCGTCGTCGACGTTCATCGGATGCACCAGGAGCAAATCCGGGCTGTGGCGCACGCGCAGGCTCTCGGCGTCGGCGAAGAGGTGGGAATCCGGGTAATGGTCGGCGTAGTAGAAATGGCCGTGCTGGATCGGCAGCTCCGGCGCGTTGGTGTGGCGGTCGCGGGCGGCGTCGAAGGGCGAGCGGTTGTAGAGCTCGCTGACCCAGTGATAGGCGGCCGCTGCGGTCTTGAGCCCGGCGGCGCTGGCGTAGTGAAAGATGCTGCGCTCCGTGGAGAGGCGCGAGACATCGTTGTGGACTATGCCGCTCTCGATCGGCGGCACGCCGGTGAGTATGCATTCGTAGAGCGGGCGGGACAGCGCCGGCAGCTCGCATTCGAGCTTGTACAGGACGGCCCGTCCGGCTCCGCAGTAGGCCTGCAGGTGGCCCAGCGCATGCCGGGCCACCTCGTAGTTCAGGCCATCCAGGAGAACGAGGATGACTTGGCGTTTCATCATTCCATCTCGATGATCACGTGTTCTTGCCACTGCTGCGGCAGGGCTTTGGAGGTTTCCTCCCAGGCCTTGGCGTCCTTGATCGGCTGGACCTTGGCGTACTGCTCGTTGGGCAGCAGCTTGGCCTTGACCTCGGCTGGCAGGGTCAGGTGCTCGGCGCGGATCGGCCGGGCATTGCCCTTGGCCAGGTTGATCTGGCCGGCGTCGCTGAGGATGTACTCGCGAGCCAGTTTGGCGGCGTTGGGGTTCTTGGCGTACTTGTTGATGATGGTGGTGTAGCCGGAGATTACCGAGCCGTCGGAGGGAATCAGCACGTCGAAACGGCTGGGGTCGATCTGGTCGCGGTACGAGAGGCCGTTGAAGTCCCAGACGATGCCCACTTCCACTTCGCCCTTCTCCAGGGTCTGGATGGTCGGGTTGGACAGGGACAGGCGTCCCTGTTTGGCGATCTCGGCGAAGAAGTCCAGGCCCGGCTGGATGTTCTTCTCGTTGCCGCCGTTGGCGATGGCCGCGGCCAGCACACCGTTGACCGCCTGGGCGGCGGCGCTGACGTCACCGATGGAGACCTTGTACTTGCCGGTCTTCAGGTCGGCCCAGGACTTGGGCGATTCCTTCACCAGCTGCTTGTTGACGATGAAGGCGATGGAACCGGTATAGGCCAGCATCCAGTGACCGTCCGCATCCTTGGCCCAATCGGGGATCTGCGCCCAGGAGCTGGGCTTGTACGGCTGGGTCACGCCCTGCTGCACGGCGATGGGGCCGAAGGCCGCGCCGACGTCACCGATGTCGGCGGTGGCGTTGTCCTTCTCGGCGGCGAACTTGGCGATTTCCTGGGCCGAACTCATGTCGGTGTCGATATGCTTGAGGCCGTACAGCTTGTTGAGGTCGACCCAGGTGTCCTTCCAGTTGGCCCAGCTGTCGGGCATGCCCACGCTGTTCACCGCGCCTTCCTTGCGGGCGGCTTGTTCGAGACTCTTCAGATCTGCGTCGCTTGCCATGGCCTGGGTTCCCAGGGCGATGGCCGTTCCCATCAGTGAAGCCAGCAACAGGCGTTTCATGTGAAGCTCCTTAGCAGGTTTGGAGGTTGGTCTAGATCAGCAAGACCCAGGCCAAATCTAAAAGCCTTGGATGACGGTTTGATTTCAGGGTCGCCACCCGGTCCGGCAGCGGCAGACGCCTGAAAAGCGTAGACCATGGCTAAGTGGCTGATTCGGGAGGCTGTCGCTATTGGCGATGGCATGGCGCATGCAGGCGTGCCTGACTGTCATCCCACAGTCATCTAGGCTGCCTAGGATGGCCGGCAAACCCGGCCATGACGCACCTAGATGGTGCTGGTCTATTCCAGATTGGAGTTTTTCGATGCGCGACGAGGCGCCCCGCACCCTGACCGCCATCTGCAATGCCTTGCAGGAGCAGATCGCGCACGGCCTGCTGCCCCACGGCAGCAAGCTGCCGGCCGAGCGCAAGCTGAGCGAACTGTTCGATACCACCCGCATCACCCTGCGCGAGGCGCTGGGGCAGCTGGAGGCACAGGGGCTGATCTACCGCGAGGAGCGCCGGGGCTGGTTCGTCTCGCCGCCGAGGCTGGCCTACAACCCGCTGGTGCGCAGTCACTTCCATGCCATGGTCGCCGAGCAGGGCAGGGTGCCCGCCACTGAAGTGCTGGGGGCGAGATTGATCCCGGCGAGCGTGGAAATCTGCGAACTGCTGGAGCTGCCGGCGCTGTCCAGCGTCTACCAGATCCGCCGCGCCCGTCGCGTGGACGGGCGGCTGGTGCTCTATGTGGAGCACTACCTGAACCCGGCGTACTTCCCCGGCATCATCGACTTCGACCTGACGCGTTCGCTCACCGAGCTCTATGCCAGCGAGTACGGCATCCGCTACGGCCGGGTGCGCTTCGACATGGTGCCCACTGCGTTGCACCCGGAGGCGGCGGCGCCGCTCAAGGTCTCAGCGGGCAGCCCGGCGCTGCGCGTCACCCGTATCAACCGCGACCAGCACGGACGGCTGATCGATTGCGACCTGGAGTTCTGGCGGCACGATGCGATCCAAGTGAGCGTGGAAGTGCCGGAATAGGTCGCTCCGCTAAAGGGACCGGGGGATTTTCGGCACGCCGTCAGGCGTAGTTCTCGGGGCTGAGCTTGCGCTCGACCAGCTCGATGAGGATATGCACGACCTTGATATGCAGCTCCTGCACGCGGTCGGCGAAGTCGCCGCCGGGAGCGCAGATGCACACGTCGGCCAGGGCTTCCAGGGCAGAACCGGGCTTGCCGGTGAGGGCCACCACCTTCACGCCGAGGGCGCGGGCGGCTTCGGCGGCCTTGATCACGTTGGGGCTCTTGCCGCTGGTGCTGAAGGCGAGCAGCACGTCCCCTGGACGGCCATGGGATTCGATGTAACGGGAGAAAATATGGTCGTAGCCGAAGTCATTGGCGACGCAGCTGATATGGCTGGCATCGCTGATGGAGATGGCGGCGACGCCGGGGCGATTCTTGCGGTAGCGGCCGGTCAGCTCCTCGGCGAAGTGCATGGCGTCGCACATGGAGCCGCCGTTGCCGCAGGAAAAGGCCTTGCCCTTGTTCTCGAAGCTCTCGACCAGGAGTTGCGCCGCATGCTCGATGCTCTTCAGGGCCTGCTCGTTGGCGATGAAGTTGTCCAGGGCGGTCCTGGCTTCCTCCAGGCTGTTGCGGATGTGGCTGAGCATGCGGGCTTACCTGTTCGGGTTGAGTGGGTCAGGGCAGGTCGTGGCTGGAGTAGAAGGCGGCCAGCACCTTCACCAGATGCGCCAGGTCGTGGCTGCCGGCCAGTTCGCGGATGGAGTGCATGGCGAAGGTGGGCAGGCCGATATCCACGGTGCGCACCCCCAGCTGGCTGGCGGTGATGGGGCCGATGGTGGAGCCGCAACCCATGTCGCTGCGGGTCACGAAGCTTTGCACCGGTACTTCGTTTTCCAGGCAGAGGTGGCGGAAGAAACCGGCGGTTTCGCTGCTGGTGGCGTAGCGCTGGTTGCTGTTGACCTTGATCACCGGGCCGGCGTTGAGCTTCGGGCCGTGGTTGCCGTCGTGCTTGTCGGCATAGTTGGGGTGCACGCCGTGGGCGTTGTCGGCGGAGACCAGCAGCGAGCGCTGGATGACCCGGGCGAAGGCGTCGCCTTCCGGCAGCACGCGGCGCAGGATCTGCTCCAGCATCGGGCCGTCGGCGCCACAGGCGGAGCAGGAGCCCACTTCCTCGTGGTCGGTGCAGACCAGCACGCAGCTCTCGTCGGCCTCGGCGGCCAGCAATGCCTGCAGGCCGGCGTAGCAGGACAGCAGGTTGTCCAGGCGCGCGCCGGCGATGAAGTCGCCGCCCAGGCCGATCACCGCGGCGCTCTGGGTGTCATAGAAGCTCAGTTCGTAGTCCAGCACCGCATCGGCGACCACACCGTGTTCGAGGGTCAACTGCTCGGCCAGCAAGTCGCGGAAGTCGCGGGCTTCGCCGGCGGCCAGCTGCGCCAGGATGGGGGGCAGCTCGGTCTGGGCGTTGATCGCCCAGCCCTGGTTGGCCTCGCGGTTGAGGTGGATGGCCAGGTTGGGGATCACGGCGATGGGCACCTGGAAATCCACCAGCTGGCTTTCCACCATGCCGGCGGCGCGGTAGGTGACGCGCCCGGCCAGGGACAGGTCGCGGTCGAACCAGGGCGCCAGCAGGGCGCCGCCGTAGACTTCCACGCCCAGTTGCCAGAAGCCCTGCTTGTGCAGCTCGGGGTTCGGCTTGACGCGCAGGCAAGGGCTGTCGGTGTGGGCACCGACCAGGCGCAGGCCGCCTTCCAGTACCGGGCGTTTGCCCAGCTTGATGGCGACTATGGAGGAGTCATTGCGGGTGACGTAGTAACGCCCGCCGCTTTCGATTCGCCAGGCCTCGCGTTCATCGAGGCGCACATAACCGGCAGCTTCCAGGCGTTTGGCCAGGCTGCGGGTGGCGTGGAAGGGGGTGGGCGAGGCCTTGAGGAAATCGATCAGGCCCTGGTTCAACTCTTCGCGCATTGGGGGACTCCGGACAGCAGTGGCCGGGAGTTTATCCCATCGGGCTTGCGGAGTAGGAGGGCGGACGGCGGTGAATTTTCCTAACAGGCCGATAGTCAGGCGCTGAGGCCTCATGGTGGGAGCGAATTCATTCGCGAAGTGCAGGGCGGGGACAGGCGTAGGGTGGACCACGCTTCACCGGTCCACCAGGCGTGGCCAGGCCTGACTCCGATGGTGGATAGAAAAGCGCTATCCACCCTACAGGCGCTGAGCCACCACCGCGAACAGGTGCCAGTGCTTCGACTTGCCGATTGCGGTCTTGCCTTCGAACTCGGCCTCCTCGAAGTCGAGCAGTTCCCAGTCGGCCAGGAGTTCGCAAAGCTCGCTTCGGCGATGGATGGTCAGTCCGGACTGAGCCCAGGCATCCCGCTCTCCAAAGAAGTGTCCGGCGAACAGTCCGCCCTGTTGCAGCGATTGGCAAATGCCAGCCCAGAACCTCGGAAAGGCCTCCGGTCTACAGAATGGCAAGGCGAACGCGCAGTTGATCAGGTCTGCCGGCGGGAGCTGAACCTGCTCGAAGCGCTCGCATTCGGTCTGCAAATGACCGTGCTGGTGAATCGGGGCCAGGGCATGCAGACGTTCCAGCGCTTGAGGATCGGCATCGACAGCATGCACCCGCCAACCTTGCCGAAGGAGTTCCCGACTGTCGCGGCCGGCTCCGCAGCCCAGATCGAGCGCTAATCCCGGTGGTTCACTCCAGGCAGCCAGCGCCTTTTGCAAGGTTGGCCAGGGTGGTGCGCCTTGGGTGGCGTTGTAGTAAGCGGTATTGGTCACGTTCGTTGGTCCTGCATTTCCATGCCGCGTCATCCTAGGACGGGATGGTGCCACGACCAATGGAAAGGGACTCAGGTGCCGAATCGGAACGTCCCGTAGGAAGTTAGCCCACGCGCCGCGCCACTACGGAGAACAGGTGCCAGTGCTTGTTGCGGCCCTTGGCGGTGACGCCATCTTCTTCCTTCTCCTCGAGCATCAGCACTTCCCAGCCGGACAGCAGTTCTTCCAGCTGCGCGCGGCGCAGGATGGTGATGCCGTTGTCGGCCCAGTCGTCCCGTTCACCGAACAGGTGGCCGGCGAACAGGCCGCCGACGGGGAGCGCCCCGCAGATGGCCTGCCACAGGCCGGGAAAGGCCGAGGGTGGGCAGAGCGGCAGGGCGAAGCTGGAGTTGACCAGGTGGGCCGGCGGCAGGGGTATGGACTCGAAACGGCAGCAGCGGCTTTGCAGCCGCAGGCGCTTCTCCTCGTCAAGCTGGGCCTCAAGGCGGGCCAGGGCTTCGGGTTCGGCATCCACGGCCAGCACCCGCCAGCCGCGCCTGAGCAGTTCGAGGGTGTCGCGGCCCGCGCCGCAGCCCAGGTCCAGCGCATGGCCGGGCGGTCCGTCCCACAGCTCCAGGGCGGTCAGCAGGGTGAAGCGGGCGGGTTGCCCCTCGGTGGCGTTATAGAAATCGGTAAAACTCATGATTTCCCCGAAATGACACTAAGCGGCTTTTCTTTGAGCCTAGGTCAGAACGGCGCAGGGCACTCGAATCTCAGGCGTTCGCCCGTCTGAGGATGGCTCAGGCAGAGCAGGCTGGCATGCAGGCAAAGGCGGTCGTGGGCGGCCAGTGCCTCCGGATTGGCATAGAGGCGGTCGCCCAGCAGCGGGTGGCCGATGGACAGCATGTGCACGCGGAGCTGGTGCGAGCGGCCGGTGATGGGAGTCAGCTCGACCCGGCTGTAGTGCCCGCAACGCTCGATCACCCGCCAGAAGGTCAGGGCATGGCGGCCCTGCTCGAAGTCCACCACATGGCGCGGCTTGGTCGGCGGGTCGTAGCGCAGCGGCAGTTCGATGCGGCCGCTGTCCAGTTCCGGCTCGCCCCAGCAGAGGGCGGTGTAGGCCTTCTCGGTCTCGCGGTCGTGGAACTGGCGGGACAGTTCGCGGTGACTGTCGGCGTCGCGGGCCAGGACGATCAAACCGGAGGTTTCCCAGTCCAGCCGGTGGACGATGCGCGCCTCCGGGTAGCCGTTCTCCTGCAGGCGGGTGATGAGGCAGTCCTTGTTGTCCTCGGCGCGGCCGGGCACGGACAACAGCAGGGTGGGCTTGTTGACCACCAGCAGGGCGTCGTCCTGATGAATGAATTCGATCTGGGAAAGCGGCATTGGGGTTCCGGAAACGCCGACGGCGGCCAAGGCCGCCGTCATTGCACAACTGCGTCGATCAACGATCGGGCAGGGTAATGTTCAACTCGAGGATCGAGCAGTTGCCCTGATCCTCCAGCAAGACCTGGACCTGCTCCTGGTCGATGTCGACATACTTGCGAATCACGTCCACCAGTTCCTTCTGCAGGGCCGGCAGGTAGTCCGGCTGGCTGCGTTGACCACGTTCGTGGGCGACGATGATCTGGAGTCGTTCCTTAGCGATCGAAGCGCTGTTCTGCTTCTTCCGCTCGCGAAAGAAGTCGAAAATGTTCATTCACGGCCTCCGAACAGGCGTTGTAAGAGTCCTTTCTTCTGCACGTCGAGGAAGCGGTGGGGCAGTTCCTTGCCGAGCAGACGATCGACGGCATCGCTGTACGCCTGGCCGGCGTCGCTCTGGTCGTCGAGGATGACCGGAATGCCCTGGTTGGAGGCCTTGAGCACCGCCTGGGATTCCGGAATGACACCGAGCAGGTTGATGGCGAGGATTTCCTCGACGTCTTCGACCCCGAGCATTTCGCCCTTGGTCACGCGCTCCGGGTTGTAGCGGGTCAGCAGCAGGCGTTCCTTGATGGGATCCTCGCCCTTTTCGGCGCGGCGCGACTTGCTGGCCAGCAGGCCGAGCATGCGGTCCGAGTCACGCACGGAGGAGACTTCCGGGTTGGTCACGACAATCGCCTCATCGGCGTAGTACATGGCCAGGTGGGCGCCCTTTTCGATACCAGCCGGCGAGTCGCAGACCACGTATTCGAAGTTCTGGGAGAGCTCGGCGATGACCTTGCCGACGCCTTCGAGGGTCAGGGCGTCCTTGTCGCGGGTCTGGCTGGCGGCCAGCACGTAGAGGTTTTCAAGGCGCTTGTCCTTGATCAGGGCCTGGGTGAGGGACGCTTCGCCATTGATGACGTTGACGAAGTCATACACCACACGGCGCTCGCAACCCATGATCAGGTCCAGGTTACGCAGGCCGACGTCGAAGTCGACGATGACGGTCTTGTGACCGCGCAGTGCGAGACCGGTACCGAGGGCGGCGCTGGTGGTGGTTTTGCCCACTCCACCCTTGCCGGACGTAACAACGAGGATCTTGGCCAAGGTGATTCACCCCAAATGATAAGAAAATCGGGAAGTTATCAGCTCATCCGAGCCGTCCGTCTTCCCTTTCAGTTCCCTGAAATTTCGCGGCAGTATCCGTTAAAGGCGGGTGATGTTCAACACATCACCCGACAGGCTGACTTGTACCTGCTGACCCCAGAGCGGGTCGCGCCGCAGATCGTCGGCAACCTTGTATTGCCCGGCCACCGAGACCAGCTCGGCGGCCAGTTGGCGGCAGAATATCCGCGCCTTGGTGTCGCCCTTGATGCCGGCCAGGGCACGGCCGCGCATGGGACCGTACACATGGATATTGCCGTCGGCGAGAAGTTCCGCGCCGGGGCTGACCGGGGCCAGCACCACCAGGTCGCCGCCAGGAGCATAGACCTGTTGGCCGCCGCGCACCGGGGTGGTGATGACTTTGGTCGGTTGCACCTTGGGCTCCGGCGGTTCCACCGGCTTTTCGACGGGCTTCTTCGCCGCCGGTTCCACCGGGTCGATCGGCCGTTCGCGGGCGCCGGAGGGCGGCAGCACGGGGATGTCCAGGGCGTCGGCGGCGGCTATGTGCTCTGCGCGATTGGCGCGGATCGCGAGCGTGCGCAGGCCATGGCGGCGGCAGATGTCCAGCAGGGCGGGGAGGTCGAGACCGGGTTCGCCGTCCGGCAGTTTGTCCAGCGCCATGACCAACGGTGTGTTCTGGAAGAAGTTCGGCGCCTGGGCGACTTTTTCGTCCAGCTGCCGGTCGAGGCGTTCGAGGTCGTAGTGCGCCAGCTCCATCACGGTGATGGCGAGCATGCTGCCCTTGAGCTGGAACACGGGGTCTTGGTCGAGAAGGTCAGCTTGGCTCATGGTCTGCCTGCAATCGTGAATGGCGAGGACTTATAGCGAGATCGCCCGGCGCTAGCAAGCCGGAGGGGTTGGCGCATTTCGAGTAGAATGCGCGGTTTTCTCGCTCAAGCGGATTCAGAGATGGATAGACCTCAATTTCGCCCAATGTTCCTCCACCCGCGCTTCTGGGCGTTGTGGCTGGGCCTGGGCCTGCTCTGGCTGATCACCTTGCTGCCCTATCGGGTGCAACTCGGCCTCGGGCGTGTGCTGGGGGCGCTGATGCTGCGGGTCGCAAGTTCGCGGCGTAAGATCGCCCGGCGCAACCTTGAGCTGTGCTTTCCGGAATTGTCCCGGGCCGAACACGAGCGGCTGCTGCGGGAGAACTTCGCCTCTACCGGCATCGCCTTCTTCGAGATGGCCATGAGCTGGTGGTGGCCCAAGGAGCGCCTCGCCCGCCTGTCCCACATCGAAGGGCTGGAGCACCTGCAGAACGCCCAGGCGCAAGGGCAGGGCGTGATCCTCATGGCCCTGCACTTCACCACCCTGGAGATAGGCGCCGCGCTGCTTGGCCAGGAGCACACGATCGACGGCATGTACCGCGAGCACAAGAATCCGCTGTTCGATTTCATCCAGCGCCGTGGCCGCGAGCGCCACAACCTGGACGCCACCGCCATCGAGCGCGAGGACGTGCGCGCCATGCTCAAGGTGCTGCGCGCCGGCCGCGCCATCTGGTACGCGCCGGACCAGGACTATGGCCGCAAGCAGAGCCTGTTCGCGCCGCTGTTCGGCATCGAGGCCGCCACCGTCACCGCTACCACCAAGTTCGCCCGCCTCGGCCGCGCCCAGGTGCTGCCCTTCACCCAGCGCCGCCTGGAGGATGGCTCCGGCTACCGGCTGGTGGTCCACCCGCCGCTGGCCGACTTCCCCGGCGAGAGCGAGGAGTCCGACTGCCTGCGCATCAACCAGTGGGTGGAAAGCTCGGTGCGCCAGTGCCCCGAGCAGTACCTCTGGGCTCACCGGCGCTTCAAGACCCGCCCGGAAGGCGCGCCCAAGCTCTACTGAACCCTATACTCGGAATGAATCGCCCGGAGAGCAGTCCATGGATGCAAGCGACACCGCCAAGAAGCCCGTGACCGGGCTGATCCTCTCCGGTGGTGGTTCGCGGGCGGCCTACCAGGTGGGCGTACTGGGCGCCATCGCCGATCTGCTGCCGGACGCCGCCTGCAACCCTTTTCCGGTGATCGTGGGCACGTCTGCCGGCGCCGTGAACGCCGTCGGCCTGGCCTGCGGCGCATTGCATTTCAGCCAGGCCATCCGCCGCCTGAACGCCGTCTGGCAGGGCTTCCACTGCGGGCAGATCTACCGCAGCGACTGGCCCGGTGTGTTGCACCAGAGTTCGCGTTTCTTCGGCCACAGCCTGCTGGGTCTCGGTCGAGATATCCCCGCGGCGCTGCTGGACAATTCGCCCCTGCGCGAGCTGCTGGGGCGCGAGCTGGATTTCTCCGGTATCTCCGCGGCCGTGCGTACCCGCCAGCTCCGCGCCGTGGCGGTGACCGCCTTCGGTTACGACTCCGGCCAGGCGGTGACCTTCTATCAGGGGCGCGCCGCCATCGACCCCTGGTTTCGCCACCGCCGTGTCGGCGTGCCGACCCGGCTGGGCGTAGAGCACCTGATGGCCAGCGCGGCGATTCCCCTGCTGTTCCCCGCGGTACGCCTGGGGCGCGAATACTTCGGTGACGGTGCTGTGCGTCAGACGGCGCCCATCAGCCCGGCGCTGCACTTGGGAGCCAGCCGGGTGCTGGTGGTGGGGGTGAGCGGTAACCCGCTCGGCGTGAATCCGAATCCGGAGGAGGCCAGGCCCCACGCCGGCCGGCCGCCGACCCTGGCGCAGATCGGCGGACACCTGCTGAACAGCACCTTCATCGACAACCTGGAAAGCGATATCGAGCTGCTGGAACGGATCAACCGTATGAGCCGGGCCATCCCGCCCGAATCGCCGCCGCACAACCGCAGCTCGAAGGAGGTGGACGTGCTGGTGATCTCGCCAAGCCGGCCGCTGGACGAGATCGCCGCCCGCCACCGGCGCGAGATGCCGCGCGCCATCCGCACCTTCCTGCGTGGACCGGGGGCGACCCGGGCGAGCGGGGCGGGGGTGCTCAGCTACCTGTTGTTCGAACCGGGCTATTGCAACGAGCTTATCGAGTTGGGCTATCAGGACGCCATGGCCAAGCGCGCCGAGCTGCAGGCCTTCCTCGGCCTGGAGACGGCGCCCGTGCATCCCCAGACCATCCCTGCCCTCTAGCGAGCGACTAGACGCCGAAGCGGCCGTCGCGGTAGTCCCGCAGCGCCTGCTCGATTTCCTCGCGGCTGTTCATCACGAAGGGGCCGTACTGGACTATCGGCTCGCCCAGCGGGCGTCCGGCCAGCAGCAGGACCTTGGCGCCACCCGCGCTGGCCAGCTCCAGCGCGCCCTGCTCGGACAGCCGTACGAGCCGACCCTTGCCGATGGCGCTGCCATTCACCTGCAGCTCGCCTTCGTAGACGTAGAGCATCGCCCGCAGGCCATCGGCCAGGCGCGGCGCCACCTGGCTGCCGGCGGGCAGCTGCAGGTCGAAGATATGCGGCTCGGTATGCGGGCGCTGCACGGCGCCGTCGCGGACCAACTGGCCGTCGTCGAAGCGGCCGGCGATCACCAGCGCTTCCACACCCTGGGCGGTGACCGCGCGGGGAATCTCCGCCGGGTCGAAGTCGCGGTAGCCGGGATCGCCCATCTTGTCCTTGGCCGGCAGGTTGAGCCAGATCTGGAAGCCGCGCATCACGCCTTCCTCCTGTTCCGGCATCTCGCTGTGGACGATGCCGCGCGCGGCGGTCATCCACTGCACGCCGCCGTTCTGCAGCAGGCCGCTGTTGCCCAGGTGATCCTCATGGCGCATGCGCCCTTCGATCATGTAGGTGATGGTCTCGAAGCCACGGTGGGGGTGCGCCGGGAAGCCCGCGACATAGTCGTCCGGATTGGCCGAGCCGAACTCGTCGAGCATCAGGAAGGGGTCGAAGCGCGGCACGCCCTGCTCGGCGAAGACGCGGGTCAGGTTGACGCCGGCACCGTCGGATGCGGGCTGGCCGGGGCGTTGTTCGAGAATCTGGCGGTGGCTCATCGGGACCTCCTCAGGGTTGGGATGGGGTCGATGCTATGCCAGATAATTGAATTAATGGTGCGTGATTTTGTTTGATTTATATCGAGAGAGTAGATGTAAAGGGGCGCGATCTGCTCTTCCTGTGGGGGCGAATTCATTCGCAAAGCAGGCCGAAGGCCTGCCCGGGGACACTGCAGGGGGCAGCTGCGCTGCCCTAAGCGAATGAATTCGCCCCCACATGTCCGCCCCACCGGGGAGCGGACGGTCATTCCGCGATCTGCAACTCGCGCGACTGGGTATAGACGTAGCGCAGCTTCTCGTACTCGAAGGGGGTGTTGAGCTGACCGTAGCGGAAACCGGTGGTATGGCGCTTGTCCACCATGCGCAGGACAGTGATCTCCGGGTGATTGCTGCTGACTTCCGGAACGTTGAGGAAGTTGATCTGGTAGTCCGCCACGTAATCCACCACCAGGCCGCCGGTATCCCGCCCGTTGGAGGGGCCGAGGATCGGCAGCATCAGGTAGGGACCGTTGCCTACGCCGTAGTAGCCCAGGGTCTGGCCGAAGTCCTCGCTCTGCTTGGGCAGGCCCATGCGGCTGGCCGGGTCCCAGAGGCCGGCCACGCCAATGGTGGTGTTGAGCAGCAGGCGCCCGGTGATCTCCACGGAACGCTGGCCCTTGAGCTGCAGCAGGCTGTTGAGCAGGTTGGGCACATCGCCCAGGTTGCTGAAGAAGTTGCTCACGCCACTGCGCAGAAAGCGCGGTGTGACGTACCGATAGCCGCGCACCACCGGCAGGAATACCCACTCGTCGAAGCGGTAGTTGAAGTGGTAGACCCGCCGGTTCCAGGATTCGTAGGGGTCGTAGACGTTCAGTGCGTCCAGGGTCGAGCGTTCGAATTCACGCTGGTCCAGGCCCGGGTTGAACTTCAGGTCCTTCAGCGGTTGGGTGAAACCGTCCTGGTCGGGCTCCTGGGCCTGGACCAGACCGCTGGTCACTAGCAGCGCGAGGAAGAGTGCTTTCTTAGCCACGGAAGAACTCCAGCATGGCGTCGCCGTTGACGCGGTAGTTGAGGTTGCCGCAGTGACCGCCATGGGGATAGACGATGAGCCGGTCGCCCAGGACGCGGCGCAGGAAACCGAGGTCTCCGGAGCCGAGGATGAGGTCGTCGGCGTTGTGCATGACGGCGATCTTGCTGGTGCTTTTCAGGTAGTCCTCCAGGGCGTAGAGGCTGACCTGGTCGATCAGTTGGGTGAGGCTGCCGCCGTCGAAGCGGGCGCGCCAATAGGGGATCAGCTGCTCGGTGATGTAGCAGTCGAAATCGCACTGCAGGGCGCGCTTGTAGAAGGGCGTCAGGCTGGTGCCTTCGCCAATCGGGTAGGTCACCGGGGTGATCAGGCCGCGGCGGTTGATCAGGTCCGAGGTGAAGGCGATATCCGAGGAGGAGAAGCGGAAGGCGGTGCCGATCAGCATCGCCATCTGCTCGTTGGACAGCCGCTGCTTGGACTGCTGGAAGTCGAACAGCAGGGCGTCGTTCAGGTCGATGTAGCCCTTCTGCTGGAAGTAGCGGGTGAGCTTGCCGAGCACCACCTGGTAGAAGGTCGTGGTGTCGTCCACGCCCCTGACCCGGGTCTGCACCAGGCGGTCGAGGTTGGTCACCGAGGTGTAGAGGTTCACCGGCGGGTTGAGCAGTAGCACGCGCTTGAAGTTGAAGCTGCGGCGGGTCTCGTCGAGGTGGCTGACGAAAGCCGCGTCCAGGGCGCCGAGGCTGTAGCCGGTGAGGTAGAAATCGGTAATCGGCAGGCCGGGGTGCTGCGCGCGCACTGCCTGCATGACGCGGTAGAGGTCATCCGCGTCCTCGGCGGAAAGGCCTGGCGTGGCGTGGCGCGAAGCGGCGGCCATGAAGTCGTAGCTGGTCGGCGAGGACAGTTGCACCACGTGATAGCCGGCGCCATAGAAGAGTCGCTTGAGGCTCTCGGCGTGGGTGCTCGCGTAATGACCGCCGGTGCCGGCGATCACGAAGACCAGCGGGGCAGGGTGGTCCTGCCTGGCCAGGCGGTAGCGCAGCTTCTTCACCGACCAGAAGTTGTCCGGCAGGTCGTTTTCCCGTTCCGGGCGCAGCTTGAGGTCGTAGTCGGACTGGTCGATATCCTCGTCCGCCGGCACCTTGCTGCGCAGGTCGGGCGGGGTGGTGGCGATGGTCGCCTCGAAGGGGTTGGCGATCGGAAAGCCGTAGCTCTCCGCATCCAGGTCTGCGGCCTGGGCCTGGGCACAGAGGATCAGGCTACCCAGCAGGGCGGCGAGGCGAAGGCGAAGCATAGGAAGGGTCCCTGTTCAGTTTCTGCGGAGGCCTGGCCGAGGCGGCGGGCTCCATCCACTCCCCCGGTATGCCGAGTCAGGCACCGGGGCTCCGTTCCTTATAAGAGAACGTCATGAGTGAATACCGAGCCTATGACAACTGCAAGTCCCGCAAGTGCGGCCCGTACATCAGTCCAATGCTGGCCGGATGGACGCAAGGCCCTTGCATAAGGCGGTCGGGGGATTATCCTTGGCGCCGCTTCCACTTTTGGAGAGAACCATGTCCAGCCGTTCGTCCCTCATCCTGCTGCTGATCCTGCTGCCGCTCTGGCTGGCGGCCAGCTACGGGGTCCGTTTCGCCCTGATGGAGGATGGCCAGTGGGTCGGCCTCTGCGTCGAGGAGGCGCAACGCTGGGAGTGCCAGGCGCGCGCCGGCCTCGGCCTGCTGATCCATTTCCGTCTCATCGCCTGGATCGGCCTGGGTGCTGCCCTTATCGGCTTCTTCGTGCCCGGCCGCATCGGCTGGAGCCTGGCCCTGTTGGCGCTGCTGTTCGCGCTGCCGGCCCTGGTGCTCTACACCGCGAGCCTCGCGGTATTCGCCTGCGTCATCGCCGGCTTGCGCCTGGTGCGCCGGTCGCGGCCGGAAACCTTGGCGGTGAATGCCTGAAACCTTCCAGGTAGATGAAAAAAGGACGCTTCGAGCGTCCTTTTTCGTTGGAGGGGTCTTCGGTAGGGTGCGCTGTGCGCACCGGCAGCCCTATGCCGAGCCATCGGTGCGCATGGCGCACCCTACCGTCGAATCCGTGCTCAGGCCTTGACCCGCAGGCTGCGCCAGAGGGCGGCCAGCAATAGGGCGCTCACGGCAGCCCAGCCGATGGCCTGCAGGTTGCCCAGGGTCTCTTCATAGAGCTGCGGCACTATGCCTGCGCCGATCAGTACCGCCATCAGGGCGATCTCGCGGCGCGGTACGGCCACCGGGCGGCACAGGTACACCAGTGCCGGCAGCAGCAGCGCGGCGCTGGGGAAGCTGCGGTAGCGGGCGTCGAATACCAGGGCCAGCATCAGCACCGCGCCGGCGAAGCCTGAAGCCGCCAGCCACCAGCCGCCACGGCTTTCCAGCCAGTCGAACAGCCGGTTGCGCAGGCCGCCGCGAGCGGACAGGGCCAGGGCGCCGTGGGCCAGCACGATCAGATTGAGACCGACCAGGAAGGCGGCCCAGAGCCATTCGCCGACGAAGCGGCTGGTGACCCGCGCCAGTTCGCCCCAGAGGCCGATGCAGGCGGCGCCGACCGCGGCCAACAGCGGCAGTACCAGGGCGGCGCGGGTGGAGGCTGGACGGCCGGCGAGCATCAGGGTGGCGAAGAAGATCAGCCCGGAAACGCCCAGCCACATGGGCCAATTGGGCAGGTTGGTGACCGGGCCGGCCAGTACGCCCTTCTCCTGGCGATCAGCGTCGAACAGGCCCCAATAGCCGCCCACGGCGCCTTCGCTCTCACGCTTCCAGGGCTGGTCGAAGGCTTCGATCAGGTTGTAGCCCCAGCCGTTCTCCTCGGCCATGGCGACGAAGCCGCGGATGAACCTGGCCTCGTTGACCCGGCTCGGCACCGCGGTCTCACGCTGGCGGCCTTCGCTGGGCCAGCCGGTCTCGCCGATGAAGATGTCCTTGGGCGCGAAGCGGTTGCCGAACACCTGGCGGATTTCGCCGACATGGCGCAGGGCCTGGTCGATGCCAGCTGGATCGTCCTCCCAGTAAGGCAGCAAGTGGATGGTCAGGAAGTCCACGGCCGGCGCCACTTCCGGGTGCTGCAGCCAGAATTCCCAGACATCCGCATAGGTCACCGGCTGTTGTACCTGGGCCTTGACCTGCTCGATCAGCTTGGCCAACTGGGCGCCCGTGACTTCCTTGCGCAGCAGGGTCTCGTTACCGACTATCACCGACTGCACCACGTCCGGGTTGGCATTGGCGGCCTTGATCAGGGCATCGATTTCCTTGGCGGTGTCCATCGGGTTGCTGTTCACCCAGGCGCCCAGCATCAGCTTGAGGCCGTGCTTGCGCGCCAGTTCCGGGATGGCCTCCAGGCCGGTCATGGAATAGGTGCGCACGCAGTGGAACCGGGTCGCCAGCAGGGCCAGGTCCGCATCCATGCGCTCGGGGCGCAGCACGAAGGGCTGGTCGAATGGCGACTGATCCTTGTCGAAGGGGCTGTAGGACGCGCACTGCAGCTTGTGGCTGGGGGTCGCCGCATCCGGCAGGACCACGGGCTTGCCCAGGCCGTACCAGAGGCCCGCCAGGGCCAGCAGGGCGATCAGGCTGGAGAACAGATAGGGGAGTGCAGGGAAACGGGCGTTCTGACTCATGTCTAAGGGTGCTTGCGTTGGGGGCAAAGCCGCGCATCTTAGCGGATTCACGCCCTTCGCTCCTACGGCCGAGGCGGGAAAATCCGCACAGCGGATTTCCGGCCTGGGACCGCATCAGGCGTGATGATGCAGCCAGGCATGCCGGGGAATTTCCTGGCGCGGCTCATCGCCCTTTTCAAAGCGCTTCCAGATCTTCTCGTGGAAGTAGAAGCCGACCGAGTTGCACAGCGGCTCGACCGCCGCCACCAGGCCGCCGACCGCTACGCTACCGGTCAGGGCGTAGGCCACGGCGAAGGCGATGCAGAAGTGCATGAGGGTGAAGGTCACGGTCTTGAGCATGGCGCACCTCGGTAATGCGAATGATTATTCGATGTGCCCAGGCTAGTGATTCGGATCGATACGGGGAAATTCTCAAGCGCCATGGTTTCGATAGTTTTGCTATATCGAATACTGTACGACCTTGGTCGAGAATGGTCCCAAGCTACGACTAAGGTCGTCTGTTGTGCTTGTACGACCGTTCTATTGTTGGCTTCACCAGCAACCCGCGCTGTGGAGGACAACAACAATGAACGACAGCACCTACAAGCGGATTCAGGAGAATCCGCGCTTTCAGGAACTGGTATCCAAACGCGAACGCTTCGCCTGGATACTCTCTGCCATCATGCTCGGCCTCTATCTGGCCTTCATTCTCCTGATCGCTTTCGAGCCGCAACTGCTCGGCGCCCGCATCAGCCCTGAGTCTCCCATCACCTGGGGTATCCCGATCGGTGTTGGCCTGATCCTTTCGGCCTTCGTGCTGACAGGCATCTACGTTCGCCGTGCCAACGGCGAGTTCGACCGCCTGAACCACGAAATCCTCAAGGAGGTCCAGTAATGATCGCGCGCATCCTTGCCGTGCTCGGCCTGATGGCCGTGGCACCCGCCCTCTGGGCCGCAGGCGCCATCGAAGGTGATGTCCAGCGCCAACCGCTGAACGTCTCCGCCATCGTCATGTTCGTCGCCTTCGTCGGCTTCACGCTGTACATCACCTACTGGGCCTCCAAGCGCAGCAAATCCGCCGCCGACTTCTACACCGCAGGCGGCAGCATCACCGGTTTCCAGAACGGCCTGGCGATCGCCGGCGACTACATGTCCGCGGCGTCCTTCCTGGGTATTTCCGCGCTGGTGTTCACCTCTGGCTACGATGGCCTGATCTACTCCATCGGCTTCCTGGTGGGCTGGCCGGTGATCCTCTTCCTGATCGCTGAACGCCTGCGCAACCTCGGCAAGTACACCTTCGCCGACGTCGCCTCCTACCGCCTCAAGCAGAAGGAAATTCGTACCCTGTCCGCCAGCGGCTCGCTGGTGGTGGTGGCCTTCTACCTGATCGCGCAGATGGTCGGCGCCGGCAAGCTGATCGAACTGCTGTTCGGCCTCAACTACCACGTCGCCGTCGTGCTGGTGGGCATTCTGATGGTGCTCTACGTGCTCTTCGGCGGCATGCTGGCGACCACCTGGGTACAGATCATCAAGGCTGTGCTGCTGCTCGCCGGTGCTTCCTTCATGGCGCTGATGGTGCTCAAGCACGTCAACTTCGACTTCGCCACCCTGTTCAGCGAAGCCATCAAGGTCCACCCGAAAGGCGAGGCCATCATGAGCCCCGGCGGCCTGGTGAAAGACCCGATCTCCGCCATTTCCCTCGGCCTGGCCCTGATGTTCGGGACCGCTGGCCTGCCGCATATCCTGATGCGCTTCTTCACCGTCAGCGACGCCAAGGAAGCCCGCAAGTCGGTGTTCTACGCCACTGGTTTCATTGGTTACTTCTACATCCTGACCTTCATCATCGGCTTCGGCGCCATCCTGCTGGTCAGCACCAATCCGGCCTTCAAGGACGCCGCCGGCGCGCTGCTGGGCGGCAACAACATGGCGGCGGTGCACCTGGCCAATGCCGTGGGCGGCAGCCTGTTCCTCGGCTTCATCTCCGCCGTGGCCTTCGCCACCATCCTCGCGGTGGTTGCCGGCCTGACCCTGGCCGGTGCCTCGGCGGTGTCCCACGACCTCTACGCTTCCGTTTACAAGAAGGGCAAGGCCAGCGAGAAGGACGAACTGCGCGTATCGAAGATCACCACCGTGATCCTGGGCGTTGTCGCCATCGGCCTCGGCATCCTCTTCGAGAAGCAGAACATCGCCTTCATGGTCGGCCTGGCCTTCTCCATCGCCGCCAGCTGCAACTTCCCGGTACTGATCCTCTCCATGTACTGGAAGAAGCTGACCACCCGCGGTGCGATGATCGGCGGCTGGATGGGACTGATCACGGCGGTGGGCCTGATGATTCTCGGCCCGACCATCTGGGTACAGATCCTCGGCCATGAAAGCGCCATCTACCCCTACGAGTACCCGGCGCTCTTCTCGATCCTGGTTGCCTTCATCGGTATCTGGTTCTTCTCCATCACCGACAAGTCGACCGCAGCGGACGAGGAACGCGCACGCTTCTACCCGCAGTTCGTACGTTCGCAGACCGGCCTGGGCGCCAGCGGTGCCGTGGCCCACTGATCCGACCCATCCACTTGCATGACTTGGGGCAGCCTTCGGGCTGCCCTTTTTCATGCTTGCGAGAGCGGTTCCCGGAGTGCGGGGGAGGGGCAGCAGCAGCCGGCTTGCTGGCGAGTGGTGCTGCACTCGTCCTTCGCGAGCAAGCTCGCTCCTACAGTTCTCCCGCACAATCGGAATGCCCCGATTCCAGCGAATGGCTGGGAAATTTCTGCAAGTAGTGTGGGAAATAGATTCAGCCCCAAAGTCCTCGCCGGCCCGGAAGCCAAGCTGCATGGGGCTTGGCCGGTAACCGGGGCCAACGGGTCTACAACCAAGGTCGGCTATCGAATAAGTACCGTTGTCCTAGATTCGGGCCGCGAGCAACTCGCGCCAATGAGGACAACAACAATGACCGACCCGATCAACCAGCGGATTCTGCAGAACCCACGATTCCATCAACTGGTCTCCCGACGGCAGCGCTTCGCCTGGCTGCTCTCGGCCATCATGCTCGGCCTCTACCTGGCCTTCATCCTGGTGATCGCCTTCGCCCCCGACCTGCTGGGCTCGCGCATCGGCCCCGGCTCGCCAGTGACCTGGGGCATCCCCATCGGCATCGGCCTGGATGTCCTGGCATTCCTGCTGACCGGCATCTACGTCTACCGCGCCAACGGTGAATTCGACCGCCTGAACCAGGAAATCCTCGAGGAGGTACGGCAATGAATGTGCGCATCCTTCTGGCCATCGGCCTGTCGGCCGTTGCACCGGCCCTGTGGGCCGCCGACGGCGCTGCGGGGCGCCAGCCGCTGAACCTCCCCGCCATCCTGATGTTCGTCGCCTTCGTCGGCTTCACGCTCTGCATCACCTGGTGGGCGTCGAAACGCAGCAAGTCGCGGGCGGACTTCTACACCGCCGGTGGCAGCATCACCGGCTTCCAGAACGGCCTGGCGATTGCCGGCGACTACATGTCCGCCGCGTCCTTCCTGGGGATATCCGCGTTGGTCTTCACCTCGGGCTACGACGGCCTGATCTACGCCATCGGCTGGCTGGTTGGCTGGCCGGTGATCCTCTTCCTGATCGCCGAACGGCTGCGCAACCTCGGCAAGTACACCTTCGCCGATGTCGCCTCCTACCGCCTCCGGCAACGGCCGATCCGCACCTTGTCGGCCAGCGGCTCGCTGGTGGTGGTAGCCCTCTACCTCATCGCGCAGATGGTCGGCGCCGGCAAGCTTATCGAGTTGCTGTTCGGCCTCAACTACCACGTGGCGGTGGTCCTGGTCGGGGTCCTGATGGTCTGCTACGTGCTCTTCGGCGGCATGCTGGCCACCACCTGGGTACAGATCATCAAGGCGGCGCTGTTGCTCTTCGGCGCGACCTTCATGGCACTGATGGTGCTCAGGGAGGTCGACTTCGATATCGCCACCCTGTTCAGCGAGGCCATCAAGGTCCACCCGAAAGGCGAGGCCATCATGAGCCCCGGCGGCCTGGTGCAGGATCCGGTCTCGGCCATTTCCCTTGGGCTGGCGCTGATGTTCGGGGTGGCCGGCCTGCCGCACATCCTGATGCGCTTCTTCACCGTCCGCGACGCCAAGGAAGCCCGCAAGTCGGTGTTCTACGCCACCGGCTTCATCGGCTACTTCTACATCCTGACCTTCATCATCGGCTTCGGCGCCATCCTGCTGGTCAGCACCAACCCGGCCTTCAAGGACGCCAGCGGGGGCCTGATCGGCGGCAACAACATGGCGGCGGTGCACCTGGCCGACGCCGTGGGCGGCAGCGTCTTCCTCGGCTTCATCTCCGCCGTGGCCTTCGCCACCATCCTCGCGGTCGTCGCCGGCCTGACCCTTGCCGGCGCCTCGGCGGTGTCCCACGACCTCTACGCGAACGTGATCAAGGAGGGCCAGGCCAAGGAAAAGGACGAGTTGCGCATAACCCGGATCACCACGCTGATCCTCGGTGTGCTGGCGATCGGGCTGGGGATATCGTTCGAGAAGCAGAACGTCGCCTTCATGGTCGGCCTGGCCTTCTCCATCGCGGCCAGCTGCAACTTCCCGGTGCTGATCCTTTCCATGTACTGGCCGAGGCTGACCACCCGCGGCGCCATGGTCGGCGGCTGGCTGGGCCTGGTCACCGCGGTGAGCCTGATGGTCCTGGGCCCAACCGTCTGGGTGACGGTGCTGGGGCACGGGGAAGCCATCTACCCCTACGAGTACCCGGCGCTGTTCTCCATGCTGGTGGCCTTCGTCGGTATCTGGCTCTTCTCCATTACCGACAAGTCGGCCGCGGCGGGCGAGGAGCGTGCACGCTTCCGCGCGCAATTCGTGCGTTCGCAGACCGGCCTGGGCGCCAGCGGTGCCACCGCCCACTGATCCGGCCAATTGACGCGCAAGATGCGGGGCAGCCTTCGGGCTGCCCTTTTCCTTTTCGGAGGGGGCGTAGGTTGGTGCTGAGCCTGCGAAGCCCAACCTACGGGATTGCGCGGCTAGATCATGCCGAACAACAGGAGGACCACCACTATGACCAGGAGCACCCCGACCATGCTCGAAGGGCCGTAGCCCCAGTTGCGCGAATGGGGGAAGACCGGCAGACCGCCGATCAGCAGCAGGATCAGGATAATGAGCAGCAGAATGGTGATCATAGGCGGTGACTCCTCGGTAGGTCGGAACGCCAGGGCACGGCCGTTGTGGATTGATGGCAAATTGAATGTGCCTGCAGTAACCGACTGACCGCTATTTCCGTTGGTTCAAGGAAAAAGACTGTATGGACGCCGCACCATGACCTACAGAATCGCCGCAGATGCCGTGCTGCTCCTGCACCTGGCCTTCATCCTCTTCGTGGTCGTGGGTGGCCTGCTGGTGCTGCAGTGGCCGCGTCTGGCCCTGCTGCATCTGCCGGCGGTGGTCTGGGGCGCCACGGCGGAATTCCTCCACCTCATCTGCCCCCTCACCCCCCTGGAGAACCGTCTGCGCCTGGCGGCGGGGGAGCAGGGCTACAGTGGCGGCTTCATCGAGCATTACCTGGTGCCGCTGATCTATCCGGCGGGCCTCACGCCGGGTATCCAGCTCTGGCTCGGGACCCTGGTGCTGCTGCTCAACCTGGTGCCCTATGGGTTGCTGCTGAATCGCCTGCTGCGGCGCCGCTAGCGGTGTTTCACCCCCATCATTCAGCGCCGTGATTCAAGGGTTGAGCCACTATGGCCTTCGCTACACTGCGGCTCATCTATCGCACACAGCAGAAAGGCACCTCACCATGCAGAACCGAATCATGATTACCGGCGCCGGTTCCGGTCTCGGCCGCGAAATCGCCCTGCGCTGGGCGCGCGAAGGCTGGAAGCTGGCCCTGTCCGATGTCAACGAGCCGGGCCTGGCGGAAACCCTCAGGCTGGTCCGCGAGGCTGGCGGCGACGGTTTCACCCAACGCTGCGACGTCCGTGACTACAGCCAGCTCACCGCGCTGGCCCAGGCCTGCGAAGAGAAGCTGGGTGGCATCGACATCATCGTCAACAACGCCGGCGTCGCCTCGGGTGGCTTCTTCGAGGAGCTGTCGCTGGAAGACTGGGACTGGCAGATCGCAATCAACCTGATGGGCGTGGTCAAGGGCTGCAAGGCCTTCCTGCCGCTGCTGCAGCGGAGCAAGGGCAGGATCGTCAACGTCGCCTCCATGGCGGCACTGATGCAGGGCCCGGCCATGAGCAACTACAACGTGGCCAAGGCCGGCGTGGTGGCCCTGTCCGAAAGCCTGCTGATCGAGCTGAAGGAGGAGGGCGTGGGCGTTCACGTGGTCTGCCCGTCCTTTTTCCAGACCAACCTGCTGGACTCCTTCCGCGGCCCGACCCCGGCCATGAAGCAGCAGGTGGGCAAACTGCTGGAAAGCTCGCCCATCAGCGCGACCGACATCGCCGAGTACATCTTCCAGGAAGTGGCCGCCGGCACCTTCATGATCCTCCCCCACGAGCAGGGCCGGATGGCCTGGGCGCTGAAGCAGAAGAACCCGGACGCGCTCTACGACGAGATGGCCAGCATGTCGGCCAGGATGCGTGCCAAGAACCGGAGCCACGCCTGATCGCCACTGTCCGATCGGTCAGCTTCCGCGTCGTCCGGGGTTGCCCGGCGGTGGACCGGGGGAGTAGGGTTTCTCCCCCGGCCTGATCGCCAACCCGGATGGACCCACAGTGAAACCCCTTTCCCGTGCGCTGCTGATGCTGGCGCTGGTGCTTGCCGCCATCAACCTGCGGCCCGGCATCACTTCCCTCGCGCCGCTGATCGAGCGCATCGCCTTCGAACTATCCCTCAGCCGCAGCCTGATCAGCCTCACCACCGCCTTGCCGGTGCTCTGCATGGGCCTGCTGGCACCCTTGGCGCCGCGCCTGGCGGTGCGCTACGGCCTGGAGCGGGTGATCACCGCCTGCCTGGCGCTGATCGGCGTGGCCCTGCTGGCACGCCTGGCCAGCCACGCCAGCGCCGTACTCATCGGCAGCGCGGTGGCCATGGGCGCCGGCATAG
This sequence comes from Pseudomonas sp. BN417, assembly GCF_029871205.1. Taxonomy (GTDB): domain Bacteria; phylum Pseudomonadota; class Gammaproteobacteria; order Pseudomonadales; family Pseudomonadaceae; genus Metapseudomonas. The sequence continues at coordinate 132,260 of NZ_SSOJ01000164.1, read as the reverse complement.
CAGTGGCCGGGCCGCTGCTTTCCGGCTTCATCAAGCGCCATTTCCATGACCAGGTGGGCCGGGTGGTTGCCTGGTACTCCCTGAGCATGACCATGGGCGGCGCGGCCGGGGCCGTGCTGACGATTCCCGTGACCCGCCTGCTGGGGGACCAGTGGCACTTCGGCCTGGCGTTCTGGACCATTCCCGCGTTGCTCGCCGTGTTCCTCTGGCTGCGCCTGCCCAACCGCGCCGAGTCCGCCGGCGAGGCGGCGCAGGGCGGCCTGCCCTGGGGCGAACCGCGGGCCTGGCTGATCACCGCCTTCTTCGCCCTGCAGGCCGGTCTCTTCTACGCCCTCACCACCTGGCTGGTGGCCCGCTACCACGAGGCCGGCCTCAGTCTGCTGCGCGGCAACAGCCTGTTCAGCCTGTTCATGCTGGTGGGCCTGCCCAGCGCGTTCGTGCTTCCCTGGCTGGCGCAGCGCTTCGACAACCGTTACCAGCTGCTGCTGGTCTGCGGCCTCATCAGCTCGGTCTGCCTGGGGATGATCTGCTTCCAGCCGACCCTGCTGCCGGAGGTCTGGGCCGCCTTGCTGGGCCTTGGATTGAGCGGCTCCTTCGCCCTGTCCATGGTGCTGCCGCTGTATGAGGTACATACCCCGCTGGCGGTGAGCCGCTGGACCGCCATGATGCTGTTCGCCGGTTACGGCCTGGCCAGCCTCGCGCCCATTCTCGCCGGCCTCGGTCGCGACCTGGCGGGCAGCTACCAGGCGCCCTTCATGGTCTTAAGTGGCCTGGCACTGGTCATGTCCCTGCTGGCCTGGCTGCTGGGCCGTGGCCACCGCTGAGGACTTCGACGCAGTTCCTTTCTCCCGTGGCAGTCCTGTGTTAGAAGGCTGCCACTGTTTCACTGGAGTGCCCGCGTGGAGTCCGAATCCATCGTCTATGGCTGCATCCGCGACTGGCCGTCGCTCGACGATCAGGAACATCGCCTGCGCCGCGATGCCAACCGCCGCGTGCTGGACAGCCTGCCCAGCGGCGAGGCCTGGCCCTTCCTCGGTCGCGAGATGTTTTCCTGTTGCGAACAGCCCGGCGAGGGCCTGTTCCGTACCCAGGTGATCCACTTCGGCGCCAGCTACCCGGCGGTGGAGTACGAGTGGAGTCTCTGGGTCAAGGCGTTCGAGGCCCTGCTCAGGCAACTCTACTGGAGCAGCGCCGTGGTCCACCTGGAGACCGAGCTCAACGGCATCCATACCTTCCGCTGGGAAAGTGAACAGGGCCTGCACAGCCCCCAGGAAGACAACCTGCGGGTGCGCTGCGCCTGGGAACGCGAAGGCGGCGTGCACGGCTAGCCACGTTCTGAATGCGGGCGAAGGGCCGCTTATCTCCCCTTTCTCCCTGGGAGAGGGGCCGGGGGTGAGGAGAACCCCAGCCCACCCGGTATCCAAGGAAACTACCCCATGCTCAACTACCTCTGGTTCTTCCTCGCCGCGCTCTTCGAAATCGCCGGCTGCTACGCCTTCTGGCTCTGGCTGCGGATGGGCAAGAGCGCCTGGTGGATCGCTCCCGGGCTGCTCAGCCTGACCCTCTTCGCCCTGCTGCTGACCCGCGTGGAGGCTGCCTACGCCGGCCGCGCCTATGCGGCTTACGGCGGCATCTACATAGTCGCCTCGTTGCTCTGGCTCGGCCTGGTGGAGCGTACCCGGCCCCTGGCCAGCGACTGGCTGGGGGCCGCCCTCTGCGTGCTGGGTGCCACCGTCATCCTGCTCGGGCCGCGCTTCTCTCCGTCCTGAGAAAGGGGCGGGCCCAGGCTTCCCTGCCCGGAAAATTCCCTCAACCTTTCCCGCTGGCCCACTGTCGAATCAGGCAAGGCAACCCGGAAAGCAGCCTCCAGGGCTGCTGATGGACATTACTGGGCAATGACCCTCCCTCCACTGGAGGATGCTGGATGAACCTGCCGTCATCAGGGACAGTGGCGCGTGTCCTGGTGGCGCTCTATGCATCGCTCCTCCTGGGCTGTACCTCGCTGCCCCATATCAACCCCGACATGGTCCACTCGCCGGCCACCCCGGTGCAGGTGGATGGCACGCGCGGCCCGCTGTCGAAGGAGCGCAGCAAGGCCATCCTCGACCGGCTCAAGGCCCCCGGCATGGAAACCAATATCTTCGACCTGCACCTGGCGATCGAAGAGTCCCTGGTCGGCAGCCCGCTCACGGCCGGCAACAAGGTCGACCTGCTGCAGGATGGTCCGCAGACCTATGACGCGATGTTCGAGGCGATAGATGCCGCGCGTGACCACATCAACATGGAGACCTACATTCTCGAAGCCGACGAAGTCGGGCTGCGCTTCGCCGACGCGTTGATCGCCAAGCAGCGCAGCGGCGTGCAGGTCAACCTGATCTACGACAGCGTCGGCACCCTGAGAACGCCAAAGGCGTTCTTCGCCCGGCTGCGCGAGTCGGGGATCAAACTGGTGGAGTTCAACCCGGTAAACCCCATGACCGCCAAGGCCGGCTGGGACGTCAACCAGCGCGACCACCGCAAGCTGCTGATAGTCGACGGCCGCGTCGCCATCCTCGGTGGGGTGAACATCAGCGGGGTCTATTCCGGAGGCTCGTTGGGCTCGGGAGCCCGGGAGCCGCCGAGCGACGAGCTGCCCTGGCGCGACACTGACCTGCGCATCGAGGGACCGGTGGTGGCCGAACTGCAGAAGCTGTTCATCGGCACCTGGGACAGGCAGAAGGGCGGGATCCTGGTCGCGCGGCACTACTTCCCGCCGCTGGAACGCAAGGGCAGCGACGTGGTGCGCGCCATCGGCAGTTCGCCGGAGGAACCTTACAGCCAGATCTACGCCACCCTGATCTCCGCGCTGCACAGCGCCCAGAGCGAAATCTGGCTGACCAGCGCCTACTTCGTGCCCGACCCGCAGCTGCTGGACGCCCTCAAGGATGCCGTGGTCCGTGGGGTCGACGTGCGCCTGGTGATTCCCAGCAGCACCGACTCCTGGCTGGTGTTCCACGCCGGGCGGGCCTACTACCGCGAACTGCTGGAGGCCGGGATCAGGCTCTACGAGCGCCGTGACGCGTTGCTCCATGTGAAGGCGGGCGTGATTGACGGCGTCTGGTCCACCGTGGGCTCGACCAACCTCGACTGGCGCAGCTTCCTGCATAACCAGGAGGTCAATGTGGTGGTACTCGGCACCGACTTCGGCGGGCGAATGCGCAACGCCTTCCTCGAGGACCTGAAGAACTCGGAGGAGCTCACCCTGGAGCGGTGGCGGGAGCGTCCCGTCCGCGCCCGCGCCAGCGAAAGGATCGGGCGCTTCTGGGAGTACTGGCTCTAGGCGTAACCGCCGCGGCGCGAGACCTCCATCAGCTCGTCCACTACCAATGCCAGCGCTTGCCGGCGCGCCAGTCCGGTCCGCCGTGCGGCGTTGTAGCGGCGCAGCTGCAGGGCTGCGCTGCTGCCCTGGTCGAGGATGCTGCGGGCCTGCGCCATGGCCGCGCCGTCGTCGTGGGCATCGAGGGATTCGCCGAAGCGGGCTCCGGCCATCTCCAGCCATTGGGCGATGGCGACATTGCGCCGGCTGTCCAGGTCGAGGAAGGTGGCCTCGGTGCCGAAGCGCTTGGCCCGCCAGCGGTTCTCGTCGATCACCAGCCGCGTCATCTCGTTGTGGCGGTCGATGCCGGAGGACGAGGCGACGGCCTGGTGGACCATGGCGCGGAACAGGGCGGCGATGCAGAGGATGTCCTCTACCACCGGGCAGGCGTCGGTGATGCGCAGCTCCAGGGTGGGATAGCGCACCGAGGGGCGGATGGCCCACCAGATATCGCTGTCGCTGGTCGCTGAGCCGGTCTTCAGCAGCAGCTCGACATAGCGGCGGTAGGCGCGCTCGTTGCTGAAATGGTCCGGAATGCCAGTGCGCGGCCACTCGTCGTAGGCCGCCTGGCGGTAGCTCATCAGGCCGGTGCGTTTGCGCTCCCAGAAGGGCGAGGAACTGCTGAGGGCCAACAGCAGCGGAAGCCAGGGCATCACCCGGTTCATGACCCTGATGCGGTCCACGCCGTCCGGCACGCCGACATGGATGTGCAGGCCGCAGAGCAGGTTGCGTTGGGCAACTATCTGGAAGTCACCGAACAGCTGCTCGTAGTGCGGTTCACGGGTGGCTTCCTGTTCGCGCCAGAGCGCCAGGGGATGGGTGCCGCTGGCAAGTATGCCGAGGCCGAAGTCCTCGGCTATGGCGCCGAGGCTGGCGCGGGTTTCCAGCAGGCAGGCGCGGGCGCTGGCGAGGTTGTCGAGTATCGGGGTGACCAGTTCCACCTGGCTCTGCAGCAGCTCGGTGGTGATCTGCTCGCCAAAGGCCTGCTGGCAGGCCTGGAAGAAGCGCCGTGGGCGTCGGCGGACGATGTTGCGGCTGCGCAGATCGGCGATGAAGAACTCCTGCTCGATGCCGAAGCTGAGCGCTGGCGGGGGGATGCGGGATGCAGGCTGGCGCCGCTGTCCGGTCATGGCGGCAGTACCTTGGTCAGGTCCTGAGCGTTAGTCCGGCCCCCTGGCGCAATGGTTCGGAACAGGCGCCGTGCGGTCGGCGCCTGGAGTCGGCATGGGCGTGGGCTCATGGTTTCGCCTCCCTCGGCTTCTGGCTCTCTTCCTCCTGGGCACGCAGGAAGGCCGCCTCGTGCAGTGCCCGGGCATCGGCGAGCAGCAGCCCGAGCGCCGAGGCCAGGCGGGCGGTCTCCTGGGGCATGAAGGTGAAGCGGGTGCCGTTCTCCAGCATCTGCAGCAGATCGCCGAGGGCGGCCATGCGCTGGCTGGCGGCTTCGAACAGGTGGGAAGAAGGTGCTCCGGTGTTGATGAAAAGGACGTCGTCGTAAGGCTGGGACGGCACGGGGACGGGCCTGAATTCAGTCATGACGGACCTCCGTGCTGGGGAGTGACGCTACCGTGACCCTGGCTTTTCCGGAACGGAATGGGGGGTGCATATCCTTGCTTCCTTGCGTGGTAGAGGAGCCGCCACCTGCCGTTCGGGGCAGTAGGGTGGCGGGCCATGCAGGGGTCGCAAACCGGTCACGCGAGGAAAACCCGGTAAGGCCGAAGCCTTCCCTGCACGGCCCGCCATAGAGCGCAAAGAGGCCCAAGGGCATACCGTGTCCTGCGTAAGGTCCGGGTTGCGACGCCCGGTCGCGGTCAGTGCCGTGACGGCAGGGACTTTAGCGAGGCTGTTTGTAGGCACTCAAGGTTGCCGCGCTGTACGAAATTTCTACGGTGGGAGATGCCAGCAAGTGGGACGGATGCGCCGAATGGAAAGCGACTCCGGAGCGGAATGTGCGAGTTAGAGCGGTTGCCATGCAAATTGCCGAAATTACCGACGAAATGCACCTGGTTTACTGCAGTTCTGTCATCAATTCGTAGCGAAGCTTCTACACTCTGACTCCAGAGTCTATTGGTGCTCTGTGCTTTGTCTGGCCGCCGTTCTGGCGGCCTTTTTGTGCCCGCCGCTTTATCTGGCCGAGATGTCGCTGGTGCGAAATTATCGCCATTCATCGCCTTTTCTCTTCTCCATCTGCTGCAAATAAACCAAGTAAATTCAAATGGATATGGCATATGAATCTGCGGATTAGTGATTCGCCTTGAATTTGACGCAGGCACGGCCCCCATCTACTACTGACTAACACCCCGTGAACGGGGAATACAGGTTCAATTTCGGATAAAAGCGCCGAACGTGGCGGATTTTGCCGTTAATCTGCCGCTTCGTGCTTGCGTCCTGCTGCTGTTTGATTCCGGCGAGGGAACGACATGGTCGGCTTGGTAAGGAAGTCATCTGATCCATCGACCCCCGCGAATCCAGGCACCGGGAACTTCAGGATGTTCGGCTTCGTCCTGGTCATTCTACTGGCGACCCAGTCGGTGGTCGCCGAAGCCCCCCAGGACAATGACAAGTGGCTGGAACCGGCGCGTTCCCGGCTGATGGAGGAAAAGAACGGTCTGCCCTTCTTTCCCCATAGGGCCAATACGCCGAACAACGTCCTGCTGAGTACCAAGGATTTCGATGATGCCCAGGTCTGCGGTGCCTGCCATAGGGAGATCTACCAGCAGTGGCGCACCTCGATGATGTCCCAATCCTGGGATGAGCCCATCTATCGGGCGCTGCTGCGCAAGGCAAGCGAGGCGACCGAAGGCAAGGTCGACAACTTCTGTACGGGTTGCCACACGCCCGTCGGCCTGACCACGGGGCAGATCAATTCCACGGTCAATCGTGCGTCGGTGGAGTTCACAGCCCGGAACAACCCCATGCCGGGCGTGGATTGCGAAACCTGCCACAACATCAGCGCACGAACCGGCCTGGACAACGGCGCCTATGTGCTGAGTCCGCGGGCCCATGGCAAGCCGACCAAGTTCGGCCCGCGCCGTGACGCGGTGTCGCCCTACCACGACACCGTCTACTCAAGCCTGCACACTCGCTCGGACTTCTGCGCCACCTGCCACAACGTGACCCACCCCTTCAGCACCGTGGCGGTCGAGCGCACCTACGATGAGTGGCTGGAGAGCCCATACAGTTTCAATGGTGAGACCTGCCAGAGCTGCCACATGCCGGGATTCGCCGGCAAGGCGGCGGTCATGGGGCCTGAGCGCGCCGATGTGGCCTCCCACTGGTTCACCGGCGCCAATGCGGCGGTACTGGAATACCTGGGGCAGAAGGAGGCGGCCCAGCGTGCGCGGGAATCACTGGCCCGGGCGGCGACGATCGAGTTCGAGCCGATGGCCGACGGCCTGGTACCCGGCCAGGATGTATCGGTCCGCGTGAAGGTCGCCAATGTCGGCGCGGGGCACAAACTGCCCACCGGTTTCCCCGAGGGCCGCGAGGTCTGGATCGACTTCCATGCCGTGGATGGCACGGGCCGGGAGTTCTATCGGCTGGGGGCGATCAAGGAAGGCGCAACCGAGCCTGATACCCGCAATTTCAAGGTCCACCTGGGCGACAAGGACGGCAAGGAACTGGATATCGAGGTATGGAATGCCACCCAGATCCTCTCGGACAACCGCATCCTGCCCAAGGGCTACGACGTCCGTGAGTTCTCCTTCCAGGTGCCGGCGGATGCCGTGGGGCCTGTCACCCTGACTGCCGAGTTGAACTACTGGCCGTTCTCGCAGCGTCTGGTGGATTACCTGCTGGGCAAGGACAAGATGAAGGTGGAAATCACCCGGATGGCCAAGGCCGAACGTAGTGTTCCCCTGAGCCAGCCGGTGCAGGCGGCGGGGCTTTGAAGCCTCAGCGCCTGACTGCGGGATTGGGTGCTGTACCTGTGGGGGCGATTTCAATCGCTGAGAGAACCGCAGGTTCGCCATTCGGGTCTTCAGGGGCAGCTGCGCTGCCCATCGCGAATGAATTCGCCCCCACAATGCATGCGCAGAGCATTTGCGGCCGGCTCATTCCTCCAGCCATTCCCTGGGCACGTCGAGCTTGCGCATGAGCTGGCACTGCTCGCTGTCCGGGTCGTAGACGATCACCGCCTCGCCCTTCTTCAGCGCATGGCGAACGCGTTCGACGCGGGTTTCCAGTGGGGTGTCGTCGCCATTGTCGGTACCTTCGCGGGTGACGAAGTCCTCGATCAGGCGGGTCAGGGTGTCGGCTTCGAGCAGGTCAAAGGGGATGAGCATCAGGTGTCTCCAGCGGCGGCGGAATGCTAACCCCGCCGCCGTGCGGCGTCATCCATCCACGTTCTGGCGCAGGATGAAACGTTCCAGGGTGCTGAACAGCAGTGCGCTGTCCAGGGGCTTGCCGAGGAAGTCGTCCATGCCGGCGGCGGCTCCGGCCTGGCGGTGCTCGTCGAGGATGTGGGCGGTGAGGGCGACTATGGGCACCGCCGGCCAGTTGCGGTTGCGCTCGATCCGGCGGATCTGCCGGGTGGCTTCGAAGCCGTCCATCTCCGGCATCTCGCAGTCCATCAGGATCAGCTGGATGCCTTCCGGGTCGCGCTCGTATTCGTCCACTGCGGCCACGCCGTTGGCCACAGTGCGGACCAGGTAGCCGCGCTTCTTGAGGAAGCCCTGGACCACCATCTGGTTCACCGGATTGTCCTCGGCGACCAGGATGCAGGGCGTGGCGCTGACCCGGCGGCGCGCTTCCTGGATCTCCGTGCGTTCTTCCAGGCGGCGTTCCCGGTAGAGCGCCTGCAGGGTCTCGCGCAGGTGCGCCAGGGTCAGCGGCTGGGCCATCGCGCGCAGGCGCAGGCCGGCACCCGGCGGCAGGTGCTGGCAGCGTTCCGGCGGGCAGATCAGCAGCACCCGCTGGCCGTGTTCCAGGTGCGGGCGCAGCGACTCCAGCCAGCGCTCCGGGTCGCCGGGCCAGGGCGCCATCAGCACCAGCAGCGGCGGCACGGCGAAATCCTCCAGTCGGTCGACCAGCTTGTCCGGGTCCTGGCAGCGTTCGCAGCGCATGCCCCAGCGGCCGAGCAGGCGACTCAGGGCATCGAGGCCGAGTGCATCCTGGCAGGCGAGCAGGGCGGTACGGCCGTCGAGCAACTGGTTCAGGTCGTCGGTGTTGAATTCGCCCGTTTGCAGGGGGATGTCGAAGCTGAAGCGGGTGCCCTGGTTTGGGGTGCTCTGCACGTCGATGCGCCCGCCCATCAATTCCACCAGCTCCTTGCTGATGGCCAGGCCAAGGCCGCTGCCGCCATAGCGGCGCGTGGTGCTGGAATCCCCTTGGGCGAAGGAGTTGAACAGCTGGGTCAGGGCTTCGGCGCGGATGCCAATGCCGCTGTCGCAGATGCTGAAGACCAGGTGCGGCTTGCCGGTGGCGTCGTGGCGCATGGCGAGGTTGAGGGCGACATGCCCTTCGGCGGTGAACTTGAGGGCGTTGCCGAGCAGGTTCATCAGCACTTGCTTGAGGCGCGTCGGGTCGCCCTGGATACGCCGGGGTACCCCGGCGTCCAGGCTGAGGTGCAGGCCCAGTCGCTTGTCCATGGCCTGGGCGGTGAAGAGGCCGAGGGTCTCCGAGACCAGGTCTTCCAGGTCGAACTCGATATGTTCCAGCTCCAGCTTGCCGGACTCGATGCGGGCGAAGTCGAGGATGTCGTTGATCACCGCCATCAGTGCCGTGCCGGAACTCGAGATGGTGTCGACATAGAAGCGCTGGCTGCGGTCCAGCGGGGTTTCCTTGAGCAGTTGCAGCATGCCCAGCACGCCGTTGAGCGGGGTACGGATCTCGTGGCTCATCTTGGCCAGGAAACGGCTCTTGGCCTGGCTTTCGACGTTCGCCTGCTCGGCCGCCTGGCGCGAGAGGAAACCTTCTTCCTTGAGCGTATTGATGCGGTCGGCGAGGCCGATGGAGAGGGTGATCAGTTCGATGGTGACGCCGATCTTCACCACGGTGGCGCCGAACAGCCCCAGCACTTCCACCCCCAGGGAGCCGGTGGTGATCTGGATGAAGGCGAACAGCAGCACGCCCCAGGCCAGGGTGTAGTAGGAGCCGTAGCGCAGCCCCTTGCGCCAGACGTAGACGCCGGTGAGCAGGAGGAAGGCGGAGATGCCGGATACCGTCAGGCTGGCCAGGATGTTCCAGGCGTGCAGGCCGATCAGGGGGAAGGACAGGAGCCCCGCCAGGGTGGCGACCATCAGCCCGCACAGCACCCGGTCCAGGCGCGGGAAATGCAGGCCGGTGTGGAGGAAATGGCGACTGAACTGCAGCGCCGTCAGGCAGTGCAGGTACATGAAGATGTAGATGGCCACCGACTGCAGCACCACGTGTTCGGGCAGCAGCTTGAACAGCATGCCATCGAAGCAGGCGGCGAGCAGGCCGACGTTGAGGTTGTAGGCCAGGTACCAGAGGTAGGCCGGCTCGCGCAGCGAGAGGTAGAGGAAGAGGTTGTAGAAGAACATGGCGAAGAGCACGCCATAGAAGGCCCCGTTGAACCCCATGAGGTTCTCCTGGGCGGCGGCGCTGGCATCGAAGGTGCTGAACACCAGGGGCACGAAGAGGGTGCTGGTGCTTTCTACGCGGAGGATCAGGGTGCTCTGGCCGGGCTCGAGGCCCAGGGGGAACCAGAAGTTGCGCACCTGCACCGGGCGTTGGGAGAAGGCGAAGTGGTCGCCGGACTCCTGGGCCTGTACCCGGCCGTCCGGTGTGATGTAGTAGAGGCGGATGTTGTCCAGCAGCGGGTAGTTGGCTTCGAGGTAGCCGCTCAGGGTATGGGGTTGGCGGTTGTCCATACGCACCTTGAACCACCAGACCGAGGCGTTCTTGCCAAGGTTGGCCTGTTCACCCCGGACCTGGCTGAAGGCAGGGTCGGGCAGCTTGCGCACCTGTTCCAGGCTCAGCTCGCCCCTCGGGTCCTCCAGATAATGCACCCAGGGGCCGAGGGAGAGCCTGAGCTGATCCTGGTCGAGTGGCACGGCCGTCATCGCCAGGGCTGACTTGCAGAGCCAGAGCAGGAGAAAGGCCAGACCGAGTGCTGCAGGTTTCACACAGCCCGAAAGGCGAAGCATGGGCGACCACCGGTGTTGTTATTGCGTCCCTACGTGGCACTTTGCCCGTCCGTGCGGCGCCCATCAAGCGTTGCCTTCGCCCTTTCCTACAAGACTTTCCACGGTCGGGACGCGCGTCTCGCTCTCCATCTGCGCGTCATGTTCCAACTGGTGGCTGAACGGTTCCAGGGATTGCTGGCTGGTGACCGCATCGGTGGCGAACACCGGCGGGCTCATCAGGTAGGCGCCGAGCAGGCGGGTGAGGGCTTCCAGGCTGTCGATATGGGTACGCTCGTAGCCGTGGGTGGCGTCACAGCCGAAGGCCAGCAGCGCGGTGCGGATATCGTGACCGGCGGTGACCGCCGACTGGGCGTCGCTGTGGTAGTAGCGGAACAGGTCACGGCGCACCGGGATGGAATGCTCCTCGCCCAGGCGCAGCAGGTGCCGCGAGAGGTGGAAGTCGTAGGGGCCGCCGGAATCCTGCAGGGCAACGCTCACCGCGTGTTCGCTGGAGTGCTGGCCGGGGGCGACCGGAGCGATATCGATGCCGACGAACTCGCTGACGTCCCAGGGCAGCGCCGCAGCCGAGCCGGAGCCGATTTCCTCGGTGATGGTGAATAGAGGATGGCAGTCGATGGGCGGCAGCAGGCAAGCCTCGGCTATGCCCTTGAGGGCGGTGAGCAGGGCCGCCACCCCGGCCTTGTCGTCGAGGTGCCGGGCGCTGATATGGCCGCTCTCGGTGAACTCCGGCAAGGGATCGAAAGCGACGAAGTCACCGATGGCCACGCCCAGGCTTTCGCAGTCGGCGCGGGTGGTGCTGTAGGCGTCCAGGCGCAGTTCGACGTGATCCCAGCTGATCGGCAGGCTGTCCACCTGGGTGTTGAAGGCGTGACCCGAGGCCAGCAAGGGCAGCACGCTGCCGCGTAGCACGCGGCTTTCGCAGAACAGGCTGACGCGGCTGCCTTCGGCGAAGCGGCTGGACCAGCAACCCACGGGCGCCAGGCCCAGGCGGCCGTTGTCCTTGATCTCGCGGACCAGGGCGCCAATGGTGTCCAGGTGCGCGGACACCGCGCGGTCCGGGCTGCTCTGGCGGCCCTTGACGGTGGCGCGGATGGTGCCGCGGCGGGTCAGTTCGTAGGGGATGCCGATCTCGTCCAGGCGCTCCGCGACGTAGCGCACTATGGTGTCGGTGAATCCGGTGGGGCTGGGGATGGCGAGCATTTCCAGCAACACCTGCTGCAGGTAGTTGAGATCGGGGTCGGGGAGTCTCTTGCTCATTGCATCTCCTTGGCGATCGGTAGGATGGGTGGAGCAACGCGATACCCATCGGTGGCTCGGAGTGATGGGTATCGCTCCGCTCCACCCATCCTACGAAGAGCATCAGTTCATCCGGCTCAGCGGAAACAGCAGGTCGATGAAGCGTTCCGCCGTCGGCTGCGGCTGGTGGTTGGCCAGGCCGACCCGCTCGTTGGCCTCGATCAGCACGTAGTCCGGCTGGTCGGCGCCGGGTACCAGCAGGTCCAGGCCCACCACCGGGATTTCCAGGGTGCGGGCGGCGAGGATGGACGCCTCGGCCAGGGCCGGGTGCAGGCTCGCGGTGACGTCTTCCAGGGTGCCGCCGGTATGCAGGTTGGCGGTGCGCCGCACGGCCAGGCGGGTGCCGGCGGGCAGCACGTCGTCATAGCCGTAGCCCGCGGCGCGCAGGGTGCGCTCGGTCTCGCCGTCCAGGGGAATGCGGCTCTCGCCCTGGGTGGCGGCCTGGCGCCTGCGGCTCTGGCACTCGATCAACTGGCGCAGGTTGTGCTGGCCGTTGCCGACCACTTCGGCGGGGCGGCGGATGGCGGCGGCCACCACTTCGTAGTTGATCAACACCACCCGCAGGTCGAAGCCCTGGTGGCAACTTTCCAGCAGTACCCGGCTGTCGAAATGCTCGGCGTTGGCGATCGCCGTATTCACCTCGTCGAGGTTGCGCAGGTCCACGGCGACGCCCTGGCCCTGCTCGCCGTTCACCGGCTTGACCACCAGGCTGCCGTGCTCGGCGAGGAAGGCGGCATTCTCCGCGTCGCTGCCGGCCAGGCGCTGGGCCGGCTGGTGGATGCCGACGCGAGCCAGGGCCCGATGGGTCAGGCGCTTGTCCTGGCAGAGGGTCATGCTCACGGCGCTGGTGAGGTCGCTGAGGGACTCCCGGCAGCGGATGCGCCGGCCGCCCTGGCTGAGGCTGAACAGCCCGCCCTCGGCGTCGTCCACCTGCACCTCGATGCCGCGGCGCAGGGCCTCGTCGACGATGATGCGGGCGTAGGGATTGAGCCCTGCTTCGGGGCCGGGGCCGATGAACAGGGTCTGGTTGATGCTGTTCTTGCGCTTTACCGTGAAGGTGGCCAGGTCGCGGAAGCCCAGCTTGGCGTAGAGCGCCTTGGCCTGGCGGTTGTCGTGCAGCACCGAGAGGTCGAGGTAGTTCAACCCACGGCTCATGAAGTGCTCCACCAGGTGGCGCACCAGGGCCTCGCCCACGCCGGGGCCGCTGCATTGTGGGTCTACCGCCAGGCACCAGAGGCTGGACCCGCCCTCCGGGTCGTGGAAGGCCTTGCGGTGGTTGAGGCCCATGACGGCACCTATCACCTGGCCCTCGCGTTCGTCCTCGGCCAGCCAGTAGACCGGCCCGCCGAGGTGCAGGGGGGTGATGGCCTCCTGGTCCACCGGCAGCATGCCGCGGCAGCGGTAGAGCTGGTTGACCGCCAGCCAGTCGGCGTCGCTCTGCGTCCGGCGGATGCTGAAGCCACGGAAGCCGCGGCGCGCCGGGCGATAGTCGGGAAACCAGAGGCGCAGGGTGTCGGAAGGGTCGAGGAACAGTTGCTGCGGCGCCTGGGCCAGCACCTGCTGGGGCGCGGCGACGTACAGCGCGATGTCGCGCTCGCCGGGCTGCTCGCCGAGCAGCTCGCGGGCCAGGCTCGCCGGGTCGGGAAAGGTGTGGCCGAGGAGCAGGCGGCCCCAGCCGCAGTGGAGTATCTGCGGCGCCTCGTGAGGCTCCTGGTGACCTTCGGCCAGCTGTGCCTGCAGGCGCTGGTAGGACGGCGCCTGGCCGCGCAGCAGCCGCTGGCTGTGCAGGGTATGGGCTTTCATCGGTTCAGAGTCCCTGTTGGTTGAGCCAGAGGTTGAGGGCGGCCATCTGCCAGAGCTTGGAACCCCGCAGCGGCGTGATGTCTTCGGCCGGGCTGGCCAGCAGGCGCTCGAGCATGGCCGGTTGGAACAGGCCGCGGTCCTGGCTCGGGTCCAGCAGCAGTTCGCTCACCCAGTCGCGGGTGCGGCCTTGCAGGTGCTTGAGGCCGGGGACCGGGAAGTAGCCCTTGGGACGGTCGATCACCTCATGGGGAATGACCTTGCGCGCTGCGGCCTTGAGCACCTCCTTGCCGCCGTCGCCGAGCTTGAAGCGGGAAGGGATGCGCGCAGACAACTCGGCGACCCGGTAGTCGAGGAACGGCACCCGCGCCTCCAGGCCCCAGGCCATGGTCATGTTGTCCACCCGCTTCACTGGGTCGTCCACCAGCATCACCGTGCTGTCCAGGCGCAGGGCCTTGTCCACCGGGTCGAGGGCGCCGGGGTGCTCGAAGTGCTGGCGCACGAAGTCGCCGGCCAGGTCGCCGCAGAGCCAGGCCGGTTGCACGGTCGCCTGGTACTCGGTGTGGCTGCGGTCGAAGAAGGCCGCACGATAGCTGTTGAACGGGTCGCAGGTGTCGGCCAGCGGCGGGTACCAGTGGTAGCCGCCGAACAGCTCGTCGGCGCCCTGGCCGCTCTGCACCACCTTGCAGTGCTTCGACACCTCGCGGGCGAGGAGGTAGAAGGCGATGCAGTCGTGACTGACCATGGGTTCGCTCATGGCGGCGAATGCCTGGGGCAATTGCTCCAGCACTTCGTGCTCGTCGATGCGCAGCTGTTGATGGCGGGTGCCGTAATGGCGGGCGATCAGGTCGGAGTATTCGAACTCGTCGCCACGCTCGCCGCCGGTGTCCTGGAAGCCGATGGAGAAGGTCGCCAGTTGCTCGACGCCGGTTTCCGCCAGCAGGCCGACCAGGAGGCTGGAGTCCACACCGCCGGAGAGCAGCACGCCGACTTCGCGGGCGGCACGCTGGCGGATCGAGACGGCGTCGCGCAGGCTGGTCAGCAGCAGATCGCGCCAGTCCTCGAGGCCGAGTATCTGTTCGTCTTCGCGGGGGCCGTATTCCAGCTGCCACCAGGTGCCCTGGCTGCAGTTGCCGTCGGCGTCTATCTGCATCCAGCCGGCCGGCGGCAGCTTCTCCACGCCCTTGACCAGGGTGCGCGGTGCCGGCACCACGGCGTGGAAGTTGAGATAGAAGTTGAGGGCCTGCGGGTCCAGCGATGTATTCAGGTCACCGCCCTGGAGCAGGGCCGGCAGGCTGGAGGCGAAGCGCAGGCGCTTGTCGCCCTGCGACAGGTAGAGCGGCTTGATGCCGAGCCGGTCGCGGGCGAGGAACAGGCGCTGGCTGTCGCGCTCCCAGATGGCCAGGGCGAACATGCCGTTGAGCCTGGGCAGCATGTCCTTGCCCCAGGCATGCCAGGCCTTGAGCAGCACTTCGGTGTCACCGTCGGAATGGAAGTGGTAACCCAGGGCCAGCAGCTCCTTGCGCAGTTCGGGGTAGTTGTAGATGGCGCCGTTGAACACCATGGCCAGTCCCAGTTCGGGGTCCAGCATGGGCTGCCCGGAGGCGTCGGCGAGGTCCATGATCTTCAGCCGTCGATGGCCCAGGGCGATCGGTCCCTGGCTATGCACGCCCCACGCGTCTGGGCCGCGGGGCGCTAGGTGGTGGGTGATTCTATCGAGGGCGGCCAGGTCGGCCGGTTGCTTGTCGAAACGCAGTTCTCCAGATATGCCGCACATAAGTCCTTACCGGTGTTGCCGTTGGGGAGTCGGTGCCCGAAAAAGGGCACTTAGGGGTCCGACCCCCATGCGTTACCGGTAGTTTTATATCGATTGGTCATATGAGGTCGGGAACGGGAGCTTTCAGCCGACCAGCTTTTGCGCCGCCAGGGACAGGCTTACCGCCACCAGCATCAGGGCGAAGAGTCTCTGCAGGGTGGCGCCGCGCATACGCGTGGCCAGCAGGTTGCCGCAGAGCACGCCGATGGCGCCGCCGGCCGCCAGGCCGCCGAGCAGGGCCATGGGCGGCTGGGCGCCAAGGAGGTAGAGGAAGAAGCCGCCACCCGAGACCAGGGCGATCACCGCCATGGAGGTGGCGGTGGCAGCCAGCATCGACAGCGGGGTGAACCAGAGCAGCGCCGGCACTATGAGGAAGCCGCCACCCACCCCCATGACCCCGGACAGCAGCCCGACGCCCGCACCTATGGCGATCAGTGGCCCGCTGCGCAGTGGGCCGGACTTGCCATGGGGCAGGCCGGCGCCGCGCCACATGCGCCAGGCGGACCAGAGCACCAGCAGGCAAAAACCGAGGATCAGCGCGAACTCGGGAATGAAACGTCCCAACCATTGGCCGACGGCGTTACCTGGTAGCCCACTCAAGGCGAGCAGCAGCACCGGACGGCCGGCCACCTGGCCCTGGAAAGTGCGGGGAATGGCGCCAATGGCGGCGGACAGCGCCACGGCGCCGAGGCTAACGCCGATGGCGTCGCGCAGGGGTAGGTGCAGGCTGAGCAGCAGCGGCAGGGCGACCAGGGAGCCGCCGGCGCCGGTCAAGCCGAGCAGGAGGCCAAGTACGGCGCCTATCCCCAGGGCTTCCAGCAGGAGCGGTTCCATACTCATGCGCCCAGCCCGCGGATCAGGCGGCGCAGGGCAAAACGGTTGGGGTGGCAGGCCTCGGCCACGGCGCGCGGCACGGGCAGGGGCTCATCATCCAGCCAGGCAGCCAGCAGTTCGCCCGACAGCGGAGCGGTGATCAGCCCACGGGAGCCGTGGGCGCTGTTCACATAGAGGCCGTCGAGCCAGGGCGCCGCCACCTCGGGCACCTGGCGCGCATCCTTGGCCAGCACCGCGTAGGCCTCGGCGAAGGCGGCGCTGTCCGCCTGGGGGCCGACTATGGGCAGGTAGTCCGGGGTGGTGCAGCGGAAGGCGGCACGGCCTTCGAGGCGGGCCGGGTCCAGCTCGGCGGCGTGCAGCCGGCGGCTGAGGTCCGGGGATATCTCCTCCAGCAGTTCGAGGTTGCCGGCGTGCTCGGCGGCCGTGGGGGTCAGGTCGGTACTGTGGAAATCGAAGCTGGCGCCGAGGGTGTGTTCGCCATCCCGCGGTGGCGCCACATAGCCTTCGGCGCAGACCACGGTGGCGAGAGTTGCGCTTTCGGCGGTGGCCGGCAGCCGGCTGATCTGTCCGCGGATGCGTTTCAGCTGCAGGTCCGCTGCCTGGGGGAAGCGCAATACCTCGGCGGCGCCGGCCAGCACCACCACGGGGGCGGCGGCGAGTAGCCGCTCCCCGGCACGGGCGCACCAGAGGTTGTCCTCGCGGTGCAGTTCCAGGGCTTCGCTGTGGGGCAGCAGGCGAATGTTCGGATGCCCGGCCAGCAACCGGCACAGGGCTGGCGGGTGGACCCAGCCGGCCTCGGGGTAGAACAGGCCGCCAGCGGGCAGGGCGACCCCGGCCAGGGCTTGTGCCGTGGCCTGGTCCAGGCTGTGCAACAGGTCGTTGGGGAAGGCGTCGGCCAGTTTGGCCTGGCGCTGCGCTTCCTTGGCATCGAAGGCCAGTTGCAGGACGCCGCAGGCCTGCCAGTCGCGGCCCTGTTCCAGCCGCTGCAGCAACCGCCGGGTATGGCCGAAGCCGCTGAGAATCAGGCGCGACAGCGGCGTGCCGTGGGCCGAGAGCTTGAGGTAGAGCACGCCCTGGGGATTGCCCGAGGCCTCCTGGGCGGGCTCGCCATGGCGCTCGAGCAGGGTCACCTGCCAGCCGCGCGCGGCGAGGCTTGCAGCCGTGGCGCAGCCGGCGAGGCCGGCGCCTATCACCAGGGCCTCGCGACGTTCAGGTGCGAAGCGCGGGCGGGCGTACCAGGGTTTGCTGTCGTCGCTGGCCTGGCCTTGGAACAGGCCACGGCTCATTTCCCACTTCTTGCCGAAGCCGGGGGTGCGCTTGATGGCGAAGCCGGCTTCTTTCAGCGCCCGGCGTACGAAGCCGGCGGCGGTGAAGGTGGCGAGCGTGGTGCCGGGACCGGAGAGCCGCGCCAACTGGGCGAAGAGGGCAGGGCTCCACATGTCCGGGTTCTTCGCCGGGGCGAAACCGTCGAGGAACCAGGCGTCCATGCGCGCGTCCAGCTCAGGCAGGCACTCCAGGGCATCGCCCACCAGCAGGGTCAGCACCACGCGCCCGGCGGCCAGGTTGATGCGCTGGAAGCCGGGGTGCACGGCGACATACTGCTCCAGCAACTGGGCCGCCAGGGGCGCCAGTTCCGGCCAGAGGGCGAGGGCGCGCTGCAGGTCGCCGCGGGCCAGGGGGTACTTTTCCACACTGACGAAATGCAGCCGCGTCCCGGTCGGCGCGCATCGTTCGAACAGCTGCCAGGCGCAGAGGAAATTCAGCCCGGTGCCGAAACCGGTTTCGCCGATAGTGAGTCGCCCGCCCGCCGGCAGCTCGGCGAAGCGCCGGGCCAGGTCGTTGCCGTTGAGGAAGACATGTCGGGTCTCATCGATGCCAGAGGCGGGGGAGAAATAGACGTCGTCGAATTCCCGCGAAAGCGGTTGGCCCTGTTCGTCCCAGTCGAGTTGGGCGTGGTGGAAATCGGACATGGGGGTTCCCGTGGCTGCGAAGGGCGAATAGTAGCCGATCGGCGATGTCGCCCGGCTATCTGTGGGATCGAATTCATTCGCGAATGAATTCGATCCCACAAGCGGTCACAGACAGCCCCCCGGCCATCCGCTACCTTTTCCCCATCACGCCAAGGAGGTCTGCATGTTCGAATCCGCCGAAATCGGCCATTCAATCGACAAGGAAACCTATGAAAAGGCCCTGCTGGAATTGCGCGAGGCCCTGCTGGAGGCACAGTTCGAGCTGAAGCAGAAGGCGCGCTTCCCGGTGCTCGTCCTGATCAACGGCATCGAGGGGGCCGGCAAGGGCGAGACGGTCAAGCTGCTCAATGAGTGGATGGACCCGCGGCTGATCAATGTCGAGAGCTTCCTGCGCCCCTCGGACGAGGAGCTGGCGCGGCCGTCGCAGTGGCGTTTCTGGCGCCGGCTGCCGCCGAAGGGAAAAATCGGCATCTTCTTCGGCAACTGGTACAGCCAGATGCTCCATGCGCGGGTCGAGGGTGATATCAAGGACGCCAAGCTGGAGCAGGCGATATCCGCGGTGGAGGGCCTCGAGCGGATGCTTTGCGACGAGGGCGCCTTGCTCTTCAAGTTCTGGTTCCACCTCTCCAAGAAGCAGCTCAAGGAACGCCTCAAGACCCTGGAGAAGGACCCCCGGCGCAGCTGGCAGCTCAACCCGTTGGACTGGAAACAGAGCGAGGTCTACGACCGCTTCGTGTATTACGGCGAGCGGGTGCTGCGCCGCACCAGCCGTGACTATGCGCCCTGGTACGTGATCGAGGGGGCCGACGAGCGCTACCGCAGCCTGACCGTTGGCCGCATCCTCCTCGAAGGCCTGCAGGCGGCGCTCAAGGTCGAGGACCGGCCGCGCCTGCAACCCCACGCGGCGCCCCTGGTCTCCAGCCTGGACAATCGTGGCCTGCTCGACAGCCTCGATCTCAGCCTCAAGCTCGACAAGGACGAGTACAAGGAGCAGCTGGCCACCGAGCAGGCGCGGCTCAACGGCCTGATGCGCGACAAGCGCATGCGCGGCCATGCGCTGATGGTGGTGTTCGAAGGCAACGACGCCGCCGGCAAGGGCGGCGCCATCCGCCGCGTCACCGGGGCGCTGGACCCGCGGCAGTACCACATAGTGCCGATCGCCGCGCCCACCGAAGAAGAGCGCGCGCAGCCCTACCTCTGGCGTTTCTGGCGACACGTGCCGGGGCGCGGCCGCTTCACCATCTTCGACCGTTCCTGGTACGGCCGCGTGCTGGTGGAGCGGGTGGAGGGCTTCTGTTCGCAGGCCGACTGGCTGAGGGCCTACAGCGAGATCAATGACTTCGAGGAGCAGTTGCACGACCACGGCATAGTGGTCGTGAAGTTCTGGCTGTCCATCGACAAGGAGACCCAGATGCAGCGCTTCAAGGAGCGCGAGTCGATCGCTTTCAAGCGCTACAAGATCACCGATGAAGACTGGCGTAACCGCGACAAGTGGGACCTCTACGTGGACGCCGTGGGCGACATGGTAGACCGCACCAGCACTGCGATCGCGCCCTGGACCCTGGTGGAGGCCAACGACAAGCGCTACGCCCGGGTCAAGGTGCTGCGCACCATCAACGAAGCCCTGGAGAAGGCGTTCGCGAAGGACTGAACAGGATGGGCGCGCATACGCGGGATGAATGATCGTGGTGGGCGAGTATGGGCCGGAACTATGCTCACTCCAGCTCCCATCCCAACCAGAACGAGGTGCGTCATGCGTGAAGTGGTGATAGTCGACAGCGTCCGGACCGGCCTGGCCAAGTCCTTCCGTGGCAAGTTCAACATGACCCGGCCGGACGACATGGCCGCTCACTGCGTGAACGCGCTGCTGGCGCGCAATGACCTGGACCCGTTGCTGGTGGACGACTGCGTGGTCGGCGCCGGCTCCAACGAAGGCGCCCAGGGCCACAACATCGGCCGCAACGTGGCGGTGCTCTCGGGCCTGGGCGTCGGCGTCGCCGGCATGACCCTGAACCGCTACTGCTCCTCGGGCCTGCAGGCCATCGCCATCGCCGCCAACCAGATCGCTTCCGGCTGCAGCGACGTGATGGTGGCCGGCGGCGTCGAGTCCATCACCCTGACCCTGAAGAGCATCAACCAGGACAACTTCGTCAATCCGCGGCTCAAGCTCGAACACCCCGGCATCTACTACCCCATGGGTCAGACCGCCGAGATCGTCGCGCGTCGCTATGGCGTCAGCCGCGAAGCCCAGGACCTCTACGCCCTGCAGAGCCAGCAGCGCACCGCCCGCGCCCAGGCCGCGGGCCTGTTCGATGACGAAATCGTGCCGATGAGCGTGAAGTACTTCGTCGAAGACAAGGCCACCGGCGAGAAGCGCATCGTGGAAGGCGTGGTCGAGCGCGACGACTGCAACCGCGCCGACACCACCCTGGAGGGCCTGGCGTCCCTCAAGCCAGTGTTTTCCGAGGACGGCTCGGTCACCGCCGGCAACTCCTCGCAGCTGTCCGACGGCGCCTCCATGACCCTGCTGATGAGCCTGGACAAGGCGCTGGAACTGGGTCTGAAACCCAAGGCATTCTTCCGTGGCTTCGCCGTGGCCGGCTGCGAGCCGGACGAGATGGGCATCGGCCCGGTGTTCTCGGTGCCGAAGCTGCTCAAGGTCAAGGGCCTCACCGTCGACGACATCGACCTCTGGGAGCTGAACGAGGCCTTCGCCTCCCAGTGCCTCTATGCCCGTGATCGCCTGGGTATCGACAACGAGAAGTACAACGTCAACGGCGGATCCATCTCCATCGGCCACCCCTTCGGCATGACCGGCTCGCGCCAGGTCGGCCACCTGGTGCGCGAACTGCAGCGCCAGGGCAAGCGCTTCGGCATCGTCACCATGTGCGTCGGCGGCGGCATGGGCGCCACCGGCCTGTTCGAGGCCTATCGCTGAAGGCAGGAGCCGCTCGCGCAAGGTTCGAAAGCTGTTGTGGGGGCGAATTCATTCGCTGTGGGCAGCGCAGCTGCCCCCTTCGACGCAGCAGGGCGAACCTGCGGTCCGCATAGCGATTGAAATCGCCCCCACAGTCACAGCGGATCATCCCCTTGGAAAAGAAAAACCCGCGCCTGGCGCGGGTTCTTTCTTTTTTTGGGGGCTTCATCGGCCCCGTAAGGCGAGTATGCCTTCGTACTGTTTCATGCGACGGATGTAGTAGGCGATTTCCCGTTCCGTATCCACGCGGGTGAAGTAGGGGCCCTCCAAGGTGCCCTCCCGGGTGGAGAAGAAGTATTGCCCGTTCACGGCGCTGACACGCTCACTGCGATAGTGGGTGCCTGACGCCATGTCGGACGCGCGTCGACCGAACATCGGACCACCTCCGTTACCCATTGGCTATTTGAGTCTAACCAGCGCTGCCAGCCTTGCGCCGGGGCTCGACAAGCGGCCGTCGGGGCGACAGGTACAGTTGCGCCACCGACAGGTTCGAAACTGTTCCTGTGCCCATGGCCTGTCCACTCCTAGAATGGCGTTCTTTGCCTGGCGCGCCGCCGCCCGGTCTTCCCCGCAGAGGCACCTCATGCATATCTCCTCCGGCCGTTGGCTCTATGGCCTGTTCCTCGCCCTGGTCACGGCCGTGCTCTGGGGGGTGTTGCCCATCTGGCTGAAAGAAGTGCTGCAGACCATGGACCCGGTGACCGTCACCTGGTACCGGCTGGTCGTGGCCGGCTCGCTGCTGTTCCTCTACCTGGGCGCCAACCGCCGGCTGCCGGCGTTGCGCCCGCTGGGTGCGCGCGGCGGCTGGCTGCTGGCGCTGGCGGTGGGGGGACTCACCGGCAACTATGTGTTCTACCTGATGGGCCTGAACATGCTCAGCCCCGGTACCACTCAACTGGTGATCCAGGTAGCGCCCATCCTCTTCCTGGTGAGCAGCCTGTTCATCTTCAAGGAAAGCTTCAGCCTCGGGCAGGCCTTCGGCCTCGTGGTGATGGTCCTGGGCTTCGGCCTGTTCTTCAACCAGCGCCTGGAGGAGCTGCTCACCTCCATGAGCCAGTACACCCTGGGGGTGCTGATCATCCTGCTGTCTGCCTTCGTCTGGACCTTCTACGGCCTGGCGCAGAAGCAGCTGTTGACGCATTGGAGTTCGGCCCAGGTGATGATGGTGATCTACCTCGGTTGCGCCGCGCTGCTGACACCCTGGGCCCATCCCATGCAAACGCTCGAACTGAGCCCGTTGCAGAGCTGGCTGTTGCTTGCCTGCTGCCTGAATACCCTGGTGGCCTACGGCGCCTTCGCCGAGGCGCTGGCGCACTGGGAAGCCTCGCGCGTCAGCGCGACCCTCGCCATCACCCCGTTGGTGACCTTCGCCAGCGTGGCCTTTTGCGCCAGCATCTGGCCGGACCATGTGCAGCCGGAGGAGATCAACTGGATCGCCTACGGCGGTGCGGTATTCGTCGTGCTGGGTTCGGCCCTTACCGCCCTGGCGCCGTCGCTGATGCGTAGCTGGCGGGCACGGCGCGAGGCGGCATTGATAGGCGGTGAGTGACCAACGTTTGCCGGGGAGTCCGCTGTTGGGCTTCGCTTCGCTCTGCCCAACCTACGAGAGCTGTGCGGGTGGCTGGATGCCTGTAGGTTGTGGCTGAGCTACGCGAAGCCCAACGTTTACCGGCTCAAGAGCGCTAGCATCGGGTGCCGAGAGTTTCGGCCTTGCGCAGCCAGGTCTGGCGCTGTTCCTCGGAGGATGGACGCACCGGCGAGAACTCGGTCAGGCGGCGGGTCTTGATGCCGCAGAAGCCGAGTATGGTGCGCACCATCTGGCGATGCGCCGGGGCGCCATAGATCCAGCGGAAGTACCAGGGCGGGGTGTCCAGGGTCACCAGCAGATCCGCGGTGCGCCCGGTCAGCAGCTTGTCCCAGGCCTGGGACTGGCCGCGATAGCGGAAGGCGAAGCCGGGCAGGAACACGCGGTCGAAGAAACCCTTGAGCAGCGCCGGCAGGCCGCCCCACCAGACCGGATAGATGAACACCAGGTGCTCCGCCCAGTGGATCTGCCGCTGGGCTTCGAGCAGATCCGGCTCCAGGTTCTGGCTCTGGTCGTAGCCTTCGCGCAGGACCGGGTCGAACTGCATTTCGCCGAGCTTGAGCAGGCGGACCACGTGGCCTTCGCTGCGCGCGCCCTGGGCGAAGGCATCGCTCAGGGCATGGCACAGGCTGCCGCCCTTGGGGGTGCCGAGAATCATCAGGATGCGTTTGCCATCGCCTTCCAGCGGGGTGGCGCCGTGCTTCGCACCGTCAGCCATTTTGACCGGCCCCCAGCATGGTTTCCGGGCGGACCCAGGCGTCGAACTCTTCCTCCGTCAGGTAACCCAGGGCCAGGGCCGACTCGCGCAGGGTGGTGCCTTCGGCGTAGGCCTTCTTGGCGATCTGCGCGGCCTTGTCGTAGCCGATATGCGGGTTGAGGGCGGTGACCAGCATCAGGCCGCGCTCGAGGTGCTCGGCCATGCGCGCGGCATCCGGCTGCATGCCGGCCACGCAATGCTGCTGGAAGTTGCGGCAGCCGTCGCCGAGCAGGAGGATGGACTGCAGCAGGTTGTGCACGATGACTGGCTTGAACACGTTCAGCTGCAGGTGCCCCTGACTGGCGGCGAAGCCGATCGTGGTGTCGTTGCCCATGACCTGGCAGGCCAGCATCGACAGGGCCTCGCACTGGGTAGGGTTGACCTTGCCGGGCATGATCGAGCTGCCCGGCTCGTTGGCCGGCAGCCGCACCTCGGCCAGGCCGCCACGCGGGCCGGAGCCCAGCAGGCGCAGGTCATTGGCGATCTTCATCAGGGCCACAGCCAGGGTCTTGAGGGCGCCGGAGAGGTTCACCAGGGGTTCGTGGCCGGCCAGTGCGGCGAACTTGTTCGGCGCCGAGACGAAGTTCAGTCCGGAGAGCGCCGCCAGCTCGGCGGCCATGGCTTCGGCGAAATCGTGCGGGGCGTTGAGGCCGGTGCCCACCGCGGTACCGCCCTGGGCCAGCTGCAGGACCATCGGCAGCGCGCTGCGCAAGGCCTTGTCGGCGTAATCCAGCTGGGCGACAAAGGCGGACAGCTCCTGGCCGAAGGTGATGGGCGTGGCGTCCATCATGTGGGTCCGGCCGGTCTTCACCAGATGGGCGTGGCGAGCCGACTGCTCGGCCAGGCCGCCGGAGAGTTCGGCAATGGCCGGCAGCAGTTCGTGCTGTACCGCCTTGGCGATGGCGATGTGCATCGCGGTGGGGAAGCAGTCGTTCGAGCTCTGGGCGAAGTTCACATGGTCGTTGGGGTGGACCGGGCTCTTGCCGCCACGGTTGCCGGTGGCCACTTCGTTGGCGCGGCCGGCGATCACCTCGTTGACGTTCATGTTGGTCTGGGTGCCGCTGCCGGTCTGCCAGACCACCAGGGGGAACTGGTTGTCGTGCTTGCCGGCCAGTACTTCGTCGGCGGCCTGCTCGATCAGCCGGGCGACGTCAGGCGGCAGGTCGCCATTGCGGCCGTTGACCCGCGCGGCGGCCTTCTTGATCAGGGCCAGGGCGTGCACCACGGCCAACGGCATGCGCTCGCTGCCTATCGCGAAGTTTTCCAGCGAGCGTTGCGTCTGGGCTCCCCAGTACGCGTCCTCGGCGACCTCCACGGGTCCCAGGCTGTCGGTTTCTGTGCGGCTCATTTGGATCGGCTCCGGCTATTGATTCCGCAGTTTAGGCCCTATCCCCGGCACTCGGTTCAACCGTTCGGGCAATTACCAGCGCGCATGGGTCGCGCCCACCCAGCCGACAGCGCTGTTCACCGGCACACGGTCGCCGTCCGGGCTGCGCAGCACCCCGTCGAAGTGGCCGAACCATTGCCGGGTATCGGCATGGATCGGGCCGACGCGCGGGCAGGCCTGGTGCAACTGCCGGGGGGTGAAGTTGAGCTCCACCCGGCGGCAGGGCGTGCTCAATCGCCAGGGCGCGAGTGGGCTATTGGGGGCCTGTTCGATCTGTACCGGGCGGTCCAGTTTGGACAGCTTGCCGCCGAACCACAGGGCGTTCTCGGTCAGGCCGCTGGCGTCGGTCCAGCCGGCGCCGAAGTTGGCCGCGATGCCGCCCGGGGCGGCGAAGGCGGCGCGGGTCCAGTGGCTGTTCCACGGCCAGACGCCGCGGCCGAAGTCCAGCGCGGCGAAGCTCTGCCCGGTGGGGCAGTCGTAATGCCGGTCGCCCAGTTGCACGCCACCGCTGGCGGGAAGGCCCATATGCCGGCTGCAGGCATGGAAGCAGCGGCCCGGGAGGGGCGCCACCAGGTTCACCGAGTCGAGGTGGCTGGGGCGCAGGACATCGAGCGCGACCTGTAGCGGCTGGCCGCCGATATCCGGCGCCATCACGCAGAGGCGCAGGCGGCCGGGGTGTGCCTCGGCGAGGATTTGCAGGCGCGGGTGGTGGAATTCGTGGCTTTCCAGCAGCGTGTCCGGCAATTGGCAACCGCGGGCGAACGGGCGCAACTGGGTATGGGCGACGGCCTGGCCGCTGTCGAGGTCAAGGAAGTAAGCGGCGCCGTAGCCCAGGTAGTCGAGGTCGGCGATGGTCAGCGAGAGCATCCAGCGCGGGGTGGTGATGCACCAGTGGTTCCAGCGCTTGCGCCGGCCGAAGTGGCCGGGGATGGCATAGTCCAGCCGGGGGCGGCTGGACCAGCCGACGGCCGCCGGCAAGAGCTTGCCGTGGGCGTCGCAGAGGGCGGAAACCGCCGGCGGCAGGGAGGAGATATGGCTATTCATCGAGCACGTCCATGTATGTGCGGAGCCCGGGAGCTGTGGGAAGCCGGCTACAACCTCACCGGAAACTCCGCCGATGGGCACGATAAATTCTCAAACCGGCACAGCATGCCCAGCGGCTCGAAGCATGGGCAAGTGATGGCATTTTGACAACTGTTTCGTGGAGTGCGCTATCGCACATTTTCGCCTCGGTGGTGTCGAAAAAAGCCGCCGCTTGAGCCCAATATCGCCTTGAGCGCAGAATGACCAACCCCGGGGCAACCCCCAGTTCCCTGCCCAGACAAGGATTCCCAATGACCAAGCTTCGCGTTCTCTGCACCGCCGTACTGCTGGCTTGCGCCAGTGGCCAGGTCCTGGCCGATGCCGCCAGCCACGCTGCCGATGCCGAGCGCTTCCTCAAGCTCGCCCGTGCCGACAAACTCACCGTTCCGGTCTACGCCCAGGTCCAGCAGATGTTCGAGCAGCGCTTCGAGCAGACCAAGGCGCCGGCTGCCAAGAAAGCCACCCTGGAGAGCTACCAGGCCAAGGCCAATGCGGCCCTGGACAAGGCCGTCGGCTGGGACAAGCTGAAACCGGAACTGGTGAAGATCTACACCAGCAATTTCACCGAGAGCGAGCTCAAGGAACTGATCGCCTTCTATGAGTCCCCCCTGGGCAAGAAGGTGCTGGAAAAGATGCCGGCCCTGACCCAGCAGTCCGCCCAGCTGACCCAGAGCCGCCTGGAAGGCGCGGTGCCCGAGGTCAACAAGCTGCTCAGCGACATGACCAGCGAGCTGGCGCCCCAGGACAAGAAGAAGCCCTGAGCGGAGTGACCCGATGTCCAAGCGAGACCACATCCTGACCGCCCTGGCGGCCCTCGAGCCCCAGCACCTCGACGTGCTGGACGAGAGCCATATGCACAGCCGCGGCCTGGAAACCCACTACAAGGCGGTGATCGTCAGCCCGGTGTTCGCCGGGTTGAACGCCGTCAAGCGTCACCAGAAGGTCTACGCCAGCCTGGGCGAGCTGATGGGGCAGGTCCACGCCCTGGCGCTGCACACCTACACGCCCGAGGAATGGGCGGAGCAGGGCGCCGCGCCGGATTCGCCGACCTGCAAGGGCGGCAGCAAGCACGACCACTAGTCCCTGAGACCATTTCACGCAGCCAAGGCGCTGCAGCTTTTTGGTAGACTTCGCACCGCGCCGGCCCAGCCGGCGCAGTCGTTTCTATCACCCGGTCCGCCCTTTACGCGGGCGACCACTGGAGGAAGTACCCGCATGACCCAGATCGTTGTTGCGGCGCTGTACAAGTTCGTCACCCTGAAGGACTACGTCGCGCTGCGCGAACCCCTGCTCAAGACCCTGCTGGACAACGGCGTCAAAGGCACCCTGCTGCTGGCCGAGGAAGGCATCAATGGCACCGTGTCCGGCACCCGTGAAGGCATCGACGCGCTGCTCGACTGGCTCAAGGTCGACCCGCGCCTGGCCGACCTCGACCACAAGGAATCCTATTGTGACGAGCAGCCGTTCTACCGCACCAAGGTCAAGCTGAAGAAAGAGATCGTCACCCTTGGCGTGCCGGGCGTGGACCCGAACCAGCAGGTCGGCACCTATGTCGAGCCGATGGACTGGAACGCCCTGATCAGCGATCCCGAAGTCCTGCTGATCGACACCCGCAACGACTATGAAGTGGCCATTGGCACCTTCGAGGGTGCCGTCGATCCAAAGACCAGGTCCTTTCGCGATTTTCCCGAGTACATCGAGGCCCACTACGACCCGGCCGTGCACAAGAAGGTGGCGATGTTCTGCACCGGCGGCATCCGCTGCGAGAAGGCTTCCAGCTACATGCTCGGCCAGGGTTTCGAGGAGGTTTTCCACCTCAAGGGCGGCATCCTCAAGTACCTGGAGGAAGTGCCCCAGGAAGAAACCCTCTGGCGCGGTGACTGCTTCGTCTTCGACAACCGCGTGACTGTGCGCCACGATCTGACGGAAGGGGACTTCGACCAGTGCCATGCCTGCCGTAACCCCATCTCGGTGGAGGAGCGCCAGTCGGAGCACTACGCACCGGGCATCAGTTGCCCGCACTGCTGGGACAGCCTGAGCGAGAAGACCCGCGCCGGCGCCCGCGAGCGGCAGAAGCAGATCGAGCTGGCCAAGGCCCGCAACCAGCCCCATCCGATCGGCCGTGACCCGCGCCAAGCAATGGAGAATTGAGTGTGTCCAAGGCCCGCCTGCTCTATGTGATGGACCCCCTGTGTTCCTGGTGCTGGGGCTTCGCCCCGGTGGTCGAAGCCCTGGCCTCGCAAGCCGCGGCCGCCGGCGCGCCGCTGCACCTGGTGGCGGGCGGTCTGCGCACCGGGCAGGGCGCGGCGCTGGACGGCCACACCAGGCGCTACATCCTCGAGCATTGGCAGGCGGTCAACCGGGCCACCGGACAACCTTTCCGCTTCGACGGCGCGCTCCCCGAGGGGTTCGTCTACGACACCGAGCCCGCCTGCCGCGCCCTGGTGGTGGCCCGCGGGCTCGCCCCGGAACTGGCCTGGCCGCTGGTCAGGCTGATCCAGCACGCCTTCTATGCCGAGGGTCGTGACGTAACCCAGGCCGCCACCCTGGTGGCGCTGGCGGAGCAGGCCGGTATTCCGCGCATCGAGTTCGCCGACGCCTTCGACGGCGCCGCCGCCCATGAGGCGACGGCCGCCGACTTCACCTGGGTGCAGGATCTGGGCATCGCCGGTTTTCCCACCTTGCTGGCCGAGCGCGACGGTCAGCTGGCGTTGCTGACCAACGGCTACCAGCCGCTGGACGAGTTGGCGCCGCTGCTGGGCCGCTGGCTGGTGCGGGGTTGCCATGCCTGATCGCTTGAGCTGGGCGGAAATCCGCCGTCTGGCCTTGCGCCACAAGAAGGCTCTCTGGCTGGCCAACTTCGCCGCTGTGCTGGCCACGCTCTGCAGCGTGCCCATCCCGCTGCTGCTGCCCCTACTGGTGGACGAAGTGCTGCTGCAGCGGGGCGACGCCGCACTGCGCTTCATGGATCACTTCCTGCCCCAGCCCTGGGAGAATGCAGTCGGCTATATCGGCCTGATGCTGGTGACCACGCTGCTGTTGCGCGGTATGGCCCTGGTGTTCAACGTCCTGCAGGCGCGGCTGTTCGCGCGGCTGGCCAAGGACATCGTCTATCGCATCCGCATCCGCCTGATCGAGCGCTTGAAGCGCATTTCCCTGGGCGAGTACGAAAGCCTGGGGAGCGGCACCGTCACCGCCCACCTGGTGACCGACCTGGACACTCTCGACAAGTTCGTCGGCGAGACCCTGAGCCGCTTCCTGGTGGCCGTGCTCACCCTCACCGGCACGGCGGCCATCCTGGTCTGGATGCACTGGCAGCTGGCCCTGCTGATCCTGCTGTTCAACCCGCTGGTGATCTACTCCACGGTGCAGCTGGGCAAGCGGATCAAGCACCTGAAGAAGCTGGAGAACGACAGCACGTCCCGCTTCACCCAGGCGCTGACGGAAACCCTGGAAGCCATCCAGGAAGTGCGTACCAGCAACCGCCAGGGCTTCTTCTTCGGCCGCCTCGGCCAGCGTGCCCAGGAAGTCCGCGACTACGCCGTGGCGTCCCAATGGAAGAGCGACGCAGCGGGGCGCACCAGCGGCCTGCTGTTCCAGTTCGGCATCGACTTCTTTCGCGCCGCGGCCATGCTCACGGTGCTGTTCTCCGACCTCTCCATTGGCCAGATGCTGGCGGTGTTCAGCTACCTCTGGTTCATGATCGGCCCGGTGGAGCAACTGCTGGGCCTGCAGTATTCCTACTATGCCGCCGGCGCCGCCCTGGGCCGGATCAACGAGCTGCTGGAGCGCGCCGACGAACCCCAGTACAAGCCCAGCGTCGACCCGTTCAAGGGTCGCGAAACCGTCGGCATCGAGGTCAAGGGCCTGCGCTTCGCCTATGCCGAGGAGCCGGTGCTGGACGGCCTCAACCTGTCCATCGCACCCGGCGAGAAGGTGGCCATTGTCGGCGCCAGCGGCGGTGGCAAGAGCACCCTGGTGCAGCTGCTGCTGGGGCTCTATCGTGCCCAGGCGGGCAGCATCCGCTATGGCGGTTGCCGGCTGGAGGAGATCGGCCTGGCCGAGGTGCGCGACAACGTCGCCGTGGTCCTGCAGCATCCGGCCCTGTTCAACGACAGCGTGCGCGCGAACTTGACCATGGGGCGCGAACGCAGTGACGACGCCTGCTGGCGCGCCCTGGAGATCGCCCAGCTGGCCGACACCATCCGCAGCCTGCCGAACGGCCTGGACAGCGTGGTCGGCCGTTCCGGGGTGCGTCTTTCCGGCGGCCAGCGGCAACGCCTGGCCATCGCGCGCATGGTGCTGGCCGAGCCCAAGGTGGTGATCCTCGACGAAGCCACCTCGGCCCTTGATGCCGCCACCGAATACGCCCTGCACCAGGCCCTGGGGACCTTCCTCAATGGCCGCACCACCCTGATCATCGCCCACCGCCTTTCGGCGGTTAAGCAGGCGGACCGGGTACTGGTCTTCGATGGCGGGCATATCGCCGAAGACGGTGACCACCAGCAGCTGATCGCCGAAGGCGGTCTCTACGCCAAGCTCTACGGGCACCTGCAGCAGGGCTAGCGAGCACACGCAGGATCGGTGGAGCGATACCCATCATTTTCCGGGCCTGGTGCGGGACGAGACCGTAGGGTGCGCCATGCGCACGGCGACCGAGTGATGCCCTGGCGAAGGTGTCGGTTTGCAGCCCGAATCGGTGCGCGCAGCGCACCCTACGGGGGGAGTCTCCACGTAGGGCGCCATTTGTCAGCCGTACTTCACCGCTTCGAGGAAGACGATGCGCTGGCCGATATCGTGGAACACCCGCGCCGAGGCGATCTGGTTGTAGTCGATGCCGTCCAGCAGGCCAAGCATCTGCGCGTCGAGGCGGTAACGCGGGCGCCAGTCCAGCAGCCCTTCGAGGAAGGTGATGGCGGCGATGCCGGGGCGGAAGTTGGCCAGCAGCAGACGGCCGCCCGGGCGCACGGCGCGGAACAACTGGTAGACCAGGCGTTCGCAGCGGCGGTCGTCCAGCAGTTCGGTCACCCCGGCCGAATACACCAGGTCGTAGCCGTTTAAGTCGTACTGGCCCGCCAGGAGCTGCTCCAGGCTGCCCTGGAGGGTCGTCACACCCAGCGCAGCGTAGCTGCTGCGCACCGTTTCCAGGCGTGCCCGATCATCGTCGAACACCAGCATCTCGCCGTAGCGCCCGTTGCGCAGTTCGCGGGCCAGCTCGGCCTCGCGAAAGTGGCCGCCGGCGATGCACAACATGCGGGCGCCCTTGCCGGCCTGCTGGCAGGTTTCATCCAGGGCGCGGGCGAGCATCCGGCGCCGGCAGCGCAGGGCCCGGGCCGCCTGCGCGCTGGTGGCTAGGTCGAAGAGCTGATCGATGCGCTCCTCGGGCAGGTCGCGCAGGGCGTCGGATTCCACGCCGTACAGGTAGTCCAGCAGCAGGGCGTTGCCGCAGCGCAGACCAGGGCTGGGCAGTTTTCGTGTGGGGAAAGGCAGGATATTGCTCTGTGGTGGTTCCGCTTTCCTGACGGGCGGGGGCTTGTCGAGCATGAAACGCTCACGCTCGGCCCTGATGCGCGCCAGTTCCTGACTGAGTTCTTGTTGTACCTCGAGGCTTTTCCGCAACTCTTCCGGTTCGCTGATTTCTTCCACAGGCCACCTCCGATGGCTAGGCGTGGACTCCTCGACCCGTCACGCGGGATGCAGGCGGACATTCATTCCGCATAGAAATTTAGTAGATGGCCATATGCCCGCCATCATTCAGTTAGATGAAAACGCAATTTCGGATGCACGGGAGATAGCGCTCAAAGTCCCTGCAAGCGGGCAAAAAGATTGATCAGCTCTGACTGGCGTTCGGTTTCGGTCTTGCGGAACAACGCACGCAGCTGGCTGCGAATGGTGTTGATCGAAACCCGCAGGCGCAGGGCACAGGCCTCGGGCGTCAGACCCTGGGCGAGGAGTTCGGCCAGGCGCCGTTCCGCCGGAGTGAGCTGGAACAGCTCGGCCAGTAGTTGGCTTTGCGGCTGGTTCTCCAGCAGGGCCAGGAGCACCAGCGGCCCCTGTTGCCTGGCGGTCATGGCCGCCGCTTCCGACACCGGGGTCACCAGAAGCTGGCTAGGCGGCTCGTCGACCAAGGGCAGCCAGCCGGCGCGGCGCTTGCCGTCGTGGCCGGCAGCCTGGCGGATCAGGGCTTGCAGCCGGCCATCCAGCGCCTTGCCATGCAGCCGCCCCTGACGGCCCTGCAAGGCGAATTGCGGCTGGAGCAGGCGTTGCTCGGCCTGGCGGTTGCAGTAGAGCACGCGCCCCTCGGTATTCAGCAGCCAGACCGGCGCGGGGTGGCGATCCAGCAGCAGGTCGCGCCTGGCCACGTCCAGCTCCAGCGCTTGCAGGCGGTTGGACATTCTGGCCGCCCGCAACAGGTGCGGGCTGAAGCGGGTCAGCAGGTCGCGCTGCGGCATCTCTGGCGAGCGTGCTCCCACCGCTGTCAGCAATGAAAGGTAGACGCCGGAATCCGCCTGCTCATGCAGCTTGATGCAGGAGATGTTGTTCATGCCGAAGGGAATGTGGAATTCCTGGTAATAGGGATCGCGCTGGATGCGCCCCGGGCCGAGGTCTTCCAGGTCGTGGTACCAGCTGCCCACGGGGCGTGGCACCAGCACCTCCTTGGCCGGGTCGTACTGGTGGTAGTGGCTGTTGTAGGCCGCCACGCTCGCCGGGTCGCAGAGGTGCACCGAGGTGACCTGTGGACGCCGTTCGCGCTGGTCGAGGAAGAGCAGGGCGCCCATCTGGTGGCCGGTGCTGGCGGCGAGGCGTTCCAGCAGCGGCCGCCAGGCGCCTTCGTCCAGCACGCACTCGTAGCAGAGGTTGACCAGGTCGTCGTAGAGCTCGTCCATTTGCGGCATGCGCGGCGTCCTTGCGAGATTGATGGCGCGTTGCCTTCATATCGCACGGGCTGGGCGCGTTGGAAATTGCCGCTGGTCGGCCGGTCGCGTGCCGGGCTGGCAGCCTGGCTGAACGCCCTGTCAAGAAAACCTTACGCTGGCGAGGCGCCTGGCAGGCGGTGTCGCCGGCCAGTGGTGGCTGTAAGGATTCCTTTCCGGATTGACCGCCCGGCGCTCCGCAAGAGCCGGTTCCGCGACTTGTTCGTCCGGCGCTGCCAGAGTGAGATGGCGCAAACAAAAAATCGGCCCAATGCCATGAATACCGAACTCACACTCTACGGCTACTGGCGCTCCAGCGCTGCATACCGGGTCCGCATCGCCCTCAACCTCAAGGGGCTGGCCTATCGCCAGGAGCTGGTCCACCTGGTCAAGGACGGCGGCCAGCAGCACCTGCCGGCCTATCGCGAACTCAACCCCCAGGGCCTGCTGCCGCTCCTGGTGGACGCCGGCCATGCCGGCGGTGAAGTGCGTATCGCCCAGTCCCTGGCCATCCTCGAATACCTCGAGGAAGTATTCCCCGTGCCGGCTCTGCTGCCTGCCGACCCGGCCTTGCGGGCCCAGGTCCGGGCCCTGGCCATGCATATCGCCTGCGATGTGCACCCGCTGAACAACCTGCGGGTGCTGCAGTACCTCAAGGCCGAACTGGGCGTGGCCGACGAAGCCAAGGACGCCTGGTACCGCCACTGGGTATCCCTGGGCCTCACGGCTGTGGAAAAGGGCCTGGAGTCCTTTGGCGACAAGCTCTCCCTGGGCAGCCGGCCCGGCTACCTGGAGGCCTGCCTGATTCCCCAGCTCTATAACGCGCGACGCTTCGACTGTGACCTGTCGGGCTATCCGCGCATCCTCGATATCGCTGCGCGTTGTGAAGCCCTCGAGGCGTTCAGGAATGCCGCTCCGGAGGTGCAGCCAGACGCGCAGTAACCAAAGGTCTACCCGCCTTGCGAACTTCCGCCGGACCACAAGCCCGGCGGGTGAAATCCCGTCACGACAACAACAAAAGGTGACGCAATGAGTGACATGCAACACTCGGGCGAGCTTCAACGCGGCCTGAAGAATCGCCATATCCAGTTGATCGCCCTCGGCGGCGCCATCGGTACCGGACTCTTCCTCGGCTCGGCCGGGGTGCTCAAGTCCGCCGGCCCCTCGATGATCCTCGGCTACGCCATCTGCGGCTTCATCGCCTTCCTGATCATGCGCCAGCTCGGCGAGATGATCGTCGAAGAACCGGTAGCCGGCTCCTTCAGCCATTTCGCCCACAAGTACTGGGGCGGTTTCGCCGGCTTCCTCTCCGGCTGGAACTGCTGGGTGCTCTACACCCTGGTCGGCATGTCCGAGCTGACGGCCGTGGGCAAGTACATCCACTTCTGGTGGCCCGAAGTACCGACCTGGGCCACCGCCGCGGTGTTCTTCCTGGTGGTCAACGCCATCAACCTGGCCAACGTGAAGCTGTTCGGCGAAGCCGAGTTCTGGTTCGCCATGATCAAGGTGGTCGCCATCGTCGGCATGATCGTCCTCGGCTGCTGGATGCTGTTCAGCGGTTCCGGTGGCGAGCAGGCTGCGGTCAGCAACCTCTGGGCCCATGGTGGCTTCTTCCCCAACGGCGTCAGCGGACTGGTGATGGCCATGGCCTTCATCATGTTCTCCTTCGGTGGCCTGGAGATGCTCGGCTTCACCGCTGCGGAGGCAGACAAGCCGAAGCAGGTGATTCCCAAGGCGATCAACCAGGTCATCTACCGCATCCTGATCTTCTATGTCGGCGCCCTGGTGGTGCTGCTCTCGCTGAGCCCCTGGGACGCGCTGCTGGCCTCCATCAACAGCGCCGGCGATCCCTACAGCGGCAGCCCCTTCGTGAAGATCTTCGCGCTGATCGGCAGCGACACCGCCGCCCACCTGCTGAACTTCGTGGTGCTCACCGCCGCGCTGTCGGTCTACAACAGCGGCACCTACTGCAACGGCCGCATGCTGCTGGGCCTCGCCGAGCAGGGCGACGCCCCGCGTTCCCTGGCCAAGGTGGACAAGCGCGGCGTGCCGGTGCGTTCGCTGCTGGTGTCGGCCGTGGTGACCTTCCTCGCCGTGATCGTCAACTACGTGGTTCCGCATAACGCGCTGGAGCTGCTGATGTCCCTGGTGGTGGCCGCCCTGGTGATCAACTGGGCGATGATCAGCTACTCCCACCTGAAGTTCCGCCAGCGCATGGAGAAGGACGGCGTGCGTACCGGCTTCCGCGCCTTCTGGTTCCCCATGGGCAACTACCTGTGCCTGGGCTTCGTGGTCTTCATCCTCGGCATCATGCTGATGATCCCGGGCATCCAGGTCTCGGTGTACGCCATCCCGGTCTGGCTGCTGGTGATGTGGGGCTGCTACCGCCTGAAGCTGTCCAGCGCGGCCAAGGCGCGCCAGGCCTACGTCGCGGGCTGATTCGTGCCTCCCGCCAAGGCCCGGCCATGTGCCGGGCCTTGGCGTTTGTGGTCACCCCGGGTGCCTGCTCGCCTGGAAAAGGATTACGTTATATTTCGATGAATTGCGGCGATTTTCGGATAAATCCGAGAATCGTGGTGGCTTCATTGAGTTGTAGTGCAGGGTTTTCTCTGTATGGTTGGGCGTTCGTCTCTAGGACTCGTACAGGAGAACGGAAATGAAACTGGCCCTGCATTTCGATGGTTCGGTTGCGATCAACATCCTGCGCCAGGCGATCCTGGCCGCCGGGGAGAACACCACCATCCACTATTCCGCCGCCCACGACCTGGACGCCAGCCACATGCTCTCGGTGCTGAGCGCAGCCGGCAGCGAGAAGAACCTGGTCCTCGGTTTCGACGGCGCCCGCCTGGATCCCCGCAGCCTGCGGCAGGCGGTGAGTTTCGCCGGTGACCGCACCACCCTCGATATCAGTGCCGCTCAGGCGGTGAACCCCGCGGCCCTGGTGACCGCCATCACCTCCGCTGGCGATGGCAAGTCCATGCGGGCCGTCTTCAGCGGCGCCCGGGTCAACGAGGAGATCCTGCGCTCCGCCCTGGATGCCGCCGGCCGCCAGGTGGACATCGGCCTCGGTGCTTCCCAGTCCCTTGCACTGGAAACCCTGCTGGCCACCCTCCGGGCCGCCGGCGACCAGCGCAAGCTCGCCGTGGAACTGGGCGGTGCGCAGCCGGCGGCCAACCTGCTTCAGGCCCTGGAGGCGGCCGGCGCCCATACCGGCATCGCCATCAACACCGCCCACGCCCTGGACCGGGACGAGCTCCAGGCACTGATGCTGGGGGCCGGGAACGGCAAGCACCTCAGCCTGTCCTTCAATGGCGGCCAGATGGATGAAGCCAGCCTGCCGCAGATAGTGGCGGCCGCCGGCACCAATACGCTGGTGCGGCTGAACACCGCCGAGGCCCTTGGCGCCGGCCACCTGCTTTCGGCCATCGAGGCCACCGGCAATACCCGTCAGCTCAGCGTCGAGTACAACGGCGCGCAGACCCCTGCCGCTGGCCTGGTGCAGGCAATCGAGGCGGCCGGCATCAGCACCTCCGTCAGCGTCAGCAGCGCCCAGGGCGTCGCAGTCGAGGGGCTGGTCTCGGCCCTGGGAGCGGCGGGGAAGACCAAGAAGCTGGACCTGCAGTTCAACGCGGGGCAACTGCCGGCGGCCGAGCTGCAGCGGTTGGTGGAAGCTGCCGGCAATCGCTGCGGCCTGTCCATCAACGGCGCCCAGGCGCTGCCTTTGCCGAACCTGCTGGAGGTACTGAAGGCGGCGGCCTGACCCGGCTCCCTGCCAGCTATCATCGGGCCGCCCATGGGCGGCCCGATGATTTTCGGAGTCCGGATCCGAAAGCGCACCACCAGCGGCAGCATGGCGGCCAGCGCCGCTTCAACCCTGCTAGTACTGCAACTGGCCCGCCCAACTGGCCAGCGGCACCATCTGCTCCTGGTGCCAGACGCGCTGCCAGAGCGCCTTCAGGTGGGCCAGGTCGCCGCGCTCGGTTGGCCAGCGGCGCGTCTCCCGGAGGAGATGCCAGCGACCGTCCCGCCGTTCGGCGAGGACGAAGCGGAAGGGGTGGAAGCCGGTGATGCCCAGGCGCAGGTCGGTCACCACCAGGGCCTGGCCGATCTGGTCGTAGCGCAGGATGCCGTGGGTGAACCAGGCCAGGCGCATGTGTTGCGGTGAATCCCGCAGGCGCCGTGCCAGCTCTGTGCCGCGCGGGATGCGCTCGAGCTGCGGCGGCTCGCGGTCGAACCAGCTCACCAGGGCTTCGTGATAGTCCTCGCCGTCCAGCACCACCACCCGCCAGAGCAGGGTGTTGAAGGGTGTCGGCGTGCTGAACAGCGCCTGCGGGTGGATGCCCTGGCGGTCCAGCACCTCGGCCACCCGATGCTCGGCCATGAACTTGCCGCCCAGGCTGGACGCCAGGTAGAGGCTGGACAGTGCCAGCGCGATGATCGCCAGGCGTGGCGGGCGGTCGCGCAGGCCGAACAGCAGTCCGCCCAGGACGGCGACCAGCAGCGGCAAGGTATAGAGCGGGTCGATGATGAAGATGCTCGACCAGGCGATGGGCCGGGACTCCAGGGGCCAGAGGAACTGCGTGCCGTAGCCGGTGAAACAGTCCAGCAGAGGATGGGTGACCAGCACCAGCCAGAGGCTGAGGAACAGCCACCGCGTGGAGTAGCCAGGGTGTGGGCGCCAGCGCCGCACTAACCCGGTGAGCAGAGCGGCCAGGGCGCTGAGAGCGAAGATCGAATGACTGAAGCCGCGGTGGTAAGTCATGGACGCTACCGCATCCGTGTAGCGGATCACCACGTCCAGGTCCGGCAGGGTGCCGAGCATGGCGCCGTAGAGCAGGGCCTTGCGCCCCTGCCAGCGGCCGAGCAGCGCGCCCTGGACGGTGGCGCCGAGCAATGCCTGGGTCAGTGAGTCCATTGCCGTTCCTAGAGGTTGAACAGCGAGGCAGGTTAGCTGCGCCGACATCGGCTCGCAGCCGGGAAATTCGGACCAGAGATTTCCGGGGCCTCGGCCCTGCAGCGTCGAGCTTGTCGGTGCGCGCGGCGCACCCTACCAGTCATGTCCGAGTGTAGGGTGCGCAGGCCATCCCGGCGCTTGGCCTGCGAGGGAGGCAAAAAAACGCCCCCGCCATGAAGGGCAGGGGCGCCGCGTGGATTCCTCGTCCGTGAGGATAGGGGAGGTCGCGGGTCAAGCGTTCGGGGCGCTTGCTCCCTGTTCCTTCCAGCCGCCGCCGAGGGCCTTGTAGAGGTTCACCTCGCTGGCCAGCTGGTTGAGGCGGTCGCCGATCAGCTGTTGGCGCGCGCTGAACAGCTGGCGCTGGGCGTCGAGCAGGGTCAGGTAGCTGTCGACGCCGGTGCGGTAACGACGCTCGGCGAGGCGGTAGTACTCCTCGGTGGTGTTCACCAGGGCGCGCTGGGCACCCAGCTGCTGCTGGTAGGTGGTGCGGGCGGCGAGGCCGTCGGCGACTTCCTGGAAGGCGACCTGGATGGACTTCTCGTACTGCGCGACCTGGATGTCCTTCTGCAGCTCGCTGTAGTCGAGGTTCGCCTTGAGGCGGCCGGCGGTGAAGATCGGCAGGCTGATGCTCGGCTGGAACAGCCAGCTGCCGGAGCCCGCGTCGAACAGCCCGGACAACTCGTTGCTCATGCTGCCGGCGTTGGCGGTCAGGCTGACGCTGGGGAAGAAGGCCGCGCGTGCCGCGCCGATGTTGGCGTTGGCGGCCATGAGCAGGTGCTCGGCCTGGAGCACGTCGGGGCGTCGCTGCAGCAGGTCGGACGGCAGGCCGGGCGGCACTTCGGCGAGCAGGTCGGCGTCCAGCGCCAGCCCCTTGGGCAGGTCGCCCGGCAGGCCGGCACCCACCAGCTGGGCCAGGGCGTTGCGGTCCTGGGCTACCAGGCGGCTGTACTGGGCCAGGCTGACCTGGGCGCTTTCCACGGCGGTGCGCGCCTGGCTAAGGGCCAGGGCATCGGCGATGCCGACATCGAAGCTGCGCTGGGTGAGGGCGTAGCTTTCCTGGTAGGTCTTGAGGGTATCCCGGGTCAGCTGCAGCAGAGCCTGGTCGGCCTGCCAGTCGAGGTAGGCGGTGGCCACCGCGGCGACCAGGCTGATCTGGGTGCTGCGGCGCGCCTGTTCGGTGGCGAAGTACTGTTCCAGCGCTTGCTGGTTGAGGCTGCGCAGGCGGCCGAAGAAATCCAGTTCCCAGGAGTTGGTGCCGAGGGTGGCGCTGTAGGTACTGTTGGTGTCGGCCTCGCCGCTCTGGCTCATGATGCCCGGCGTGCGCTGGCGGGTAGCGCCGCCATCGGCGGAGATGCTCGGGAACAGCTCGGAGCGCTGGATGCGGTAGAGCGACTGGTAGGCCTCGACATTCAGCGCGGCGACACGCAGGTCGCGGTTGTTCTCCAGGGCGAGCTGCACCAGCTGGCGCAGCGCCGGGTCCTGGAAGAACTCGCGCCAGTCGAGGTCGGCGGCGGCGCTGGATACCTGCGCCTCGCCCTGGGTGTAGGCCTCGCCCTGGGGCCAGTCAGTCTCTACCGGCGCCGCAGGGCGCTGGTAGTCGGGGATCATGGAGCAGCCACCGAGCAGGGTTGCGGCGATGGCCAGGGACATCAGGGAATGCCTCACTGCAGGGCCTCCTTCTTGATCGCGGCCTTGCTCGCCTTGTCCTTGAGCAGCGAGCAGACCAGCACGTAGAACAGCGGCACCCAGAAGATGGCCAGGACGGTGGCGGTGAGCATGCCGCCGATCACGCCGGTACCGATGGCGTGCTGGCTACCGGAGCCGGCGCCATTGGAGATGGCCAGGGGTACCACGCCGAGGATGAACGCCAGCGAGGTCATGATGATCGGGCGCAGGCGCATGCGGCAGGCTTCCACGGCGGCATCGAACAGGCTCTTGCCCTGCTCGTGGAGCTCCTTGGCGAACTCGACGATGAGGATCGCATTCTTCGCCGAGAGGCCGATGGTGGTGAGCAGGCCGACCTGGAAGAACACGTCGTTGGACAAGCCGCGCATGCTGGTGAAGAGCAGCGCGCCGATTACCCCGAGCGGGACCACCAGCATCACCGAGAAGGGGATCGACCAGCTCTCGTACAGGGCCGCCAGGCAGAGGAACACCACCAGCAGCGACAGCGCGTAGAGGGCTGGCGCCTGGGCGCCGGACAGGCGCTCCTCGTAGGACAGGCCGGTCCAGGAATAGCCGACGCCGGCCGGCAGCTGCTTGGCGATCTCTTCCACCGCGGCCATGGCTTCAC
This sequence comes from Pseudomonas sp. BN417, assembly GCF_029871205.1. Classification (GTDB taxonomy): domain Bacteria; phylum Pseudomonadota; class Gammaproteobacteria; order Pseudomonadales; family Pseudomonadaceae; genus Metapseudomonas. The sequence continues at coordinate 92,133 of NZ_SSOJ01000164.1, read as the reverse complement.
CCGAGCTGTGGCCGCGGGCGGCCTCGCCGAGGATTTCCACCGCCGGCACGCCGTTGTAGCGGGCCAGCTTCGGCGCGCCGTAGATCCATTCGCCGCTGGCGAAGGCGCTGAACGGCACCATCTGGCCCTGGTCGTTGCGCACGTACCACTTGTTCAGGTCGTCGGGGTTCATCCGCGCTTCGGGTTCACCCTGCAAATAGACCTTCTTCACCCGGCCACGGTCGATGAAATCGTTGACGTAGCTGGCGCCCCAGGCGATGGACACGGTGTTGTTGATGTCGGCGAGGGACAGGCCATGGGCGCGGGCCTTCTCGTCGTCGATCTGCAGCTGGTACTGGGGTTCGTCGCGCAGGCCGTTGGCGCGCACGCGGGCGAGCACCGGGTTCTTCGCCGCCAGCTCGACGAACTGGTCGCGGGCGGCGTTCAGTGCTTCGTGACCGATGCCGGCGCGATCCTGCAGGAAGAAGTTGAAGCCGGTGGCGTTACCCAGCTCCATCACCGCGGGCGGGGCGAAGGCGAAGACCATCGCGTCGCGGAAGCTGAAGAAGTGCTTCTGCGCGCGCTGGGCCAGGTCGAACACGCTCTGGCCCTCGGCAGTGCGCTCTTCCCAGGGTTTGAGCATGATGAAGGCCATGCCCGAGCTCTGGCCGCGGCCGGCGAAGTTGAAGCCGGTCACGGTGAACACGGATTTCACGGTGTCCTTCTCTTCCTCCAGCAGGTATTCGCGCATCTGGTCCACGACCACCTGGGTGCGTTCGGCGCTGGCGCCGGACGGGGTCTGCACCTGGGCGAAGAGCACGCCCTGGTCTTCCTCGGGGAGGAAGGCGGTGGGGATGCGGGTGAACAGCCAGGCCATGGCGACGATGATCACCAGGTAGAGGGCGAGGTAGGGTGCCTTGCGCTTGAGGATGCTGCGCACGCTGCGTTCGTAGCCGTTCACGCCACGCTCGAAGCTGCGGTTGAACCAGCCGAAGAAGCCGCGCTTCTCATGGTGGCCGCCCTTGGCGATGGGCTTGAGCAGGGTGGCGCAGAGGGCCGGGGTGAAGACCAGCGCCACCAGCACCGAGAGCGACATGGCCGCGACTATGGTGATGGAGAACTGCCGGTAGATCACGCCGGTGGAACCGCCGAAGAAGGCCATCGGCAGGAACACCGCCGAGAGCACCAGGGCGATGCCCACCAACGCGCCCTGGATCTGGCCCATGGACTTGCGGGTGGCTTCCAGGGGCGAGAGGCCTTCCTCGGCCATCACCCGCTCGACGTTCTCCACGACCACGATGGCATCGTCCACCAAGAGGCCGATGGCCAGGACCATGGCGAACATGGTCAGGGTGTTGATGGTGAAGCCGAACATCGCCAGCACGCCGAAGGTACCCAGCAGCACCACGGGCACGGCCAGGGTGGGGATGATGGTGGCGCGGAAGTTCTGCAGGAACAGGAACATCACCAGGAACACCAGGACGATGGCTTCGCCCAGGGTGTGGATAACCCCTTCGATGGAGGCGGAGACCACCGGGGTGGTGTCATAGGGGAAGACCACCTTCATTCCTGCGGGCATGAAGGGTTCCAGTTCGGCGATGGTGGCGCGGATCGCCTTGGCGGTGTCCAGGGCGTTGGCGCCGGTGGCCAGCTTGATCGCCATGCCCGAAGCCGGCTTGCCGTTGAACTGGGCGCTGATGCTGTAGTTCTCGCCGCCCAGCTCGATCTTGGCGACGTCGCGCAGGCGCACCTGGGAGCCGTCGCGATTGACCTTGAGGAGGATCGCGCCGAACTGCTCGGGGGTCTGCAGGCGGGTCTTGCCGATGATGGTGGCGTTCAGCTGGGTACCGGGAGAGGCCGGCAGGCCGCCGAGCTGGCCGGAGGAGATCTGCACGTTCTGCGCCTGGATGGCGGTCTTCACGTCCACCGGGGTCAGCTGGTAATTGTTCAGCCGCGCCGGGTCCAGCCAGATGCGCATGGCGTACTGGGCACCGAACACCTGGAAGTCGCCCACACCCTTGGTCCGCGAGATCGGGTCCTGGATGTTGGAGACGATGTAGTTGGCCAGGTCGTTCTTGTCCATGCTGCCGTCTTCGGAGACGACGCCGATGACCAGCAGGAAGTTCTTCACTGCCTTGGTCACGCGGATGCCCTGCTGCTGCACTTCCTGCGGCAGCAGCGGGGTGGCCAGCTGGAGCTTGTTCTGCACCTGCACCTGGGCGATGTCAGGGTTGGTGCCCTGCTCGAAGGTGGCGGTGATGGTCATGCTGCCGTCGGAGTTGCTCTCCGAGGAGATGTAGCGCAGGCCGTCGATGCCATTGAGCTGTTGCTCGATGACCTGCACCACGGTGTCCTGCACCGTCTGCGCCGAGGCGCCCGGATAGCTGACCTGGATGCCCACCGCGGGCGCGGCGATGCTGGGGTATTGGTTGATCGGTAGTTTGAGGATCGACAGGCCGCCGGCGAGCATGATCACCAGCGCGATCACCCAGGCGAAGATGGGGCGATCGATGAAGAATTTCGACATCTGCTAGGCGCTCCTCAGTGGCTCTTGGCCAGGCCATCGCCCGCAGGCTTCTGGGCGGCCACATTGGTCGCCGGGCCGGCATTCACCTCTACGCCGGGACGGACGAACTGCAGGCCTTCGGTGATCAGGCGGTCGCCGGGTTCCAGGCCCTCGCTGACCAGCCAGCGGTCGCCGACGGTGCGCTCGGCCTTCAGGTGGCGCAGCTCCACCTTGTTCTCGGCGTTCACCACCAGGGCGGTGGCCTGGCCCTTGAGGTCGCGGGTCACGCCTTGCTGCGGCGCGAGGATGGCCTGCTGCTTGACTGCCGAGCCGAGGCGGGCGTGGACGAACATGCCAGGCAACAAGGTGTGTTCCGGGTTGGGGAAGACCGCGCGCAGGGTCACCGAGCCGGTGCCTTCGTCCACCGAGACTTCGGAAAACTCCAGGGTGCCCTCATGGGGATAGGCGCTGCCGTCTTCCAGCGTCAGTGACACCCGGGCGCCGCTGTCGCCGGTCTTCTCCAGTTGGCCTTCGGCCATTTCCCGGCGCAGGCGCAGCAGGTCCTTGGTGGACTGGGTGACGTCGACGTAGATCGGGTCCAACTGCTGGATGGTGGCCATGGCCAGGGCCTGGCCGTTGCTCACCAGGGCGCCTTCGGTGACCGCGGAGCGACCGACGCGGCCGGAGATGGGTGCCAGCACCTTGGTGTAGCGCACGTCGATCTTCGCCTTCTCCAGCGCGGCCTCGGCCTGCAGGCGGGCGGCCTGGGACTCCTCGAAGGCCTGCTTGCTCACCGCCTGGTCACTGACCAGGTCCTTGTAGCGCGCTGCCAGGGACTGGGCCGAAGCCAGGCTGGCCTGGGCGCTCTTGTAGGTGGCGGTGTAGACCGAGGGGTCGATCTGGTAGAGCTGCTGCCCGGCCTTGACCTCACTGCCTTCGGTGAACAGGCGCTTCTGGATGATCCCGTTCACTTGCGGGCGCACTTCGGCAATGCGGTAGGCGCTGGTACGGCCGGGCAGCTCGGTGGTCAGGGTGAAGGCTTGGGGTTGAAGGGTTACGACGCCGACCTTGGGCGTCTGGGCGGGTGGCGGAGCCGAGGCTTCCTGGCAGCCGGTGAGACTTAGCGTGGCCAGTGCGATGGCGGAAACCAAGGCGGCAAAGGCTGGCTTCATGGGCATCTGAAGGGACCTCATTTTCTGGAGTACGGCCCTTGGTGAAGGGCGGGCGCAGGGCAGGTTCTGGATTCTTGCGGAGGTGTGGGAATATACTTACATGCGTGAATGTTTGTAAATCGAATCTTCCTGAGCCGATGTCAAAATTTATTTCGGCGGTATGGGGGTTTTTCCTTTGATAGCAATCAGATAGGTCCCGGCGGCAAATGGCACGACGTACAAAAGAAGAAGCCGAAGAAACCCGCATTCAGATACTCGATGCCACCGAGCGGGTGTTCCACGAGAAAGGGGTTTCCCGCGCTTCCCTGGCGGAAATCGCGGCGGCTGCCGGGGTGAGCCGGGGCGCCATCTACTGGCACTTCGAGAACAAGACCGATCTGTTCCAGGCGATGCTGGAGCGCATCCGCATGCCTATCGAGGAGCTCGCCCGCGCCAGCGAGAGCGAAGACGAGCCCGATCCCCTGGGGCGCATGCACCAGTTGCTGGTGCGGCTGCTCAAGCGCGTGGAGCTGGATCCGCAAAGCCGGCGCATCCACGAGATCCTGCGGTACAAGGTGGAGTACACCGAGGAACTCGGCGATCTGCGGCAGAAGATGCAGGACTTGAGCGCCGACTGCGATCTGCGCATCGCCAAGGCCCTGCGCAACGCCGTGAACCGCGGCCAGTTGCCAGTGGACCTGGATTGCCGCCGCGCCGCCATCAGCTTGCATGCCTATATGGAGGGCCTGCAGACCAATTGGCTGCTGGTACCGGCCGGCTTCTCCCTGGCGGAAGAGGCCGAGGACCTGGTGAACAGCGTGATGGACATGCTGCGCTTCAGCCCGGCCCTGCGGGTCAGGGTAGCCTGAGGGGGAGCGGGCCCGCCGGCCGCTCCCCCCTTCGGGCGGCGGTGGTTCCCTGGCTGCAACACAGTCCACATCCTTTCCTCCCTCCTGGCGCGCTCCTGCGTCATGAATCCGGCGCCAAATTCGTCGAGGCTTCGCGCCAGTGGCGCAACTCCCGGCACCGTCGAAGCGCCAGAGAAGGCCATTCCAGAGCCTTTGCGGCGCCCTTCACCGTGCAAACGCGAGTGACTATCGGCAACGCCGTGATCGCGTTGGTCGCGCTTAATTCGTCAGCCGTCAGCTAGTCGGGGGTTCCCGCTGGCATCCGGCGGCAGCTTTGGCTAAGCCTGTTGTTAGGCTGCCGCGGGGGCTGGTGCCGGATAGCTCTGCGGGTTCCAACTATAAAAAATACGGTCGCCATGACCCAATCCAACCATCTGCCAGTGGAGCGCCGAGATGAAGAATTTCTCGCAGCCCCGTTCCGAGTTGTCTGAAGCTCTCAATCGACTGCGGCACACCTTCTATGTGGTCGGTGGATTCAGCGGGGTCATCAACCTGCTGATGCTGGCGCCGGCAATCTATATGCTGCAGGTCTACGACCGCGTGCTGGCGAGCAGCAACGTCACTACCCTGATCATGCTCACGGTGCTGATGGTCGGGCTCTATGTCCTCATGGCCCTGGTGGAGGTGGTGCGCTCCACCGTGCTGATCCGACTCGGCAACCGGCTGGACATGACCCTCAACAAACGGATCTTCAATGCGTCCTTCGAACGCAACCTGCGCCGTGCCGGCGGTAACCCGGCCCAGGCACTGCAGGATTTGTCCCAGGTTCGCCAGTTCCTCACCGGCAACGGTCTCTTCGCGTTCTTCGACGCCCCCTGGACGCCGATCTACCTGCTGGTGATCTTCCTCGTGCACCCGCTGCTGGGCATCATCACCCTGGTCGGCTCGGCGATTCTCTTCGGTCTCGCGTTGCTGACCGAGGTGGTCACCCGTGTCCCGCTGTCGGAGGCCAACCAGGCGGCCATGTCCTCCGGTACCTTTGCCAACAACAACCTGCGCAATACCGAAGTGATCGAGGCCATGGGCATGTTGCCGGCGATCCGCGAGCGCTGGTACGGCAGCCACAAGCGCATCCTCGAAAAACAGACCCAGGCCTCGGACCGCGCCGCGTACATAAATGGCGCCAGCCGTTTCGTGCGAATCACCCTGCAGTCGCTGATTCTTGGTGCTGGCGCCTGGCTGGCGATCAAGGGCGATATCACCGCCGGGATGATGATCGCCAGCTCCATCCTCAGCGGCCGTGCCATGGCGCCGGTAGAGCAGGCCATCGGGGTGTGGAAGCAGTTGCTTTCTGCCCGGGGTTCCTGGGACCGCCTGTCCAAACTGCTGCAGGACTTCCCGGTGCGGGTCAATGCCATGTCGCTGCCCAAGCCCGTCGGCATGCTCGCCGTGGAGCAGGCCATGACCGCTGCCCCTGGCGGCGTGGTCACCATCCTGCGTGGTGTCAATTTCAACCTGTCGCCCGGTGAGGCCCTCGGCATCATCGGCCCCTCGGCAGCCGGCAAGTCCACCCTGGCGCGGCTGCTGGTGGGCGTCTGGCCGGCGCAATCGGGCAAGGTGCGCTTGGATGGTGCCGACATCTACCAGTGGAACAAGGAGGAGCTCGGCCCCTGGATCGGCTACCTGCCCCAGGACGTGGAGCTGTTCGAGGGCACCATCGCCGACAATATCGCCCGCTTCGGCGAACTGGACAGTGAGGAAGTGATACTGGCCGCCAAGCGCGCCGGGGTGCACGAAATGATCCTGCGTTTCGAGAAGGGCTACGACACGCCTCTGGCCGTGGACGGCAGCCCACTCTCCGGTGGACAGAAACAGCGCATCGCCCTGGCCCGGGCCATCTATGGCGACCCGTCGATGATCGTGCTCGACGAGCCCAATGCCAACCTCGACGACGTGGGCGAGGCGGCATTGGTGGAGGCCATCATCGACCTGAAGAAGCGCGGCAAGACGCTGATCCTGATATCCCACCGGCCCAGCGTGCTCAGCACGGTGGACAAGGTCCTGCTGCTGCGCGATGGCTGCATGCAGGCGTTCGGTCCCCGCGACGAAGTGTTCGCGGCCCTGCGCCAGGCCAGTGTCATGCCTTCGGTAGGCACCCCCAACCTGGCGTCGATGCGGGCGAAGGAGTAACCGATCATGCAACAGGCAAGCGAAAGCAAGGCACTGATTCGGGTTGAGCAACCGGCCCAGGTGGACATGGACGATACCCGCCCGGCGCGCTGGGGCATCTGGCTGGTACTGGCCGGCTTCGGCGGTTTCCTGGTCTGGGCGGTGTTCGCCCCGCTGGATGCCGGCGTGGTCGCCAACGCCACGGTCAACGTCACCAACGCGCGCAAGACGGTCCAGCACCTCACCGGCGGCACGGTGGACGCCATCCTGGTGCGCGAGGGCGACAAGGTTCGCGCCGGCCAGGAGCTGGTGCTGCTGGATCCGACCCAGGCGATCGCCGAGCAGGGCGCCCTGAGTTCCCAGTACATAGTGGCCAAGACGGTGGAGGACCGGCTTTCCGCCGAGCGCGATGGTGCCGATTCGGTGACCTTCACTCCCGCCCTGCTGGAGCGCTTCGGCGGCGACCCGCGCCTGCAGGAAGCCATCGCCCTGCAACAGCGGTTGTTCCACACCCGGCGCAAGGCGCTGTTGGGCGAGATCAGCATCCTGCACGAAAACCTCAATGGCGCCGAAGAGCAGCTCAAGGGCCTGCGCCAGGTCCAGGCGACCCGCGCCAGCCAGTCGAGCCTGCTGGGCCAGGAACTGGAAGGGGTGCGCAGCCTGGCCTCCGAAGGCTATATACCGCGCAACCGCATGCTCGAACTGGAGCGCAACGCCTCCGAGCTGAACGGCTCCATGGCGCAGAACATCGCTGACATCGGCCGTACCCGCAACCAGATCGCCGAGCTCAAACTACGCATCCTCCAGCGCGAGCAGGACTTCCAGAAGGAAGTGGAGTCGCAGCTGACCGACGTGCAGAAGGAAGCGACCTCCCTGGCCGAACGCCTGCGCTCCATCGACTACCAGGTGGAGAACACCGTCATCCGTTCGCCGATCGACGGCATCGTCCTGGGCATGAACATCGCCACCGTCGGCGGGGTCATCCAGCCCGGTGCGCGGATCATGGACGTGGTGCCGGACAAGGAGCCCCTGCAGGTGGATGCCCAGGTGCCGGTGCAGGCTATCGACAAGATGGTGCCGGGACTGCCGGTGGACATCACCTTCCCGGCTTTCAACCACGCCCAGACGCCGAACATCCCCGGCCGGGTAATGACAGTCGCCGCCGACCGCCTGGTGGACGAAGCCAGCAAACAGCCCTATTACTTGACCCAGGTGGAAGTGACTGAAGAAGGCATGAAGCTGCTCGGGCCGAACAATATTCGCGCAGGCATGCCGGCCACCGTCACCATCAAGACCGGGGAACGCAGCCTTATGAGCTACCTGATGAAACCTCTGATGGGTCGTGTCGAAAGCGCATTCAAGGAGCAGTGATATGAGAGCCCGGATGGCTGTAGCCGGTTTCCTCGGAGCCGTAGCCCTGCCTGTGTCCGCCATGGACCTCAACGAAGCCTGGAACACCTATCAGAACCAGGGCCCCACCTACCTGGCGTCGGTGCATGAGCGCCAGGCTGGCCAGGAGTACAAGGAACTGGGCAAGGCTGGCTTGCTGCCGAACATCAACAGCACCGCGTTCTGGAAGCGTGTGGACGGCACCAGCGAGCAGGACAATGTCCTCGGTCGCAGCGTGGAAAGCGATCTGGAGTACGACTCCAAGGGCGCGGTGGTGGAATTGCGCCAGCCGTTATTCAACAAGCAGCGCATGGCCGAGTACCGCCAAGGCAAACAGCGCACGCTCCTCAGTGATGCGGTGTTCGATGCCAAGACCCAGGAGTCGGCGGTGAGTCTGGCCGCCCGCTACTTCTCGGTGCTGCTGGCGCTGGAGACCATCGAGTTGGCCAAGGTCAAGCTCAAGGCCCTGGACGAACAGGTGCTGGCGGCCAAGCGGCGTTTCCAGCTGGGCGACGGCACCGTGATCGATATCGACCAGGCTTCAGCTCGGCGCGACCTCTCCCAGGCCGAGCTGATTGAGGCCGAGGACAACCTGCTGGTGGCTCGGCGCCTGCTGCAGGAACTGCTTGGCATACTGCCGGAGGATATGTCCACCCTGCGCACCGAATTTCCCACACCGCCTCTGGAGCCGCCGGCTCTGCTGGACTGGATCAACGACGCGCGGGCCAACAACCCCGCCATCATCGCCCGTAGCCGCAGCCTGGATGTTGCCGACGAGGAAGTGAAGCGGGCCAAGGCCGGGCATTGGCCGACCCTGGATTTCGTCGCCGCCTACAACGATTTGGAAAGCGATTCGGTCACGACCCAGAATCAGACAAACCGCTATGGCTCGGTGGGGGTGGAGTTCCGCATGCCAATCTTCGCCGGCGGCGCGACCAGCGCCCAGGTGCGCCAGGCCGCGGCCAACCGCGAGCTGGCCAATGACCAGCTGAACTCGAGCCGCGAGGAGGTGCTGTCCGGCACTACCCGCGAGTTCCGTGGGGTACAGAGTGGCGAGCAGCGGGTGCGCGCGCTGGAGAAGGCGGTGGTGTCCAGCGAGCGAGCCCAGGACTCGGCGCGCAAGGGCTTCCTGGCCGGCACCAGCACCAACCTGGATATCCTCAATGCCGAAGAGCAGGCTTTCATCGCCCGCCGCGACCTGCTGGAGGCCAAGCTGCGTTACCTGCTGTCACGGTTGCGTCTGTCGGCCTCGGTGGGAGCGCTTGGCCAGGACGATATCCAGCAGGCCAACGACTACCTGGGGCCTTCTATTCCGTTGCAGCCGTGAGGTCTGGTTATTCACGGATTACTGGCGGGATTCGCACTGGATTGGCAAGTTTGTGTGAGCGTCCTTGCCTGGCTCCGTGCAACAGGACGTCTCCCTCTCCTCCGGCCACGACCGGAGCCCCAGCCTGATGCAATGAACCAATCCAGATGTCACCTCGCAGATTTGCGGCGCGCTGCTGACCCTCCTTGCGGTGTACATCGGTTCGATCAAACCGCCGGAGAAAACGCAGCCTTTACCTGAGCCGACCTGACAGCTGGTCAGGGCGGTGTCGTGATCATCGAGTGGCAGACACCCTGCACAAGCCTATTCAAAGGCAGCGCGCAAACGCTCGATGGCCTGGCTGATCGATAGGCCCTGGATAGGCGGTGGATCGTGCCTCTCGCCAAACTTCCGCCAGATGAATAGCGTCAACTCGGCACCATCGGTAAGGGACTCGGCATTGTCCAGCGTGGCGAAGTTCTCCAGTATCCGGTCGACATTGGGCTTTGGCTCTCGGGCTCAACCCACTCCGAACACATCCATCAACTCGGCCAGGAACGCGCTTACCAGATCGCTCTGGCGAGCGGAACGGCGCACCGCTGCATGGAAGTCGACCTCGTAGCGCAGCTGCTCCGGGTTGAGTGCGTGCAGTTGTCCCAGGTCCACGTGCCTGGCGGCATAGTGCTGCGGCAGGAAGCCCAGGTGCTGGCCGGAAAGGATCAGCAGGGCGGCGCCGTCCATGCTGTCGGTGAGGGCGGTCAGGCGTTCGATGGAGGTAGGCGCCGGCATCTCCGGCAGGGGGTGGCTGGGCCAGACCCATGGGTGTTCGGCCACGTCCTCGCGGCTGAGCGTCCCGGCCTGGTCGAACAGCGGGTGCGAGGAGCCGCAATAGGCGATCTGCGTCTCCCTGAACAGCGAAAAGTAGTCGAGCGTGTCGAGCCGGCGCCAGAAGTAGCCGATGGCGAGGTCGAGGTGGCCGTTGATGATCTTTTCTTCGAGGAAGGACGACGACAGTTCGGTGAACTGGAAGTACAGCCCCTCGTGGCGGGCGCGCAGACGGGCGATGGCCAGGGCGATCTTCTTGTTGGCCACGGGGTCGATCTGGCCGAGCAGGCCGATGTTGAGGGTGCCCGACAGGGTGCGATTGATGTGTTGGACCTCGAGGCGGAACCCCTCGGCTGCGGCCAGCAGACGCCGTGCCGCATCGAGGAACTGGCTGCCCTTCTGCGTGAGGGCGAAGCCGGCGCGGCCGCGATGGCAAAGGCGAAACCCCAGGCGGGTCTCCAGCGAGGAAAGTTGCGCACTGATGGTCGGCTGTGTGGTGTTGAGCGCCGTCTGCGCGGCCGAGACGCCTCCCGCCTCGACGACGGCGAGAAAGACCCTGATCAAGCGGATATCCAGCTCGGTTACGTTCCCCAGCATGCTGCCTCCGAAAGCTCGTTACATAGAACGCGCTCTATGTGAACAGTTGGCCCGCGCTATTTTATGGCCCAGGACCGCCCCCTAGAGTGCAGCCTGACCGGCAATCATGCGAGCCCCAGGGGACGCGCAAAGGCGCCCCGCTTCTGGCTGGCGATGATAGTTCCGGTCCGGGTGCGCTGGCCATGAGGTCAAGGCAGCGCCACTCGCCATACATGGATGGAATCGATGTTTGCCAAGGGCCATGCCTGCGGCACTACCACAAGAACAAGATCACGCTCGATTCGGAGCGCAGGAGCATCCCATGTCAGGGTCCAACACACCCGCCAGCGCCGTTGAATCCAGCGGCGGCCTGGCCATCGAAGGCCACTCGATCGACTACATCCCGGAGTCCGAGCGGCACGCCAGGCTCAGCAGCCAGGGGCCATTCTGGTTCCTCGGCAACTTCCACTTCTTCACCATTTCCATCGGGTTCGTAGGGCCGAGCCTCGGGCTGTCGGCCCTGTGGACCACCCTGGCCGGTGCGCTGGGCATCATGTTCGGCACCATCTTCATGGCCTTCCACGGTTCCCAGGGGCCGGAAATGGGCCTGCCGCAGATGATCCAGTCCCGCGCCCAGTTCGGCTATCGGGGCGTGGTGCTGGCGCTGATGGCGACCCTGTTCGTGTTCGTCGGCTTCAACGTAGTGAACGTCTCGCTGATCACCGGCGGCCTCGAGAGCGTCTTCGGGTTGGACCCGGTGGCCGTTGCCTGCGCCGTGATCGCGGTCGGGGCGCTGCTGTCGATCTACGGCCACGATCTGATGCACAAGGCGTTCAAGTGGGCCCTGCTGGTGACCTTGCCGCTCTATGCGCTGGTGACCGTCGCCCTGATGTTCGGCGCGGGGCAGGGGGAGACCGCACCGCAGGGCAGCCTCGGCTTCAGTTGGGTCGCGTTCGCCACCCAGTTCGCCATCGCTGCCAGCTACAACATCTCCTATGCCCCTTATGTGTCCGACTATTCGCGCTACCTGCCGAAGGACACCAGCCGAACCAAACTGATTGCGGCGGTGTTCATCGGTGCTTCCCTGTCGGGCGGCTGGATGATCGGCCTAGGCGCCTGGCTGGCGCAGCAGCTGCAGGTGTCCGACGCCCTGGTGGCGCTGGATCGGGTGGGCACCTCCCTGGTGCCGGGCCTTGGTCATGTCCTGGTGCTGGTGTCGGTGGCGGGCTTCCTTCCGGTCATCGCCCTCAATACCTACAGTGCCATGCTGACGCTGCTGACCGGGGTCGATTCCTTCCGCAGGATTTCGCCGACACCCCGCGCCCGCGTCCTGGCTATCGTCGCCATCACCCTGGTGCTGTTGGCTTGCGTGCTGTCGATCCGCGGCAATGGCATCTCCATCCTCAATACCTTCCTGGTGCTGATGCTGTATTTCCTGGTGCCCTGGACCGCGGTGAACCTGGTGGACTACTTCTTCGTCCGCAAGGGCCGCTATGCGATACCCCACTTCTTCACGCCCAAGGGCCTCTACGGCGCCTGGCAGTTGCGCGGGATCCTGGCCTACGTGGTGGGGTTCATCTGCATGATTCCGTTCTTCTTCATCTTCGATGCCGCGGCCGGCAAGGAAGTGTTCGTCGGGCCCATGGCGCGTCTGCTGGGCGGCGTGGACATCGCCTGGCTGGTGGGGTTGCTGGTGTCCGGCCTGACCTATTTCATCCTCAGCCGATCCCTCGATCTCGACAGCGAACGCCGCATCATCGACGCCATCACCGAGCGCGACATCCTCGCCATGACCCGGCAGAAAGGGGGACCGCGAGAGTGAACGCCATGCAAGGGAGCGAAGCCCGTTGAACGCTTGCAGAAATATCCAGGTCGCCTGCTGTCAGCTGGCGCCGAAGATCGGCGACCTCGCCCACAACCGTCGGCTGGTCGAGCGGGCGGTTCGCGCTGCGGCATTGCAGGGCGCCCGGGTCGTGGTGCTGCCGGAACTGGTGCAGAGCGGCTATCTGTTCCATGACCTGGACGAGGCGCTGGCGTCGTCCGAGTCCGCGGACGGCCCGGCCCTGCAGTTGTGGCAGGTGCTGGCCCGCGAACTGGATATCGTCATTGTCGGCGGCTTCTGCGAGCGGCTGGATGAATTTCGCGTCGCCAACAGCGCCGCACTGGTGGATGCCCGCGGCCTCCGTGCCATCTACCGCAAGGCGCACCTCTGGGACGGCGAGAATGTCATTTTCAGCGCAGGCACGGAGCGGCCGCCCGTGGTGGAGACGGCCTTTGGGCGGATTGGCGTGATGGTCTGCTACGACCTGGAATTCCCCGAGTGGGTGCGGCTGCCGGCGCTGGCCGGCGCCGAGCTGCTTTGCGCGCCGGTGAACTGGCCGGACGGCCCGCGCCCGCCGATCGAGCGACCTGCGGAAGTCGTGCGGGTCCAGGCCAATGCCTCGGTCAACCGCATGTTCATTGCCGCCTGCGACCGGCATGGACCGGAGCGCGGCGTGAACTGGGTGCAGGGTTCGGTGATAGTCGATCCCGATGGCTACCCCGTGGCGGGGCCGGTAGATATCGGCGGCGAGCAGATCCTGATGGCCACGCTGAACCTGAATGAAGCCCGCAACAAGCGCATCAGCCAGCACAACCACCTGCATGAGGATCGCCGTCCCGGGCTCTATGGCACGGACGGGCTGCTGGAATAACGGCTGGGGCAGGGCTGCAAGGCTTTGCCTTGGCATCCGCCAACGCAGGCCCGGGGACGACGGAAGGTCGCTCCGCGGCCCGCTGTGAAAACCGGCAAGCCTCTGCAGTCGAGCCGGAGGGTTGGGCGTAGGCTGCGCGTCAAGGCATCAGCCAAGCATTTTGCTGTAGCAGTCGGTCACCGCGCCGTAGCATTCGCAGGCAGCTGCCTCGAGTCCTTCGCGATCGAGGATGGTGATCTCACCGCGGGTGTAGTGGATGAGGCGTTTCTGCTGCAACGCCCCCGCAGCCACGGTGATGCCGCTGCGGCGCACGCCGAGCATGTCAGCGAGAAGCTCATGGGTGAGATGGAAATGGTCGGCCTGCGCCCGGTCGTGTGTCATTAGCAACCAGCGAGCCAGTCGGGGCTGGATCTCGTGAAAATGGGTGCAGGCGGCCGTTTGCGCCAGTTGCGCCATCAATACGAAGAGATAGCGATTCATACGGCGTTGCAGAGTGGGGCACTCGCACAGCTCACGTCCAAGGTGCGGGGCAGCAATCCGCAAGGCGTTACCGGCGCCTTGCACCACTGCGCGGGTTGGCGCCTTGCGAACGCCCAGCATGAGCGTCACGCCCAGCATGCCTTCGCGGCCGATCAGTCCCATTTCCAGAGGCCGATGGGCATCCAGGTTCGCCACCAGGGAGATGAAGCCGGTAAGCGGGAAGTAGGCATGGCTGTACGGCTGGTCTGCCTCGCAAAGAATGCTGCCGAAGACCAGCTCTACCGATTCGCAATGGTTGAGGAGCCTGTCGCGCTCTCTACCCGGGATGCCATTGAGAAGATGGTTGATCACTGTGGTCGCCCCTTTGCCCTGCAGCACACGGAGATCCTGGGTGGCATGAGAAGGGTGCCGCGTTTTCTCATGCTTCACTCTTGCACTCAGTGGCGGCGTGGTCTGTTCGCTAATGCACGCAAGCCCGAGTGATTGCAGTCGAGGGAGCCGCTGGGGCGGGCGCAGCAGGCAAGTGGCCGGTGCTCGCCCATTGATGCTGGTGAATCGTTTGCCTTGGGTGCGGGGCCGTACAGACCGGCCCTTTACCTCGGATGCAACCTGTAGGGAGGCGGGTCATTGCCGTGCCGCAGCAGGAGAACGGAAATGTTCGAAATTATCGTGATCGGATTGTTGGCTCTGTGGGCGCTGGGAGTGCTCACGTCCTTCTACATGGGGGGACTGATCCACGTCCTCCTGTTTCTTGCGATCGCGCTGGTCGTGTTCCGGCAGAGGCAGGGGCGGCGTCTTTGACCCGTAGCAGTCCGCGCCAAGCAACGCCCTCTCCGCGAAGGCCCATGGCTTTCACTCCCAACCCTTGCTGCCGTAAAAACGGCTGATCTCGCTTTGCCAGTGCTGGTCAGCCATGTCGGGCCAATGGCTGTTGTCGAATCCAGGGGCGTCCTTCAACCGATTCTTGTCAACGTCGAGGGTGAAACGCTTGTGCCCGGAATCCAGCGTCAATGCCCTCCAGGGCACGGCAAAGAGCTTGTCACCCAGGCCTAGGAAAGGCTTGAAGGACAACACCGCATAGATGATCCGGCCGCTGCGCATATCCAACATGATTTCCTTGATGTTCCCGAAGTCATCTCCCTCGAGGTTGTAGACATCATTCCCGATGAGTGTGTCCGCTCCCATCAGTTCAGGTGCCGCCCCTCTTCTGGTGGTCGGTCCGGCTTCATGGTTTTCGTTGCTGGCTTTTTTTTCCTGATGGTTCATGGTCACCTCCAATGGCCGCAAGGTTGGCGGGGCGCGGCGAGCGGGGGAATGACCGTGTCGCCAACCCGTGGGCATGTCTGTGCGTTGGCAAACCGATGCTGGTCGCTCAGCCAGATACCCGTTGCTCAGACCAGCTTTTGCCAAACCTCGGCATCGGCCAGCTGTTCCTGGCTGGCGTGTTTACGCTCGCCATGGATCGGGCTGAGTTCATAAGTGCCGCTCGCCTCGGATACAGCCGTATAGCGAATGCCCGTGAGCTTGTGCAGGTAGCGCAGCAGCGGTTTGCACTGTGCATCGATGCACTGGAACAAGGTCGAGTCGTACATCTCGTTCATTGCCTGTGCCTGCTGCAGCCGGTGCTGCTCTGCCTTTGCTTCATTCTGTGACGTCTGGGTGCGCCGGTATGTACGCTATCGCACTCTGTGGCAGCCCACGCCCGGCGATGCATTACCGGGCGCAGGTGCGTGGCACAGCGTTCATAGGCAGGTAAGCGCGCCAACGCACCGACGGATTGCTTGTTCACTGCCACAGTGCAGACCCAACACCGACCTCAGAGGTCAAGATGAGCAAGCACAGCAAACCTATCCCGAACAGCGGCGCGGCACCTGCCGCCAACACAGCCAGGAATCCTGGCCAGCCCACCCGGTCACCCACCTCCATAAAGCCCGCACGCCCGACTGAGCCCAAGGCTCCGGCAAGAGAAGAGGCCAAAAGGGCGATGCTCCAGGATGCCGACAAGGCACCTGCCAAAGCCACAGCGAAAGAGCCACTGCGCGCTGCCAAGGGCGATGACGACCTCATGAGCCAGGCGCCCGGAAAGTCATGAGCCTGCCAAGCGCGGATGAGCTCAAGGGCAAATGGAACCAGCATGTCGGTACCGCCAAGATCGCTTGGGGCAAGCTGGGCGAGGTTGAGTTGCTGAAATCCGAAGGGCATCAGCAGCGGCTATCCGGCCTGGTGCAGGAACGCTACGGCATCACCCGTGACGAGGCGGAAAAGCAGGTCAAGCGTTTCCTTGAGAAATGCAGATTCTGAGTCAGACAAGATCCCCTGGCGAACCGCCACGCGGCGCGTCAGGCGGCCCAAACCAGCGGACCATTCGTGCAAGCGTTCCCGGTTCGGATCAATCCCTTTCCTGAATGGTGAAACCAGATGTACGCACAATCCCGCAAGCTGATCCTCGCCGCCAGCATCGCGATGGCGCTGGGGACCATGAGCGGCATGGCCTCCGCTGAGTCACAGAGCTTCACCGATGTCCGCCAGGAAACCCAGATATGGACGACTTTTGCGTTGAGTCCCCAGCTGCGGGCCAATGATCTCAGGGTGTCGGTAAGAAACAGCAAGGCCACCCTGACCGGCAACGTCGCGGAAAGCGTCAACAAGGACCTGGCCAAAGATATCGCACTGGGCGTCAGCGGAATCGACTCCGTGGACAACCAGATCGTGGTCCAGCCCGACTACGTCCCGCCGAAGTCGGGTCCGGGCCAGAACTATGGGGTCATGGTCGATGACGCCACGACCACAGCCGCGGTCAAGTCGAAGCTCTTGTGGAGCAAACAGACCGATGGCATGACGATCCACGTAGTGACCCGCTCGGGCAAGGTGACGCTGACTGGCAATTCCGATAGCCAGGCGGACAAGGACCTTGCCGGCCGCCTGGCCACAAGCACCACTGGCGTGGCGTCGGTGGACAACCAGTTGGTGGTCGACGCCTTGAAGCCGACGCCGGTCAAGAGCGCCAAGAGCACTGCGAAGGAAGCTGAGGGTGACGTCGCCGATAGCTGGATCACGACCAAGGTGAAGTCCACCTTGATGTATTCGAGCAACGTCAGCGGTTCCAATATCTCGGTGAGCACCAACGGCGGCATCGTTACCCTGAGCGGCCTCGTCGACAGTGGGGCCGAGCGTGACCTGGCGATCGAGCTTGCGCAGAACGTGCGGGGCGTGAAGAGCGTCCGCTCGACGGAACTCCGCTATTGATGCGGCGGGCCCCCCGCCGCAGGCTCGTCATGCAGTTACCTCGATACTCAGGGCGACCAGCCAGTCTGCGCAAAGCAAGTGTGCTTTCCATCCAACATCCCGTCCGGAGCACTCCGTTGGCGTATGGTAATGAAATGGGCGCCTTTTCCAGGTACCCAAGTCAATGGTGAACCCTATGTCCGACAAGCCTTCACCCTTGCAGAACCACCTGCTTTCCGCCTTGCCGAAGGAGGTTCAGCAACGCCTGGTCCCGCAGCTCGAACTGGTGCCGCTGCCTCTTGGCAAGGTCCTGTACGAATCGGGGGACACCTTGCGACATGTCTACTTCCCCACCGACTCGATCGTTTCCCTGCTCTATGTGATGGAAAACGGCTCCTCGGCGGAAATCTCGGTGGTCGGCAATGAGGGGCTGATCGGCCTGGCAGTGTTCATGGGCGGCGAAAGTACCCCTAGCCGGGCCATCGTGCAGAGCGCCGGCCACGCCTACCGGCTGCAGGGGCAGCGGTTGAAGGCCGAATTCAATCGCCACGGCGAGTTGCTGCAGCTGATGCTGCGTTACACCCAGGCCCTGATCACCCAGATGGCCCAGACCGCGGTCTGCAACCGGCACCATTCGATCGACCAGCAGCTGTGTCGCTGGCTGTTGCTGTCGCTGGATCGCCTGCCGACCAACCATCTGAAGATGACCCAGGAGCTGATCGCCAACATGCTCGGGGTGCGCCGAGAAGGCGTTACAGACGCCGCCGGCAAACTGCAGAAGCTTGGCGTGATCGAGTACAGCCGCGGGCACATCACGGTGCTCGACCGTCCAAAACTCGAGGCGCTGAGTTGCGAGTGCTATGCCGTGGTCAAGAAAGAGACGGACCGCCTCCTGCCCTATATAACCAGGCATCTGTAAACGGCTTCAGCCAAGCAGCCTGCGGTCGTAGGTCTGTTCGCGAAGGCAGGCAAGGTCCGGCGCAGCGGGGAGTTGGTGCGTGTCCGGTCGTTGCCGGCCGCGAACAATTTGCCTTGCGTGCGCTGCCATACAGACTGACCCCTTGCTCTGGATGCAACCTGTGAACGGGCAGGACATTGCCGTGTTGCGAAGGAGAACTGAAATGCTCGAAACACTTGTGATCGCGTTGTTGGTTCTGTGGGCGCTGGGACTGATCACGTCCTACTCCATGGGTGGGTTCATCCATATCCTCCTGGTACTGGCGATCGCGCTGTACCTGTTCCGGGTTATTCAGGGGCAGCGGCAGCGTTTCTGACCGCGAAGCAAGAAGCTCAGCGAGCCTCTTGCAACTGAATGTGAAGTCCGGCTACCAGTGCATCGCACAGAGGCCAACCCTCCTGGTCGCCCGGATTTCACCCGGATTGAGTGATTGCGTTACTTTCCTGCTTTGCTGTTGGGGGCGAATTCATTGGCTATGTCTGCGTTAGCTGTTGCAGCACCGAATAGAAGCGTCTAGCACGGACCTTTCAGACCTCCGCACTTGCCTGATACATCCCTCTCCCCCGGCCCCTCTCCCTGAAGTGGAGAGGGGGGACTCGCGCCGGACAGGACGCGGTAATCCTGACGCCTGGTCATTGCCTGAACCTGTGCAGAAGAGGTGGGGCAG
>NZ_SSOJ01000164.1:0-73311 GCF_029871205.1 Pseudomonas sp. BN417 | reverse complement strand
GCCCGCGCCACCGCCGCCGAGATCGAAGCTGCCGGCGGCCGCGCCATCGCCCTGGTGGCCGACATCACCGACCGCAGCCTGGCCGAACGCACCGTGGCCGAAGTCGCCGAAACCCTCGGCGGCCTCGACATCCTGGTGCACAACGCCGGGATGATGTACTCGCTCAAGGGCCTGGCCGAGACCGACGACGCCAACTTCGAGCGCCTGCTGGCGATCAACGTGCACGCCCCGCTCTACCTCACCCGCGCCGCCCTGCCGCACCTGCGCAGGAGCCGCGCACCGCGGGTGATCTTCATCAACTCCCAGTGGGGCCAGGTGCCGGACGGCCACTCCTACGGCTACATGGTCGGCAAGGCTGCGCAGCTGGGCCTGATGAAGACCATGGCCAAGGAGTTCGTCAGCGAGGGAATCCTGGTCAACGCCATCACCCCCGGCGCCATCCTCACCCGCATGGTTCCCGAGGAGTACGTCGAGGGCGAGAAGGCCAACATCCCCCTGGGCCGCCTGGTCCACCCCGAGGAAATCGCCGCCGCCGTGGCCTTCCTGGCCTCGGACGAAGCCGCCTTCATCGCCGGCCAGGCATTGCCGGTGAACGGTGGCGCCCTGGTGGTCGGCATCTGAGCAAAGAACAAGAAAGAACCTGTGAGGACTTCCCCATGACTACTGCACTTCCCCAACGCCAGCGCGCCGAACAGGCCATGCGCCGCCAATGGTTCCCCGTCGCCCGCAGCGCGGACCTCGCCACCCCGCAATCGGCCACCCTGCTGGGCGAGCGCCTGGTGGTGTACCGCACCGAATCCGGCCAGGCCGTGGTCCAGGATGCCCGCTGCCCCCACCGCGGCGCCGACTTCGCCCTGGGCAAGGTGCACGGCGAGAACATCGCCTGCCCCTACCACGGCTGGCAGTTCTCCGCGCAGAGCGGCAAGTGCAGCCACATCCCCTCGCTGGAAGACCAGTGCAAGATCCCGCCCCAGGCGGCGATCAGGACCTACCGCTGCATCGAGCGCTTCGCCCACGTCTGGACCGTGCTGGAAGAGCCGGCGACCGAGCTCTACGACCCGGAGCAATGGCGCGAGCTGGAACTGGACTGGCTGGCCGCCGAGCCGCTGGATTCGCCCACCGGCGTGGCCGTGGCCATCGAGAACTTCCGCGATGTGGCGCACTTCCCCTTCGTCCATGAAGTCTCCATGGGCCCGAGCAAGCACGTGGTCGAGCCCCTGCAGGTCGCGCGCGACGGCCTGGACGTGCGGATGCAGCGGCCGCTCGATGCCGGCGACGGCCAGTGGGCCAACGACGGCGACTGCATGATGTTCTATCACTGCGCGGCGCCGGGCCTGGCCTCCATCACCTATGACTACGAGCGCCTGGGCAAGCGCATCGTCGCCGGCTTCCCCTGCCCGGTGGCCTACGACCAGGTGAAGATCTTCTGGGGCGTGGCCAACGAGCGCGACTACAAGGGCCTGGACCTCGAGGAATGCCTGCGCATCGAGGAAATGGTCTACCTGGAAGACATGCCGATCGCCGCCGGCATCTGGCCGCGCGAGATCGACTGGGACGGCGTGTTCGTCGAGCACTCGGTGCCGGCCGACCTCTTCACCCTCAACTACCGCCGCGCCTTCCGCGAGTTCATCGAGCGCGCCCACCAGTCGGCCGCGCAGCAGGTGGCGTCGTGAGCGCCCTGGGTGCGCAGCTCGAGGTACAGGTCACTGGCATGCGGCTGGAAGCCGAAGGCGTGATCTCCCTGGAGCTGCAGGCGCCGGACCGCAGCCCGCTGCCGGAATGGAGCCCGGGGGCGCACATCGACCTGCTGCTGCCTTCCGGCCTGGTGCGCCAGTATTCGCTGTGCGGCGATCCGCTGGAACGTTCGCGCCTGCGCATCGGCGTGCTGCTGGACGTCAAGGGCCGAGGCGGCTCACGGGAAGTGCACCAGGGCCTGCGGGTGGGCCAGATGCTGGCGATTCGTGGCCCGCGCAACGCCTTCCCGCTGGAAACCGGGCAGCGCTACCTGTTCGTCGCCGGGGGGATCGGCATCACGCCGATCCTCACCATGGCCCGCGAGGCCCAGCGTGTCGGTGCCGAGTGGCAGCTGCTCTACGGTGGCCGCTCGCGCCGCTCGATGGCCTTCATCGACGAGCTGCTGGCGCTCGGCGGCGAGCGGGTATCCATCCTGCCGGCCGATGAAACCGGTCTGCTGGACCTGGAAGACATCGCCGCCCGCGCCGCCACCGGCGTGCACACGTACAGCTGCGGCCCGGCGCCGTTGCTGGATGCGCTGACCGAGCGCTTCGCCGTGGACGGCCTGGCCGGGCGCCTGCACCTGGAACGCTTCGCCCCGGCTGCGCCGGCGGCCAGCGCCGCCAGTGGCGACGGCCTGCGGGTGATCCTCGCGCGCAGCGGCAAGGAAGTGGAGGTGCCCCACGACTGCTCGATCATGCATGCCCTGCGGGCCGCGGGTTGCGAGGTGCCGTCTTCCTGCGAGCAGGGGGTCTGCGGCATGTGCGAGACCCGCGTGCTGGATGGCGAGGTCGACCACCGCGACATGCTGCTCACCGACAGCGAGCGCGCGCGCAACAACCTGATGATGGTCTGCGTGTCCCGTGCGCGGACCCCGACCCTCACCCTCGACCTGTAATGGAGGCATCTCGGGATGGCCGGGATCGAACAGCACGTACTCAAGGTATCGATCCTGGCCACGGCCCTGGTTGCCTGCGGCGGCATCGGCTTCGGCCTCTATGCCGGCTCGCAGTCCATCGTCTTCGACGGCCTGTTCAACGCCATCGACTCCTGCATGGCGCTGCTTTCACTGATGGTTTCGCAACTGCTGGTGAAGCAGCCGGGACGCCGCTTCCAGCAAGGCTACTGGCATTTCGAGCCGCTGGTGCTGGCGCTCAATGGCAGCGTATTGGTGATCCTCTGCCTCTACGCCCTGATCAACTCGCTCGGCGGCCTGCTGCGCGGTGGCCACGCCCTGGCCTTCGACTCGGCCATTCTCTATTCCCTGGCCACCCTGGTCTGTTCCGCGCTGATGCTGGGCTACCAGCGGCGCCTGAACCGGCGCCTGCAATCGGAGCTGATCCAGCTGGATATCCAGAGCTGGCTGATCTCCACCGTGATCACCGCTGCCCTGCTGGTCGCGTTCGTCGCCGGTTACCTGTTGCAGGGCGGGCCCCATGAATGGCTCACCCCCTATATAGACCCGGCCATCCTCGCCCTGCTGACCCTGGTGCTCATCCCCGGCCCGGCACGCACTGTGGTCAAGGCGGTGAAGCAGATCCTGCGCATCACTCCCGGCGAGCTGGACCGCGAGATCACCGGGTTGATGGCGCGGATGACCGGGCGCTACGGCTTCGAATGCTTTTCCCATTCGGTCACCCCGATCGGCCGCGGGCTGTTCGTCGAGATCCAGATCGTGCTGCCCGCGGCCATGGACCGCTGGGCGGTATCCGAACTGGACAGCGTGCGTGCCGAAATCGCCGCCGCCATCGGCCGCGAAGGCCCCAACCGCTGGCTGGCGATCGCCTTCACCCGCGACCGCCGCTGGATCTGAATTGACCCATTTCGAGAATCCATCAGCATGTGGTTCAACAACGAATCCCCGCGACTGGTCTCCCAGCTGTCCGAATGGATAGTCCGGCTGCTCAACGACCAGCCCGTCGAGCCCAGTGGTCAGTTGGCGGTGCACCCCACGCTGCGCCAAGCACTGGAACGGCTGCAACTGGCCTGGCGGCACCAGCGCGCCGCCCTCGATAACCTGGAACCGCCACCCTGCACCGCCGCCGAGCTGACGGCCCTGCAGCGCCGATTGGACGACGGCCTTGGCCAGCAGGCGTTGCTCCAGGCCCGACTGGACGCCACCCTCCAGTTGCTGGCCGAACAGCAGCAGCGCCTTGCCACCTGGGACCAGGAACGCCACGCCTGGGACCTGACCCGCCAGACCCTTACCGAAGGCAGCTGGGACCTGCTGGTGGCCCATGGCGACCCAGCCCATCAGGACAGCCAGATTCGCTGGTCCGAACAGTTCTGCGCGCTGATCGGTTACACCCGTGCGGAACTTCCCGATGGCTGGGAGAGCTACGACAAGGTCACCCACCCCGATGACCTGAAAGCCGTGATGCGCCAGTTCGGCGAGTTGATCCGCAATCCCGATCCGAAGGTTTCCTACGTGGCCGAGTACCGCATGCGCCACAAGACCCGTGGCGAAACCTGGGTCCGCGAACGCGCCTGCTGCCTGCGCGACGAACGCGGCGTGCTGGTGCGGGTGATCGGCGCCGTGCGCGATATCAGCGACGAGAAACAGGCCGAAGCCGCGCGCCTGCGGGAGCAGGCCGCCATGCAGGCCACCTACGGCCAGATCGCCCAGGTGGTGGGCGTGATCAAGGGCATCGCCGACCAGACCAACCTGCTCGCCCTCAACGCCGCCATCGAAGCCGCCCGCGCCGGCGAAGTGGGCCGCGGCTTCTCGGTGGTGGCCGACGAAGTGAAGAATCTCGCCCGCCGTACCCGCGACGCCACCCAGGAAATCCAGGACATGCTGGAGCGGCGCTGAGCCCTTGCAGGATCTTATCCGGGCTACGGGCTGTGGGGGCGAGTTCATTCGCTGACCGGGCCGCAGGACCGGCCCTCGAGCCTGCAGGGGGATGCTGCGCATCCCTTCGCGATTGAAATCGCCCCCACAAATTATCGCCCCCGAAAGTAGCCCGGGTACGGCGCAAGGCCCCTTAGGGTGCGCCGTGCGCCAGACAATCCGCGCGGACGACTGCCAACTTGTGGGGGCGAATTCATTCGCTGACCGGGCCGCAGGACCGGCCCTCGAGCCTGCAGGGGATGCTGCGCATCCCTTCGCGATTGAAATCGCCCCCACAAATTATCGCCCCCCGAAAGTAGCCCGGATGCGGCGCAAGGCCCCGTAGGGTGCGCCGTGCGCACCAGGCAATCCGCGCGGACGACTCGGCCCTAGAAGTTGATCACATAGGCCAGGATCACCCG
This sequence comes from Pseudomonas sp. BN417, assembly GCF_029871205.1. Classification (GTDB taxonomy): domain Bacteria; phylum Pseudomonadota; class Gammaproteobacteria; order Pseudomonadales; family Pseudomonadaceae; genus Metapseudomonas. Next base: position 68,325 of record NZ_SSOJ01000164.1, on the reverse strand, counting down.
GTGCTCGTCGGCGCCATCGGCAAAGTTCGAGCGGTTGGTTGCGTAGCGCCAGCGCAAGGCCAGGTTCTTCAGCGGGCCGTCCTGCACCACGTAGGTCAGGTCGGTGGCGCGTTCCCATTCCCGACCCTCCTTGCCGCTGGCGCGCAAACTGACGCCCTCTGCGGTCCGTACGTTGGTCGGGTCCACTTCATCGCCTTTCACGTAGCGCAGGTTGAAGGTCAGGCCGGGAACGCCCAGGGCGGCGAAGTCGTAGTCATACCGCGCGTGCCAGGCGCGCTCATTGGCGAAGGCGAAGGTACTCACCTGCATTTCGCTGAACAGGTAGGTATCGCTACCGCCCACATAGGCGTATGCGGTGTCGCCGGAGACTTTCTGGTAACCCCCGCTGAAGGTGTGCGGACCGAGGTTGTAGCCGAAATTGCTGCTGAATGTGCGGTTGTCGACTTCTCCTGCCAGCCCCTTGCCGGTTTCCCGGGCGTCGAAGTAACGCAGCTCGGCGAAGGCCTTGCCCGGGCCGGCCTTGGTGTTGAACTTGAGGCCCGCGAAGTCACGGCGGAAGAAGTCATCCAGCTCGCTGGCGTGGAAGCTCAGGGTCAGGCTCGGCAACACCTGGTAGTCCAACCCGCCATAACTGAGGCGATCGCTGCTGACGCTGGTGGAGTAGGCGCCGAGCTGTCCCATGATGGTCAGGTCCTCGTAGTTGGTGGAGTCCCGCTGCTTGACGCCATTGACCTGGCCCAGGGTGAACGTGAAGGGTTCGAAGTCCTTGCTGACCAATTGGCCACCGTTGAACAGCTGGGGAAACAGCCGGCTGTTGTTCGACGCCAGGAGCGGAAGCACCGGGCTCAGTGCACCCAGCTGCAGCAGGCTTTCACCCAGCTTCGCCTTGGCGGTAAGCCCCAGCTTGGAATAGTCGTCCTCGGCGCGCTTGTCCGTACCGCGCGGCAGCAAGCCGGTACCAGTACGGTCGGGGCTGGAGTCCAGCTTCAGGCCAAGCATACCAATGGCGTCCAGGCCGAAGCCCACCGCGCCTTCGGTGAAGCCCGATTGCAGCCTTAGGGTGAAGCCCTGGGCCCACTCCTCGCGTCTGGACTGGGTGGCGCTGTCGTCACGGAAATCGCGGCTGAAGTAGAAGTTCTTCAGCTCCAGGCTGGCCTTGCCGTCGTCCAACAAGCCTGCGAACGCATTCGGCATGGCCGCCAGGCCCAGCATGCCCATGACCAGCAGATGAGGCTTTCTTGTCATTGTGTGTGTCCCATTCACTTCGGTGGAAATGCTTTTTCCAGGCCGAGCGAAGCCACGGGGCGCTGTACAGGCACCCCGTGGGAGGCTCGTGGGTCAGGCGGTTTTCGGGTTGCGTACGTGGCGGGCGATGACGTAGCAGCTGAGCAGCAGGAGCGGCGCGATGGCCAGCATGCCCATGTAGGTCTTGCCGGTGAGGTCGTTGATGTATCCCACCATCACCGGCGCCACCATGCCGCTGAGCTGGCCGAGGGAGTTGATGGCCGCGGTGCCACTGGCGATGGCCAGACCCGAAAAGGTGGATTGCGGAATGGTCCAGAACACCGGGATGGCGATGAAGGAACCGGCAGTGGCCAGCACCAGGGCCAGCATCAGGACCACCGAGTTGTCCGAGAACAGGCAGGCCAGGAGGTAGCCCGCGGCCGAGGCCAGCATGCACAGCAGCAGGTAGGACTTGCGGTCGCCGGTGCGATCGGAACGACGGGTGACCAGGATCATGCCAATGCAGGCGATCACATAGGGCATGGAGGTGAGCACCCCGACCAGGGTCAGGTCCTTGATGCCGGACTGACCGATCAGGTGCGGCATCCAGAAGTTCAGGCCGTAGCTGGCCAGCTTGATGCAGAAGTAGATGAAGGCGAACAGCGCGACCTCGCGGGTGAGCAGCACGCGCCAGAGGGAGGCATGACTCGGCAGCGCCTTGGCACGGTCATGGTCGAGGTTGCCCTGGAGAATGGCCTTCTCATCGGTGCTCAACCACTTCGCCGACTGGATGTCGCGGTCCAGCTTCCACAGCACCACCACCCCCAGCAGCACACAGGGCAGGCCGGAAAGCAGGAACAGCCAGTGCCAGCCGGCCAGTCCCAGGAAGCCGTTCATCTTGTCCAGAATCAGTCCCGCCGCCGGTGCGCCTATCGCGCCGGCCAGGGGCACGGCGAGGAACCAGAAGCCATTGATGCGCGCCAGGTACTTCTTGGGAAACCAGCAGGCCAGGTAGAAGAGGATCGCTGGGCCGAAGCCGGCCTCCATCACGCCGACGAGAAAGCGCAGGAAGTACAGGGTGTACTGGCTGTAGGCGAACATCAGGGCGGCGGTTGCCAGCCCCCAGGACACCATGATCCGGCAGATCCAGTTGGGCGCGCCGTACTTCTTCAGGCCAATGCTGCTGGGTACCTCGAACAGCACGTAGCCGATGAAGAACATGCTCGCGGCCAGGCCGTAGGCGGCGTCGCTAAGGCCCAGCTCGGCCTGCATCTGGGCCTTGGCGAAGCTGATATTGATGCGGTCGAAGTAGGAAAACAGGAAGCAGATGATCGCCAGGGGCACGATGCGCCAGGCGACACGGCGATACAGCAGCAGCTCTTTCAGTCGCGCTTCGTCCTGTTCCTGCACAGCGGGGGTTCCGGTGATAGCCACCATGGGTTTTCTCCAGTTCTTGTAGTTGTTGGAGACAATGGGCGCCAGGGGGCGCCATCGCGATTTGTCAGGCAAGGCCGGGGCGTCACCCCGGGATCAGGCGATCCGGACCAGCCGGGTCTTGTGCAATCGGCCCCGCTCCACGTAGTCGCGGGCGTTCTCGTGGAAACGGGCGATGGCGGCTTCGTCCAGTTCGCGCAGAACCTTGGCCGGGGCGCCGATGATCAGCGAGTTGTCGGGAAACACCTTGCCCTCGGTGACGATGGCACCCGCACCCACCAGGCAGTTGCGGCCGATCACCGCGCCGTTGAGGATCACCGCCTGGATGCCGATCAGCGAACCATCGCCGATCGTGCAGCCATGCAACATGGCCTGGTGGCCGACTGTGACGTTGTCACCCACCTGCAGCGGGAAGCCGGGGTCGGTATGCAGCACCGCGCCTTCCTGGACGTTGCTTCCGGCGCCGATGTCGATCACTTCGTTATCACCGCGCAATACCGCCTGCGGCCAGACGCTGGTGCCGTCGCGCAGCACCACCTTGCCGATCAGCGTGGCGTCTTCGGCAACATAGGTGTTCTCGTGGATGTCCGGCGCGTTGCCGTCCAACTGGTAGATAGCCATGGAACCTTGTCCTCAGTCGTCGGTGCGGAACACGCCGGCGGCGCGCAGTTCTTCGATCTGTCCGTCGCTGTAGCCCAGCCCCAGCATCACCTGGCGGGTGTGCTCGCCGATGCGCGGGATGGACCGCCTCGGTTGCAGGCGTTCGCCATCCAGGGACAACGGCAGCAGCGGCATGCCGGTGTGGCTGCCGTCTTCCAGCTCGAGGCTGGCCAGGCCGCCGCTTTCGATCAGGTGCGGGTCGTCGAACAGCTCCTCGGGCTTGCGGATGGGGGCGAAGGGAATCCCGTTGGCTTCCAGCTGCAGGGCCAGTTGCTGGGCATCCAGGGTGACGAAGACTTCCGCCAGGTGCGCCAGCAGACGCGGACGCTGCAACACGCGGTCGTTGTTGGTGGCCAGGGTCGGGTCGTCCAGCAGGGCCTCCTGGCCCAGCAGCTTGCACAGGGTGGTCCACTGCCCTTCGCCGGTAGCGGCGACGAACATCTGTTCCTTGCCGGCGAACTCGAAGACGTCGTAGATGGCCCAGGCGCTGATGCGGTTGGGCATGGGCGCGGCGGCCTGGCCAGTGACCACGTATTGCTGCATGTGCTGGGCGGCCAGCAGCACGCAGTTCTCGTAGAGGGCGCTCTGCACTTCCTTGCCAAGGCCGCTGCGATTGCGCTCGTTCAGCGCGGCAAGCACGCCGATGGCACCGAACATGCCACCCATGATGTCGTTCACCGAACTGCCGGCGCGCAGCGGCCGGCCCACCGGGCCGGTCATGTAGGCCAGGCCGGCCATCATCTGCACCACTTCGTCCAGGGCCAGGCGCTTGTCGTAGGGGCCGCTGAGGAAGCCCTTGTGGGAGGCGTAGACCAGCTTCGGATTACGCAGGCGCAGGGACTCGTAGTCGAAGCCGAGGCTCTTCATACGGCCCGGTTTGAAGTTCTCGATGAACACGTCGGCGCTGTCGATCAACTCCAGCACCGCCTCGCGGCCGGCCGGAGTATCGACGTCAATGGCGATGCTCTGCTTGTTGCGGTTGAAGGTGCGGAAGAACCCGGCGCCGGCGCCGAGCAGGCGGCGAGTGCCGTCGCCACGGGTGGGCTCGACCTTGATCACTTCGGCGCCCAGGTCACCGAGGATCATCCCGCAGGTGGGACCCATGACCATATGGGAAATTTCGACGACGCGGATGCCGTCGAGGGGCAGTTGGGACATCTTCTGTGCTCCGTTCGGTGCGGCGCCCTTCAGCGGCGCTGGGAAATGGCGTCGAAGTTCTTGGGCAGCCCGGCGCTGGCGATATGGCCGTAGAGTGGCTCCTCGGGCAACGCAGCCTCGAGCACCTCGCGGGAGGCGATCAGGCGCCCCAGGTCGATACCGGTCTCGAAGCTCATGCTCTGCAACATGAACACCAGGTCCTCGGTCACCGCGTTGCCGGAGGCGCCCGGCGCGAAGGGGCAGCCGCCGAGGCCGCCGAGGGAGGAATCCAGCTCGCGGATACCGTGCTGCACCGCCACCAGGCTGTTGGCCAGGGCCAGGCCGCGGGTGTCGTGGAAATGCGCCGCCTGCAACTTGTCGCCGGCGATGGCGCGCACGGCATCGATGGTTTCGCCCACCTGGCCGGGAGTGGCGTAACCGGTGGTGTCCCCAAGGGACACGGCGTCACAGCCGGTCTCCAGCACGTGGCGGGTCAGCTCGCAGAGGTCGCTGAGCGGCACATGACCCTGACGGGTGCAGCCGAACGCCACCGACATGCCTGCGATCATCTGCACCGGGCGGCCAGACTGATTGCGCAGTTCGCACATGCGGGCGAACTCCTCGACCATCTCCAGCGGAGTGCGACGGACGTTTGCCAGGCTATGGGCGGCGCTTACCGAGATGGGTGCGATGATGCGCTGGGCACCGGAGGCCAGGGCGTTCTCGGCGCCGCGGAGGTTGGGCGCAAGGACGGTGACGATGAGGTCGGGATAGGTCAGGGCGTGGGCCACCACGTCGGCGGCATCGGCCATCTGCGGCAGCAGCCTGGCCGGCACGAAGGAGGCGACCTCCATATGGCGCACGCCGGCCGCGTAGGCGGCGTCGATCCACCTCTGCTTGTCGCGGGTGGGCATGGTGCTGTGCAGGCTCTGCAGGCCGTCACGCATACCCACTTCATTGATGATTATTCTTGTCATTGGAAGGCTCTCAGGCAGTGTTGCGTGGAGCCAAGACTATGTAGCGACAGGTAGCGCGAAAAGACGTTATTGGCGGCCCTATCCATCGTGAACGAAGATGGATGGGGCACCCAGCGCCGGAGCCATGGCGTCCTTACTCCGCCGGCACCCTCGCCAGCAGGTGATTCAGCAAGCGCCTCGCCGACAGCGACAGCCCATCGACATCGCGTACGCAGATGACGAACTCGCCCAACGCCCAGTCGTCCACCAGCGGAATGACACGCAGCCCGAACAGCTCCGCATAACGCTCCACCGCTTCCTGCGGAAAGATGCCGAGGGCCAGCCCCGCCTGCACCAGGCGATAGGCCGCGTCGAAGGAAGACACGTAGGTTCGGAAGCGCAGTTCCTTGCCGGCATCGCGAGCAGATTTCTGCATGTAGGCATTAAGGGTGGCGTAGGCGGAAAGGCCCAGATGGTCGTAGCCCAGGGTCTCGGCGAAGCTGATGAACTCGCGGCCGGCCAGCGGGTGCTTGTCGTTGACCACCACAGCCAGGTGGTCGATGCGGTAGGGAATGAAGTCGAGGTCGCCCACCGCCTTGGACTTGCGGCAGATGCCGAGGTCGGCATTACCCTCGGCCACGCCGCGCACCACATCCGGGCTGAAGCGCTCTTCGATGTCGACCTGGATGTGCTCGTTGGCCAACAGGAAGTCCGACAGCTCTTCGGGCAGGAACTCCATGATGGAAGACACATTGGCCAGGATGCGCACATGCCCGCGCGCTCCCTCGGCGTACTCGCTCAATTCGCCCTGCAGCCGCTCCATGCCGCGCATCAGCTGGCGGGCATGGCGCAGCAAGGCCTGCCCGGCGGGGGTCGGCACCACGCCTTTCTTGCTACGCAGCAACAGCGGCGTGTTGAAGGTGGACTCGACATCGGCAATGCGCTTGCTCACCGCCGACGGCGCAATGAACTCACGCTCGGCGGCACGTGCGATGGTGCCCTCCTCGCAGACGGCGATGAAAAGCCGAAGTGAGACCGGGTCTATGTGCCACATGAACTATTCCTCATGATCAGGTCCAGCCTTCGAGGCGCAGGGTCGCCCGGACCAGCCGCTGCTCCTCCTGCTCGATCTCCTTGAGGCTGTCGCGAATGCCGTGGATGTGGTCGCGGGCGGCGCGCTGGGCCTGCTCCGGCAGGCGCTCGATCACCGCGTGGTAGAGCCGCGAGTGCTGGCGGTCGAGTTGCTTCAGGCTGAGCGGCCGGTGGTAGAGGTTGTTCACCGAGGCGAACACCGAGCTCAGCATCAGGTCGGTGAGCGATTGCAGGGTGTGAACCAGCACCGGGTTGTGGGACGCCTCGCAGATCGCCAGGTGGAAGGCGTGGTCCAGGTGGGCGTGCGCCTGGGAGTCCATTCCTTCCGGGTCGGCGTGGGCGGCGAGCATTTCCTCATAGCGCCGAGTGATCAGCACGAAGTCCGCCTCCGTACCGCGCAGCGCCGCCAGCCGGGCGGACTCGCCCTCCAGCAGCGCGCGCACTTCCAGCAGGTCGTAGAGCGTGCGCGGCTGGGAACTGAAAAGGTGCATCAGCGGGCTGGCGTCGCGCGGCCCGGTCAGCTCGGCTACATAGGAACCGCTGCCCTGGCGGGTTGTGATGATGCCGCGCCCGCGCAGCACCTTCAGTCCCTCGCGCAGTGCCGAGCGGGAGATCCCCAGCTTGTCGCACAGGCGCCGTTCGGAAGGCAGGGCCTGTCCGGTCTTGAGCACGCCGTCGACTATCAGTTGCTCGATGCGCTCGGCGACCACATCGGCGACCTGGCGGCGTTCGGCGGGCTTTTCGCCTGGCATGGAGGCTCCCTCAAACTGGTAGGACCAATACGACAGAACTTCCGTATGGTCCGCATGATTTGTCGTGAAGCATAGAGATTACCGGCCAATCAATGAAGCGCCGGCGCCCTTCCCTTTTCAAAAACTGGTAGGACCAGTGACAAGCAACATGGACGCAACGGCAAATCGGGGCCAATGATGGAAGCGATGTAGCGGCATCCATGACACAACAACAAGACCCACGAGCCTGCCATGAACATCCTCTACGACGAGCGCGTCGACGGCGCGCTGCCCAAGGTCGACAAGGCCGCGCTGCTGGCCGAGCTGCACGAGCGCCTGCCGGACCTGGACATCCTCCACCGCGATGAAGATCTCAAACCCTACGAGTGCGATGGCCTCTCGGCCTACCGCACGACGCCCATGCTGGTGGTGCTGCCCGAGCGCGTCGAGCAGGTCGAGCAGCTACTCAGGCTCTGCCACCAGCGCCACGTGCCAGTGGTGGCCCGTGGCGCCGGCACCGGCCTGTCCGGAGGCGCCCTGCCGCTGGAACAGGGCATCCTGCTGGTGATGGCGCGCTTCAACCGCATCCTCGAAGTCAGCCCCTCCGGGCGCTACGCCCGCGTCCAGCCCGGCGTGCGCAACCTGGCGATTTCCCAGGCGGCTGCGCCCTTCGACCTCTATTACGCACCTGACCCGTCTTCGCAAATCGCCTGCTCCATCGGCGGCAACGTGGCGGAGAACGCCGGCGGCGTGCACTGCCTGAAGTACGGCCTGACCGTGCACAACCTGCTCAAGGTGGAAATCCTCACGGTGGAAGGCGAGCGGCTGACCCTGGGTTCCGACGCCCTGGACAGCCCCGGCTTCGACCTGCTGGCGCTGTTCACCGGCTCCGAAGGCATGCTCGGCGTGGTCACCGAGGTCACGGTCAAGCTGCTGCCCAAGCCGCAGGTGGCCAAGGTACTGCTGGCGGCCTTCGACTCGGTGGAGAAAGCCGGCCGCGCGGTGGGTGACATCATCGCCGCCGGAGTCATCCCCGGCGGCCTGGAGATGATGGACAACCTGGCCATCCGCGCCGCCGAAGACTTCATCCACGCCGGCTACCCGGTGGACGCCGAAGCCATCCTGCTCTGCGAGCTGGATGGCGTGGAGGCGGACGTCCATGACGACTGTGAGCGGGTGCGCGGAGTGCTGGAACTGGCAGGTGCCACCGAGGTGCGCCAGGCCCGTGATGAAGCCGAGCGCGTGCGCTTCTGGGCCGGACGCAAGAACGCCTTCCCGGCCGTGGGCCGCATCTCGCCAGACTACTACTGCATGGACGGCACCATCCCGCGCCGCGAGTTGCCCGGCGTACTGCGCGGCATCGCCGACCTCTCCGCCGAGTACGGCCTGCGGGTGGCGAATGTGTTCCATGCCGGCGACGGCAACATGCACCCCTTGATCCTCTTCGATGCCAACCAGCCCGGCGAACTGGAACGCGCCGAGGCCCTGGGCGGGAAAATCCTCGAACTCTGCGTGGCGGTGGGCGGCAGCATCACCGGCGAGCACGGCGTTGGGCGAGAGAAGATCAACCAGATGTGCGCCCAGTTCAATGCCGACGAGCTGACCCTCTTCCATGGCGTCAAGGCGGCCTTCGACCCCGGCGGGCTGCTCAACCCCGGCAAGAACATCCCCACCCTGCACCGCTGCGCCGAGTTCGGCGCCATGCATGTGCACCATGGCCAGCTGCCCTTCCCCGAACTGGAGCGCTTCTGATGAGCCAGACATCCTTCGATGCCAGCGCCCCGATGCTGGAACAGGTCAATGCTGCGATCGCCGAGCGCAGACAGTTGCGCATCCAGGGCGGCGGCAGTAAAGCCAACCTCGGCCGGCCGGTCGACGGCGAACTGCTTGAGACTCGCGAGCACCGCGGCATCGTCACCTATGACCCAACCGAGCTGGTGGTGACGGTGCGCGCCGGTACGCCGCTCGCCGAGTTGGAACGGGCCCTGGACGCCGCGGGCCAGCAGCTCGCCTGTGAGCCGCCGCACCTGGGCACCGGCGCCACCGTGGGTGGCATGGTCGCCGCCGGGCTGTCCGGCCCGCGCCGGCCCTGGGCCGGTTCGGTGCGCGACTTCGTCCTCGGCACGCGGGTGATCACCGGTGGCGGCAAGCACCTGCGCTTCGGCGGAGAGGTGATGAAGAACGTCGCCGGCTACGACCTGTCGCGCCTGATGGCCGGCAGCTTGGGCTGTCTCGGGGTGCTCACCGAGGTCTCCCTCAAGGTGCTGCCCAAGCCCCGCGCCGTAGCCAACCTGCGCCTGGCGGTGGAGGTGGAGGAAGCCCTGCGCAAGCTCGCCGAATGGGGCCAGCAGCCACTGCCCATCAGTGCCGCCTGCCATGATGGCGACTACCTGCACCTGCGCCTGGAAGGTGGCGAGGGCTCGGTGGCCGCGGCCCGCGACCGTCTCGGCTGCGAGACGGTGGAGCCAGGCTTCTGGGAAGACCTCAAGGAGCAGCGCCTGTCCTTCTTTGCCGATCCCCGCCCGCTCTGGCGTCTGTCCCTGCCCAACGACACCCCCGCCCTGGACCTGCCCGGCGCCCAACTGGTGGATTGGGGTGGTGCCCAGCGCTGGCTCAAGTCCGACGCACCGGCCGAGGAGATCCGCGCCATCGCCAGCCGCGCCGGTGGCCATGCCACTTGCTTCGAAGCCTGCGACAGCCCCTTCCAGCCGCTGCCGGCGGCGCTGCTGCGCTACCACCGCCAGCTCAAGGCGCAACTGGACCCGCAGGGGATCTTCAACCCCGGGCGGATGTACGCGGAAGTCTGACCATGCAAACCCATCTGAGTGAACAGGCCCGCGCCCTGCCGCGCGGCGAAGAGGCCGAAGCCATCCTGCGCAGCTGCGTGCACTGCGGCTTCTGCAATGCCACCTGCCCCACGTATCAGTTGCTTGGCGATGAACTGGACGGCCCGCGCGGGCGCATCTACCTGATGAAACAGGTGCTGGAGGGCCATGAGCCCAGTGCCAGCACCCTGCAGCACCTGGACCGCTGCCTATCCTGCCGCAACTGCGAGACCACCTGCCCGTCAGGCGTGCAGTATCACAACCTGCTGGATATCGGCCGCGCGGTGGTCGAGGAACAGGTGCCGCGCCCCTTTGCCGAGCGCATGTTGCGTGCCGGGCTGCGCGCCGTGGTGCCCCATGCCGGGCTGTTCAAGGCACTGGTGCACACCGGAAATGCCTTCCGCCCGCTGCTGCCGGAAGCGCTCAAGGCCAAGCTGCCGCGCCAGGTTCGTCCGGCCCGCCCGCGCCCTGCCGTCCGCCACACCCGCCATGTACTGATGCTCGAAGGTTGCGTGCAGCCTGGGCTTTCGCCCAACACCAATGCCGCGACCGCGCGGGTGCTGGACCGCCTGGGCATCAGCGTCGAGCCAGCCCGTGAAGCGGGTTGCTGCGGCGCCGTGGACTACCACCTGAATGCCCAGGACGCCGGCCTCGACCGCGCCCGGCGCAATATCGACGCCTGGTGGCCGGCCATCGAAAGCGGTGCAGAAGCCATCATCCAGACCGCCAGTGGCTGCGGCGCCTTCGTCAAGGATTACGGCCATCTGCTCATGCACGACCCGCGCTACGCCGCCAAGGCCGAGCGGGTCAGCCAACTGGCCAGAGACCTGGTGGAGGTGCTGCGCGATGCGCCACTGGAAAGCCTCGGCATTCGCGGCGACCTGCGCCTCGCGTTCCATTGCCCCTGCACCCTGCAACACGCGCAGAAGCTCGGCGGTGCTGTGGAAGGCGTGCTCGCCCGCCTGGGCTTCCACCTGACACCGGTGCCGGACGCACACCTCTGCTGCGGCTCCGCCGGCACCTACTCCATCACCCAGCCGGAGCTGTCACGGCAGCTGCGCGACAACAAGCTCAACGCCCTGGAGAGCGGCCAGCCCCAGGTGATCGCCACCGCCAATATCGGCTGCCAGACCCACCTGGATGGCGCCGGCCGCACCCCGGTGCGGCACTGGATCGAGCTGGTGGACGAAGCCATGGGCTGAAGAAAGACCCTGACAGCCATGTTGGGCTTCGCAGGCTCAGCACCAACCTACGGGTGCCCCGGTGCCTTAGTAGGTTGGGCTGAGCGGAGCGAAGCCCAACGACGCCCGAGCCGACGCCCCGCTCATGAGAGAGGGGAAACAGATCGACCAACCCTTCGAGGCCCCCATGCAACACAAAGCCATCCTGAGCCACACCGAAGTCACCCGCATCCTCGCCGCCGCCCGTGCCGAGGCCGAAGCCAACCAATGGCAAGTATCCATCGCCGTGGTCGACGACGGCGGCCATCCGTTGGCCCTGGAGCGCCTCGACGGATGCGCACCCATAAGCGCCTACATCGCCACCGAGAAAGCCCGCACCGCCGCACTCGGCCGCCGCGAATCCAAGGGCTATGAAGACATGGTCAATGGCGGGCGTAGCGCCTTTCTCTCGGCGCCATTGCTCACCTCCCTGGAAGGCGGCGTGCCGGTGCTGGTGGACGGCCAGGTCGTCGGCGCCGTCGGCGTGTCCGGCGTCAAGGCCGAGCAGGATGCCCAGATCGCCCGTGCCGGCGCCCAGTGCCTGGCCTGAATTCGATGGAGAAGCACAACATGACCGAACGCGTATCCCGCCACCGCCTGCAGGTGGCCGCCGAACTGGCACATTTCATCGACAACGAGGCGCTACCGGGCACCGGCCTGGACCCAGCCGCCTTCTGGCAGGGCTTCGACGCGCTGGTCCATGACCTGGCGCCGAAGAACCGTGCCCTGCTCGCAGAACGCGACCGCCTGCAGAGCGAACTGGACAACTGGCACCACGACAACCCCGGTCCGATTCGTGATATGACGACCTACCGTGCCTTTCTCGGCAAAATCGGCTACCTGGTGCAGCAACCTGCCCAGGCGCGGATCAGCACCGCCAATGTCGACCCGGAACTCGCCGAGCAGGCCGGACCGCAGCTGGTGGTGCCGGTTTCCAACCCGCGCTACGCGCTGAATGCCGCCAACGCCCGCTGGGGCTCGCTCTACGACGCCCTCTACGGCACCGACGCCATCGCCGAAGACAAGGGTAGCGAGCAAGGCGCCGGCTACAACCCGGTGCGCGGCGCGCGAGTGATCGCCTTCGCCCGCGCCTTCCTCGACCAGGCCGCGCCGCTGGCCGAAGGCTCCCACGCCGAGGCCACCGGTTACCGGGTGGAGGACGGCCGGCTGCAGGTCAGCCTCGGCAACCGCCAGAGCGGCCTGCGCGATCCGCAGCGCTTCGTCGGCCACCAGGGCGCGGCCGAGGCGCCCAGCGCCATCCTGCTGAAGAACAATGGCCTGCATTTCGAGATCCAGATCGACGCTGGTCACCCGATCGGCAAGACCGATGCTGCCGGAATTAAGGACCTGCTGCTGGAGGCTGCCCTCAGCACCATCATGGATTGCGAGGATTCGGTGGCCGCGGTGGACGCCGCCGACAAGGTGCATGTCTACCGCAACTGGCTGGGCCTTATGAAGGGCGACCTCACAGAAACCGTCAGCAAGGGCGGCAGGACCATCACCCGCAGCCTCAATCCGGATCGCAACTACACCGCCGCCGACGGCTCGGCCCTGGCCCTGCCCGGCCGGTCGCTGATGTTCGTGCGCAATGTCGGCCACCTGATGACCAATCCGGCGATCCTCGACGGCGAAAGACGCGAGATCCCCGAGGGCATACTCGACGGCGTGATCACCACCCTGGCGTCACTGCATGACCTGAACAGCCGGCGCAACTCGCGACGCGGCTCCATCTACATCGTCAAGCCGAAGATGCATGGTCCGGCCGAAGTCGCCTTTGCCGACGAACTCTTCGGCCGTGTCGAAGACTTGCTGGGCCTGCCGCGCCACACCCTGAAGATGGGCATCATGGACGAGGAACGGCGCACCAGCGTCAACCTGCAGGCCTGCCTCGCCGCCGCTTCGGCGCGGGTCGCCTTCATCAATACAGGCTTCCTCGACCGCACCGGCGACGAGATGCACAGCGCCATGGCAGCCGGCCCCATGCTGCGCAAGGGCGATATGAAATCCACCGCCTGGATCCAGGCCTACGAGCGCAACAATGTCCTGGTGGGCCTGGCCTGCGGGCTGCGCGGCCGGGCGCAGATCGGCAAGGGCATGTGGGCCATGCCGGACCTGATGGCAGCCATGCTGGAGCAGAAGATCGCCCACCCCAGGGCCGGCGCCAACACCGCCTGGGTGCCCTCTCCCACCGCCGCGACGCTGCACGCGCTGCACTACCACCAGGTAGATGTACAGGCAGTGCAGCGGGAGCTGGAGCGTATCGACCTTGCCGCCGAGCGCGACGGGCTGCTGAACGGTCTGTTGACGGTGCCGGTTGCCGAGAAGCCCGACTGGAGTACGGACGCCATAGGCGAAGAACTGGAGAACAACGCCCAGGGCCTGCTCGGCTATGTGGTGCGCTGGGTGGAACAGGGTGTCGGCTGCTCCAAGGTGCCGGACATCCACGACGTGGGCCTGATGGAAGACCGCGCCACCCTGCGCATCTCCAGCCAGCACATGGCCAACTGGCTGCGCCACGGCGTGGTCAGCCGCGAGCAGGTGCTGGAGGTGCTGCAGCGCATGGCGAAGGTGGTGGACCAGCAGAATGCCAGCGACCCGAATTACCGGCCGATGGCTCCGGACTTCGACGCCTCCATCGCCTTCCAGGCCGCCTGCGCCCTGGTCTTCGAAGGCTTCGCCCAGCCCAGCGGCTACACCGAGCCGCTGCTGCACCGCTTCCGCCTGGCGTTCAAGCAGGGGGCATGACCCGTCCGTAGGGTGCGCCGCGCGCACCAAAGCGCTCGCGCAGAGGTTCCGGTGCGCGCAGCGCACCCTACGGCATGATTCGAAGCTCTGCCGGCCCCTGGCCAATCCCCCTATTCCCGTCCGATAACCGCACGCTAATCCCTGCGGCAAATTGACCTAAGTAACTAGTTAGTACATTTTCATTGTCAGACCGTCCCGGCTTCCCGGCCGGGCCAGAACAACAATGGAGATACCGCTGTAATGACTCGCACTGTCCTGGTCCTCAACGGCCCGAACCTCAATATGCTCGGCACCCGTGAGCCCGCCACCTACGGCCATGAAACCCTTGCCGACATTTCCGCCCTGTGCAGCCGCACCGCCGCCGAGCTGGGCTTCGAGGTGGACTTCCGCCAGACCAACCATGAAGGCGAACTGATCGACTGGATCCACCAGGCGCGCGGCCGCTGCGCCGGCATCCTGATCAACCCCGCCGCCTGGACTCACACCTCGGTCGCCATCCGTGACGCCCTGGTGGCCAGCGAGCTGCCGGTGATCGAAGTGCACCTGTCCAACGTGCACAAGCGCGAGGAATTCCGCCACCACTCCTTCGTCTCCGCCATCGCCGTCGGCGTGATCTGCGGTCTCGGCAGCCAGGGCTACAGCCTGGGGCTGCAACACTTCGGCCAGCTGTTCAACAAGGGGTGAGCGCCATGTCCCAGAGCAAGAACTCCATCCTCGCCGGCCTGATCGGCGCCGGTATCCAGGCTTCCCGCACCCCCGCCATGCACGAGCATGAGGGCGACGCCCAGGGCCTGCGCTATCTCTATCGCCTCATCGACCTGGATCAGCTGAAACTGGACAGCAGCGCCCTCCCCGACCTGCTCGGCGCCGCCGAGCGCATGGGCTACACCGGGCTGAACATCACCTTCCCCTGCAAGCAGGCGATCATCCCGCTGCTGGACGAACTCTCGCCCGAAGCCGCCGGCATCGGCGCGGTGAACACCGTGGTGCTGAAGGACGGCAAGCGCGTCGGCCACAACACCGATTGCCTGGGCTTCGGCGAGGGCTTCCGCCGTGGCCTGCCTGAAGTACAACGCCGCCAGGTGGTGCAGATGGGTGCCGGTGGCGCCGGCTCCGCGGTGGCCCACGCCCTGCTGGCCGAAGGCGTCGAGCGCCTGACCCTGTTCGAAGTGGACGCCGTCCGTGGCCAGGCCCTGGTGGACAACCTCAACCAGCACTTTGGCGCCGGCCGCGCCGCCCTCGGCACTGACCTGTCCAGCGCCATGCTGGAGGCCGACGGTCTGGTCAACACCACCCCCATCGGCATGGCCAAGCTGCCAGGTACCCCGGTGCCGGCGGAACTGCTGCGGCCTGAGCTATGGGTGGCGGAGATCATCTACTTCCCGCTGGAAACCGAACTGCTGCGCGACGCCCGCGCCCTCGGCTGCCGCACCCTGGACGGCGGCACCATGGCGGTGTTCCAGGCGGTCAAGGCGTTCGAACTCTTCAGCGGGGTGACCGCGGACGCACCGCGGATGATGGCCCACTTCGCCAGCATGAATGGCTGATCGTCCTCCCTCACCGCCAGTCCCGTAGGGTGCGCCGTGCGCACCAGGCAATCCGCGCGAAAGTTCCGGTGCGCGCGGCGCACCCTACCGATCCCTCGGTTCCCATTCCTGTGGGAGCGAATTCATTCGCGATGCGGGCCGCAGGCCCGCCCTTCCCGCTCAATCCAGCACCGGCTTCAACAAGGCCTGCGCCTCATACAGGGGCGTCAGGTAGCGCTGGCGCATCTCGTCGCCGCTCATGCGCGAGGCATGGGTGGTGATGGTGAGGGTGGCCTTTAGCTCGCCCTTGCGGTTCGTCAGCGGCACGCCGAGGACGCACATGCCCGCTTCATATTCCTGGTCGACTACCGAGTAACCCTGAGCGGCCACCTTGCGCAGCTCTTCCTTCAACTCCTCGATACTGGTGCGGGTAAAGGGCGTCCGCTGGCGCGGTTCCACCCGCGCGAAGTAGGCGTCCAGCTCCCCCTCTGAAAATGCCGCCAGCCAGATGCGCCCGCTGGCAGTGCAGTACATGGGCATGCGCGAGCCGGGGCGGATGGATAGCGACGCGATATGGCTGTAGCGGCTGCGCACGATGTGGACGATGTCATCGCCATCACGTAGCCCCACCGACACATGCTCCTGGGTGGTCCGCGCCACCTGCTCGACTATGGGCCGCAGCATGCGCGGCAGCTGCGCCGAATCCACGTAGGCCTGGCCGATCCGCAGGGCCTTGGCGGTCAGCCAGTACTGGCGGCCGTCGGTCTCGGCGAAGCCCTCGTGTACCAGGGTCAACAGGAAGCGCCGCGCGGCGCTCTGGGTCAGGCCCGACATCGCCGCCGCCTCGGGCACGCTGAGGCGCGGATGGTCCTCGCTGAACAGCTGCATCAATGCGAGGCCTTTCTGCAGCCCCACAATCAGGTCGCGCTGGTGGATGGTCGGCGTCTTCATTTCCTACTCCCCAATCCTCTACTCGTGCTGCGTTGTCGATCCGTAGGGTGCGCCGTGCGCACCACAGACCCCATGCAGGAGTTGCGGTGCGCGCAGCGCACCCTACAAGGGGCGTTCATTTTGCCGAATAGTGCGATTATCGCAGCGCCGTTGCGATCTTCAATCAAAACGAACTTCGGATTCATTGGCTGCCCCCGGGCCGCTGGCAATACTGCCGGCACAACAACAAGCCCAGGAGATCAGCATGATCCGTGGTTCGACCCAACTGGTGGCCATCATCGGCAGCCCCATCGCCCAGGTGAAATCGCCGGAAAACTTCAACGCCTGGTTCTCAAGCAACGACCAGGACCTGGCGATGATCGCCGTGGACATGGCCGAACAGAACCTGCCCGCCTTCATCGATGCACTGCGCGGCTGGAATAACCTGCGCGGCTGTGTGGTGACCGTTCCCTACAAGCAGGTGCTGGCCAGCCGCCTCGATGAACTCAGCCCCCGCGCCGCCGCGCTGCGCTCGGTGAACGTGATCCGTCGCGAGGCCGATGGCCGCCTGCTGGGCGACAACGTCGACGGCGAAGGCTTTCTCAAGGCCGCCCGCGCCCATGATTTCCTGCCTGCCGGACGGCGCGCGCTGGTGGTGGGTTCGGGCGGCGTCGGCGCGGCCATTGCCTATTCGCTCTGCGAAGGCGGCGTGCGTCAGCTGGTGATCGCCGACCTCGACAAACCCCGCGCCGAAGCCCTGGCCAACCTGTTGCGCGGCGCCTTCCCGCAATTGGAGATCGGCAACCAGTACCCGACCCTGGAAGCCTTCGACCTGGTGGTGAACGCCACGCCGGTGGGCATGGGCGGCACTGGCGAAATGCCCCTGCCCGGCCAGTTGCTGGAAACGCTTTGTCCCGGCGCCCTGGTGGCCGATGTGGTGACCAACCCGGTCGTCACGCCCTTCCTGGACTTCGCCCGCGACCTCGGCTGCCGCATCCAGACCGGCCCGGAGATGGCCCGCGCGCAGATGGGCAACCTCGGCGCCCATATGGGCGTGATGCCCCTGGATGCCTGAGGAGAGCCCCATGAATACAGCCGTCCAGCCTCCCCGCGCCGACAGTGCGGTCACCTACGACCTGATCGTCCTCGGCAGCGGCGCCGCCGGTTTCGCCGCGGCCACCACCGCGGCCTGCAAGGGCCTCAAGGTACTGATGGTGGAGAAGGCCGCCAGCTTCGGCGGCACCTCGGCCATATCCGGTGGCGCCGTCTGGATCCACGACAGCGACCAGGCCCGCAGCGCCGGCATCCAGGACAGTCCGGAGGCCATCCGCACCTACCTGCGCAAGACCATAGGTTCCGGCTACAACGCCGAGCTGGTGGACGCCTTCATCGAGCATGGCCGCGAAGCGCTGCGCTTTCTCGAAACCCACACGGACCTGGCCTACGCCCTGCGTCCCTTCTCGCCGGACTACTACCCGCTGGAGGAAGGCGCCACCGACCGTGGCCGCGCCCTGGAGATGGTGGAGTACGACGGCCGCCGCCTGGGCGAACGCTTCAAGGACCTTCGCCGGCCGCCGGAAGGCATGCTGCTGTTCGGCGGCATGATGGTGAACCGCGTCGATATCCAGCACTTCCTCAGCTTGCGACGCTCACCCCGCTCACTCTGGCATTGCCTGAAGCTGCTGGCCCGCTATGGCCTGGACCGCTTGCGCTTCGAGCGCGGCACGCGCCTGACGGTAGGCAACGCGCTGATCGCGCGCCTGGCCACCACCGCCTTTACCAAGGGTGTCGAGCTGTCGCTCAACAGCAGTGCCGAATCGCTGATCCTCGACCAGGGCCGCGTCTGCGGCGTGCGGGTACGCAAGCATGGCCGGCTGGTCGACCTGCATGCCCGCTGCGGTGTGGTCTGCGCCATGGGCGGCTTCGCCGCCGGCGAGCAGGCCGCGAACTATCGCCCGGACACCGGTAGCGAGCACCTCACCATGTCTCCGCCCGGTAACGACGGCGCGGCCCTGGCCCTTGGCTCGGCGGTGGATGCGGCCGCCGGCGCGGGTCTGGCCGCCAACTTCTTCTGGGCACCGGTATCGGAGCTGCGACGTCCCAATGGCGAACGGGAGCGCTTCCCGCACCTGGTCACCGACCGCGCCAAGCCGGGCATCATCGCCGTCAACCGGGCCGGACAGCGTTTCACCAACGAGGCGAACTCCTACCACAGCTTCGTCCAGGCCATGCAGCGGGAAGGCAATGCGCCCTGCTGGCTGATCTGCGACGACGAAGCGATGGGCCGCTACGGAATGGGCCTGGCGCGACCGCGCCCGGTGGACAACCGCGCGCTGATGGAAGCCGGCTATCTGTTCCGCGCCGAGACCCCGGAGCAACTGGCCCGCGTCATGGGCGTCGACCCGCAAGGCCTGGCCGCCACCCTGGCGCGGCACAACGAGGATGCCCGCGTCGGGGTCGACCGCGAGTTCGCCAAGGGCGCCACCAGCTACAACCAGTCCCTGGGCGATCCGCACCACCAGCCCAACCCCTGCCTGGCGCCGCTGACCAAGGCGCCCTGGTACGCCATCCGCATCCATACCGGCGACCTGGGCTCGGCCCGCGGACTGGTCACGGACGCCAATGCCAATGTCCTGGACCGCCAGGGCCAGCCCATCGCCAGTCTCTACGCTGCCGGCAACGACATGAACTCGATCATGGACGGCACCTATCCCGGTCCCGGCATCACCATCGGCCCGGGCCTCACCTTCGGCTACCTCGCCGCCTGCCATGCGGCCGGGCGCCTGCAATCCAACCACTGAGGACAGCACCATGTACTACGAACTGCGCACCTACACCATCAAGCCCACCAGGCTGGCCGACTGGCTTGCCCTCTACCGCAGCCATTGCCTCGAACTGCAGACCGAACACCTGGGCCAGCTGGTGGGTTTCTTCACCACCGAGATCGGTGAGGCCAACCAGGTGGTGCACATCTGGGCCTACGAAAGCCTGGACGACCGCACGGCCCGGCGCGCCGCCATGGCCGCCGACCCACGCTGGGCGGAGTTCGGCCGCCTGAACAGGGAACTGGATGCCGTGGTGCATCTGGAATCGCGCCTGATGCGCCCCACCGGCTTCTCCCCGCTGCAATGAACGCCCTGAACGAGCACCACTGCGACGTGCTGGTGATCGGCTCCGGCGCCTCGGGCCTGGCGGCGGCGGTCACCGCTGCCCACCAGGGCCTGAAGGTTCTGGTGGCGGAGAAGGCCGGCCAGTTCGGCGGGACCAGCGCCTGGTCCGGCGGCTGGCTGTGGATACCGCGCAACCCGCTGGCGCTGGCCGAGGGACTGGAGGACTCGGAGGCGGCGGTGGAAAGTTATCTGCGCGCCGAACTGGGCACGGAGCAACTGGACGAGCGCCTGCAAGCCTTTCTCCGCCACGGCCCGGAGATGGTGGAATTCTTCCAGCGCCACACCCGTGTGCAGTTCCAATCGGGCAGCCGCATGCCGGACATGCACGACTCGCCCGGCGCGGCGCGCGGAGGCCGTTCCCTCTGCGCCCTGCCCTTCGACGGCCGCCAGCTCGGGCCCTGGCTCGATGCCATGCGCCCGCCGCTGGACCTGATCAGCCTCGGCGGCATGGGCATAGCCGGCGGCGCCGACCTCGCGCACTTTCTCGACGCCAGCCGCTCGCCTCGCTCGGCGCTGTACGCCGCCGGTCGCCTGCTGCGGCACTGGCGCGACCGCCTGCTGCATGGCCGTGGGCTGCACCTGGTCAACGGCAATGCGCTGGTGGCCCGCCTGCTGCGCAGTGCCCTGGACCTTGGCGTGGACCTGGAAGCCAATGCGCCGGCCCTGGCACTGCTGCGCGAAGGCGAACGGGTGGTGGGCGCGGAACTGGAGATGGCTGGCAAGCGGATCAAGGTTCGGGCGAGCCGTGGCGTGGTGCTGGCCTGCGGCGGCTTTCCCCATGACCGGCAACGCATCGGCGAGCTGTTCGGCCACAGGCATCATTCCGCCGCGCCGCCGACCAACACAGGCGACGGCCTGCGCCTGGGTGAAGCGGTGGGCGCCCGGGTCGCCACCGATCTCTCCAGCCCCGCCGCCTGGGCGCCGGTCTCGCGGGTGCCACGGGCAGACGGCAGCTTCAGCGGCTTCCCGCACCTGATGGAACGCGCCAAACCCGGTTTCATCGCGGTGCTGCGCAACGGCCGGCGCTTCACCAACGAAGCCGACTCCTACCACGACTTCATGAATGCCCTGTTCCGCGCGACGCCGGCCGGGGAAGAGCCGGCCGCCTGGCTGATCTGCGACCACCGCGCGCAACGCCGCTACGGAATCGGCTGGGCCCGGCCCTTTCCCTTCCCGACCCGCGCCGGCGTACGCAAGGGCTACCTGCACAGCGCCACCACCGTCGGCGAACTGGCCAGGCAATGCGGCCTGGATGCACGGCAACTGGAGACGACGGTGGCGGCCTTCAATGCCAACGCCGAGCGCGGCATGGACCCGGAGTTCAGCCGCGGTGCCTCGGCCTACAACCGCGCCCAGGGCGAGGCCCGGCACGGCCCCAATCCGTCGCTCGGGCCGCTGCGCAAAGGGCCTTTCCATGCGGTGAAGCTGGTGCCCGGCAGCCTGGGCACCTTCGCCGGCTTGCGTACCGACGCCTCGGCGCGGGCGCTGGATGGCCGGGACGTGGCGATACCCGGCCTGTACGTGGTGGGCAACGATATGGCGAGCGTGATGGGCGGGCATTACCCCAGCGGCGGGATCACCCTGGGGCCGGGCATGACCTTCGGCTACCTCGCCGGACTGGCGCTCGCGGCCGAGGCTGTCAGGCCTGCAGATAGCGCAGCAGCGACTCGCAGATCATCTCCTTGTGGCGCGCCTTGACCTGCTCGTCGGTGAGGTCGATCTGGAAGATCTCGCCGAAGGTGTTGCGGTTGGAGACGCGGTAGAAGCAGAAGGAACTGATCAGCAGGTGCACATCCAGGGCGTTCAGGCCAGCGCGGAACACGCCCTCGGCCTCGCCGCGGCGGAGAATCTCGCCGAGGGCGTCGAGGACGGTGGTGCTCATGGAGCGGATGGCGGTGGACTGCTTGACGTACTCGCCGTGGTGGATGTTCTCGATGCTGACGATGCGCACGAAGTCCACGTTGCGGTCGTGGTGGTCGAAGGTGAACTCCACCAGCCGGCGGATGGCGTCGCGGGGTTCCAGCTCGGCCAGGTGCAGCTTGCCTTCGGTGCTGCGGATGTCGCCGTAGAGCTTCTCCAGCACCTCGACGTAGAGCTGCTCCTTGCTGCCGAAGTAGTAGTAGATCATCCGCTTGGAGGTGTGCATGCGCTCGGCGATGGCGTCCACCCGGGCGCCGGAAAGGCCCTGCTGGACGAACTCGGCGATGGCCGCCTGGAGGATGTTCTCGCGGGTTTTCTCCGGATTGTTCTTGCGCCCTTTGCGGGGGACCTCTGCGGGCAGGTCTTGGAGTTCGGCGGTAATGGTCATCTTGGGCTCACGGCCAGCGGAAACTGGATCGATTATGGGCTGGGCGGCGGCCGTTAGGAAGCCTGGCGCGGGCGCCGCACCAGGCTTCCCCGCGGTCTACAGTCTGGCCTTGGCGGCGACACCGCTGCGCGCCTTGGCCATGGCCGCCAGGCGCACCGCGACGTTGGCCGCGCCGTAGCCGGCATAGCCGTTCTTGCGCTGCAGGATCTCGAAGAAGAAGCGCCCCTCGAACGGCTCGGTATAGACGTGGAACAGCTCGCCGCCCTGGGCATCGCGGTCGTAGAGCACGTTGTAGTAGGCCAGTTCGCTGAGGAACTCGTCGTCGAAGTCGAAGCGCGCGGCCAGGTCGTCGTAATAGTTCAGCGGGATGTCCAGCAGCGGCACGCCGGCATCCTTGGCGCGGCTCACCTCGGCGAAGATGTCCTCGCAGGCGAAGGCGATATGGTGGGCGCCCGAGCCGCGGTAGCTGGACAGCGCATGGGAGATGGCGGTGTTGCGGTTCTCCGAGACGTTCAGCGGCAGGCGGATGCTGCTGCAGCGGCTGCGGATGGCACGGCTCTTCACCAGGCCATAGGGGTCCGGCAGCACCACCTCGTCATCGGCCTCGAAGTCCAGCACGCTCTTGTAGAACAATACCCAGCTGTCCAGCCCGTCGGCCGGCAATGCCAGGGCCATGTGGTCGATGCGCTGCAGCTGGCCGCTTTCGCTGGCCGCCGGGTCGAGGACGAAGTCGCTGTCGTAGATGGTCTGGCCGGCGGGCGCCTGTTCCACCAGGTAGATCAGGCTGCCGTCCGGCGCCCGCACGGCGGGGACTTCCCGCTCGTTGGGTCCCACCAGGCCGCGATAGGGCTGACCCTTGAACTCGCGGGCGCGCTCCAGGGCACTGGCGCTGTCCTTGACCCGCAGCGCCGTGGCGCAGAGCGACGGGCCGTGGGCTTCGAAGTAGCCGTGGGCGAAGGAATAGGGTTCGGCGTTCAGGACGATATTGATGTCGCCCTGGCGCAGCAGGCTCACGTCCTTGGAACGGTGCTGGCCGGCGCGGGCGAAGCCCAGGCGCTCCAGCCAGCCGGCGAGTTTGGCGCCCTGGGCCTCGTCCACGGCGAATTCGAGAAATTCCACGCCGTCGTAACGGCTGGCCGGCGGCGGCGAGAAGAGGATATCGAGGTTGGCCGGGGGCGTCGGGTCCTTGGCCAGCAGCTTGCGGGTCTTCTCTTCCAGGTACAGCAGCGAGCGCAGGCCGTCGGCGGCATTGCCCCGTGGCGGCGCGGCACGGAAGCCGTCATTGAAGATCTCCAGCGACAGCGGACCGCTGTAGCCGCTGCGGATGATGGGTGCGAGGAAGCCCGGCAGGTCGAACTCGCCCTGGCCGGGGAAGCAGCGGAAATGCCTGCTCCACTCCAGCACGTCCATGGCCAGCAGCGGCGCGTCGGCCATTTGCACGAAGAAGATCTTGTCGCCGGGAATCTCGGCGATGCCGCTCGGGTCGCCCTTGATCGACAGGGTGTGGAAGCTGTCCAGCAGCACGCCCAGGGCCGGATGGTCGGCCTGGCGCACCAGCTTCCAGACCTGCTGCCAGCTGTTCACATGGCGGCCCCAGGCCAGGGCCTCGTAGCCGATACGCAGGTTGCGCGCGCCGGCGCGCTCGGCCAGCAGGCGCAGGTCATCGACGAGGATTTCCTCATCCGCCAGGGCGTCGGGTTGGACGTTGCTGCACACCAGCACCAGGTCGGTGCCCAGTTCCTGCATCAGGTCGAACTTGCGCTCGGCGCGGTCGATGTTCTTCTGCAGGCGGTCGCGGCGGCAGCCTTCGAAGTCGCGGAAGGGCTGGAACAGCGTGATGGCGATGCCAAGATCGGCGCACATCTGGCGGATTTCACGGGGGCTGCCGGCGTAGTACAGCAGGTCGTTTTCGAAGATCTCGACACCGTCGAAACCGGCGGCGGCAACGGCCTCGAGTTTTTCCGGCAGGGTACCGCTCAGGGAGACGGTGGCAATGGAACGCTGCATGCTTGAGCTCCTTGTGGGTGGGCGCCGGCTCTGCGGTCAGCGGCAGTGAAGCGGACAGAAAACCTGTGGGGGCGAATTCATTCGCGATGGGCAGCGCAGCTGCCCCCTGGAGGTACCGCAGGGCAGACCTGCGGTCTGCATAGCGAATGAATTCGCCCCCACAACGAAATACAAAGGGCTTCGTTTTCGTGGCTGGATTGATTATTCGCGCGTAAAGTCAGCGCAGCAATTCACAATGTACGAACCAGTTAGTTTTGTGTTCGATTAACGAACAAAAGGCCGGTTATCGAATTGACGCTTTTTCGATCGCTGCGCAACATGAACCCCAGGTTGCAGGCAACCCACCGGATGGCATCACTGCCAGCCCAGTCATCCGGAAGGCCCTGCGCTAGCACGCCAAGCGTCACGACATAACAATTTCAAGAAACGGGTACCTGCTCATGCTCGCACTCAACGTTCCACCAGCCTGCACTCCCCCTTCCCGCTGTCCTTCTGCAGCGTCGCCGGTCGTTTCGGCCCTGGCGCGCAGTCCGCGTGCCGCCGCGCCGCACTCTGAATAACCCGGGTCCTGCAAGCGCTCCTGCGCAGTAACCCGGTCAATCGGCTTCCACAACTTCAAGGATGATCCGCCAGCCCCTGGCGCAGATCGCCCCTTCGCACACCGCCATGAAGGTGCTGCGATTCGAAGAACCGGCAGCCGCGACGAGTCGAAGACCGACTGGCGTACCAGTCACAGAACGGATGGCAAAACAACAATGATCCAGTCTCAAAGCACCCGCATCGCTCCTGATCCCGCCCTCCACCAGGGCGGCATGTTCGGCAAGGTCCGCAGCGCCATGGCCGTCGGCAAGATGCGCTGGGGCATGCTCGCCCTGGTGTTCTTCGCCACCACCCTGAACTACATCGACCGCGCCGCCCTCGGCGTGATGCAGCCCATCCTCGCCGAGAAGATGAGCTGGACGGCGATGGACTACGCCAACATCAACTTCTGGTTCCAGGTCGGCTATGCCATCGGCTTCCTCCTCCAGGGCCGCTTCATCGACAAGGTCGGCGTCAAACGTGCCTTCTTCCTCGCGGTTCTGTTCTGGAGCTTCGCCACTGGCGCCCACGGGCTGGCCACTTCAGCCGCCGGCTTCATGGTCTGCCGTTTCATCCTCGGCCTGACCGAAGCGGCCAACTACCCGGCCTGCGTGAAGACCACCCGCATCTGGTTCCCGGCCGGCGAACGCGCCCTGGCCACCGGCATCTTCAATGCCGGCACCAACGTCGGAGCCATGGTCACCCCGGCCCTCCTGCCGCTGATCCTCAGCGTCTGGGGTTGGCAGGCCGCCTTTATCGGCATGGGCTGCCTGGGCCTCGTCTGGCTGGTGTTCTGGTCGATCAACTACTTCAACCCGGAAGAACATCCGCGGGTGAAGCAGAGCGAACTGGACTACATCAATCAGGCTGTCGAGCCCGAGCCGGTCAAGGTGCCCTTCTCCCGCATCCTGCGCATGCGCGGCACCTGGGCCTTCGCCCTGGCCTACTCGATCACCGCCCCGGTGTTCTGGTTCTACCTCTACTGGCTGCCGCCCTTCCTAAACCAGCAGTACGGCCTGGGCATCAGCGTGACCCAGATGGGTATCCCGCTGATCCTGATCTGGCTGACCGCGGACTTCGGTAGCGTCGGCGGCGGCATCCTCAGCTCCTGGCTGATCGGCCGCGGCGTCAAAGCCATCACCGCACGCCTGGCGTCCATGCTGATCTTCGCCTGCACCATAGTCGGCGTGGTCTTCGCCGCCAACGCCAGCGGCCTGTGGGTCGCGGTGCTGGCCATCGCCCTGGCCGTGGGTGCCCACCAGGCCTGGACCGCCAACATCTGGAGCCTGGTGATGGACTACACGCCCAAGCACCTGATGAGCACCGTGTTCGGCTTCGGCGGCATGTGCGCCGCGATCGGCGGCATGTTCATGACCCAGATAGTCGGCGGCGTGCTGACCGCCACCAACAACAACTACGCCGTGCTCTTCACCATGATCCCGGCCATGTACTTCATCGCCCTGACCTGGCTGTACTTCATGGCCCCGCGCAAGATCGAGCAGGCCCAAGGCTGATCCACCCTCGCGGAGGCCCGCCCGGGCCTCCGCATCCCCTCCCCCTGCGTACCACCCGCCCCGCCTGCCTTACTCAATTCCGATAGCCTGGCCCCCCTCGAAACTCCTGCACTGGCTCCACGGCCGGCTACCTCGCTATTTCCAGACCGCTTGGGTCGCAGAATGGCCGAGGCTGTCCGCTGCTGAGGCACATCCTTTGCGCTCGGTCGTCAGCGTTGACAGCGTGATGAGCAACCTGCATATTTATCCAATTGGATTGTTTTAGCAGAGACCTCGCTGGCTCCCTGAGAGGGACTTCTTCGGCTGCCTGATCAGCGCTGGCCGACCCTGAGGCGGACGCAGGTTCTTCCCTGCAGACCCACAACAATAAAAAGGTGGCAGAAGTGGAAAGATTACTCGGCAGCCTGGCTGTCACTCTTGGCAAGGAGTCGTGACGATGCTGACCCACACGGGTGGTTCAGACGCCATGGTGCACCTGCCTGGCGGGATCTTTTACATGGGCTCCGAACGCTTCTATCCGGAGGAGCGGCCGATTCGCAAGGTGAAGGTCGATCCGTTTCTAATCGATGCTGGTCCGGTCACTAACGCTCGGTTTGCTGCTTTCGTGGCGGCGACGGGTTACCGGACCTTCGCCGAACGGGCGCCTGATCCTGCCGACTACCCAGGCATGCCGCCGGAGATGGCCGTCGCAGGTTCGCTGGTCTTCGTGCCACCAGCACGAGCGGTCGACATGGGCAATATCGCCCAATGGTGGCGGTTCCAGCCGGGGGCATGGTGGCGGGAGCCCTTGGGCCCCGGAAGCTCCATCGCTGGACTGGATGATCATCCGGTCGTTCACGTCGCCTATGAAGACGCGGAGGCCTACGCGGCCTGGGCCGGCAAGGTGCTGCCGACCGAGGCCGAATGGGAGTACGCCGCACGCGGGGGGCTGGAGCTGAGGGAATTCGCCTGGGGCGACAGCCTGGCGCCGGAAGGCAGGATGCTCGCCAACTACTGGCAGGGTCGGTACCCCTGGGAGAACCTCATGCACGACGGCTGGGAGCGAACGTCGCCCGTGGGCTCCTTTCCCGCCAATGGCCACGGCCTGTTCGACATGATCGGCAACGTCTGGGAGTGGACCGCCGACTGGTTCCGCTTGCCGTCAGCCCAGTCGGCAGCGAGCTGTTGCGTGCCTTCCAACCCGCGTGGGGGAGGCGAAGCGGAAAGCTACGACCCGGCGATGCCCGAAATGCCGGTAGGGCGCAAGGTCCTGAAAGGCGGCTCCCACCTCTGCGCACCGAACTATTGCCAGCGCTATCGCCCGGCCGCCCGGATTCCACAGCCGATAGACACAACGACGAGCCATGTCGGGTTTCGCTGCGTCCAGCGCATTCCCCCTGCATAAGGCGACGGCGGAGTCGCCCCACTCGTTTCTCCCTTGAACACCAACATTGCATCAACCCCCTCGGCCTGCCGATGGGGGTCGTGGAGCGTCGTCCCTGTGCGCCGGCGGGTCATCAATCGAGCGCTCCGGGATGGACTGAGTCGACCAGGAGTAAGTCATGAAGAAACAGGATATTGCGATCGAGGTCGCGCCAGCCGGCACCAGGCCCGATGGCCCTTCTCGCCGGACCTTTCTCAAGCAGAGCGTGGCGGGGCTGGCCGCATTGGGGCTGGCCGGTCGTTTTGCCGACAGCGCCCAAGCCGGGCAGACCCGGCCGAACATTCTTTGGCTCGTCAGCGAAGATCACCGGCCGATGTACGGGGCATACGGAGATCCATTGGCGCATACCCCATCCATCGATGCGCTCGCCAGAAAAGGCGTCATCTACCGCAATGCCTTCAGCGCGGCGCCTGTCTGTGCACCTTCACGC
The DNA here is from genome assembly GCF_029871205.1 of Pseudomonas sp. BN417. Lineage (GTDB taxonomy): Bacteria > Pseudomonadota > Gammaproteobacteria > Pseudomonadales > Pseudomonadaceae > Metapseudomonas. The sequence continues at coordinate 40,414 of NZ_SSOJ01000164.1, read as the reverse complement.
TTCGCCATCCTGACCGGCATGCATGCCGAGAGCAACGCCCCGGCCAATCACATGCGTGCAGAAGCTTCGCTGCCGCAGATCATCGGCACCTGGCCCCAGTACCTGCGCAAGGCCGGCTACTACTGCGTCAACGCGAACAAGACCGACTTCAACTGCACTGTCGACCCGGCAGCCATCTTCGATGATGTCGGGTCCAGGGCGCACTGGAAGAATCGCCCGAAAGGCCAACCCTTCATGGCGATGTTCAACAGCATGACGACCCATGAGTCGAAGCTGTTGCGATCCGTATCCGGCCTGGTGAAGCCGGCGGCGGTCCAGCTGCCCGCCTATCTACCCGATACCCCGGAGCTGCGCGAGGACCTGGCGAACTACTACAACGCGATAGCGAAGATGGATGCCGAAGTCGGCGAGTGGCTCCGCGAACTGGAGGAGGAAGGTGTCGCCGACGACACCATCGTTTTCTACTTCTCCGACAACGGCGGCGCCATGCCACGAGGCAAGCGCTATTGCACCGATGAAGGGTTGCGCTGTGAACTGGTGGTCTATGTGCCGCCCAAGTGGGCGCACCTGTCGCCGGACAGGATGGGCACGGAAGTCCACGCGCCGGTGAGTTTCGTCGACCTCTCCCCTACCGTCCTCTCGATTGCCGGAATCGCCACGCCGCCCCAGATGCAGGGCCGCGCCTTCCTTGGCGGGCATCTGGCGCCGGTACGGCGCTATGTCTTCGCTGGACGCAACCGCATCGCGGAGCGTTACGACTTTGTTCGGGCGGTCTCCGACGGCCGATTTCATTACGTACGCAACTACAGCCCGCACCGGCCGATGGGGCAGCACGGGGCATTCGAATGGTTGACCGGCGGCTATCAGAGTCTGGAGCGCGAGTACCTGGCGGGGCGCCTGAATGAGGCCCAGGCCCGATTCTTCGCGGGGCCGAGGGCGTTCGAGGAGCTCTATGACCTGCTGCAGGATCCGGATCAACTGCACAACCTGGCAGCCCTTCCCGAGCACGCTGCGCGCCTGCTTGAAATGCGTGGTGCGCTGGACGAGCACATGCTGGCGATCAACGACAACGGCTTCATTCCCGAATGGATGACGATCGAAGGCTATCTGCCCAGCCGTGATCCCGCAGCCTATCCCCTGCCCCGCCTGATGCAACTGGGTCAGCTCGCCGCTCAGCGCGAGGACACCAACCTTCAGGTGTTGCTGAACCACCTGGATGACGCCAATCCGCTGATACGCCACTGGGCTCTGCAAGGGCTGCTGATGCTGGGGAAGGCATCGCTCCCGGGCCGCGAGCGACTGTTGCTGCAGATGCGCGGGGACGCACTGGTTCAGAACCGTGTAGTCGCCGCCGAGGCCGTGGCCCTGTCGATGCCGACGCCCGAAGCGGTCGAGGTGTTGGCGGGGATCATCGACAGCGAATCGTCACCCTGGCAGGTGCAACTCCAGTCGCTCAATGCATTGACCTTCATCGGCGAACAGGCCAAGGCCGCATTGCCGGCGATCAAGCGCATGGCGGGTAGCGATCAGGAGTACCTGCGCAGCGCCGGTCGTTATCTGGAAGCGGTGCTGGAGGGGCGCTACGAACCCTCCTATCCCGTCTACCAGTTCTGGCGATTGCTCTGGAAGAAATGGGTGGGCTGAACCTTGCGGGGATACGGCCAGAACCCACGATCAAGTGATGTCGAAACAACAGGAATCCAAAGGATGAAACACTCTGCCTCTTTCGCCCGGCCACTCGCGGGGCAACTGCCACCTCTGCACATAAAACGCAGGCTCATCACCGCAGTGGCGGCGTTGAGTATCTGTGCGCTGAGCTCGATGCAGGCGCAAGCGACTCCTTCCACCGGCAGCCCCAACATGATCCTGCTGGTCGCCGACGACATGGGCTGGGGGGACTTGGCCAGCTATGGCAACCCCGTGCTCGAAACCCCGAACCTCGATCGGATGGCCCAGGAAGGACAGCGCTGGACCGATTTCTACGTGAGCTCGCCGGTCTGCTCGCCAAGCCGGGGGGCGATGTTGACCGGCCGTGTCGAGACGCGAACGGGTATGTACGGTGTCCATAACAACGTGGTCATCGAAAACGATCCGAACACCTTCCTCGACAAGGAGGTGACGCTCGCGCAGCTCCTCAAGGACAGCGGCTACCGCACGGCGTTGTTCGGCAAATGGCATCTGGGCGACTCCACTGCGGCCTATCCGACCCGCTCAGGTTTCGACACCTGGTGGGGCACCCCCATGTCCAACGACGGCTACTTCATCGGTGGCGTGACGCCCGAGGAGCTGCGCAAACGCGCCCTGGCCGGCGAGTCGCCGCAGAAGCTGTATGCCGAATACCTGGCCCAGGCGACGGCGAGCTTTACCGACCCCAAGAGCGGGATGTGGAACATTCCCCTGGTCAAGAGCGACCGGGTGGAGGTCGACGGTCAGGTTCGGTTCGAGGACCAGGTGCTCGAACGCCCCATCGACCAGAAGACCTACAACAGGCGACTGACCGATCAAGTAGTCGACTACGTCAGCCAACCAAATGAGCAACCCTTCTTCGTCTGGGTGGGCTACGAGAAGCCGCACCTCCCTCACTTCGCCGGCCCTGAATTCGAAGGAACCAGCAAAGGTGGCCGACTGGGCGATGCGATTGCCGAACTCGATCACAGTGTCGGACGGGTGCTCGACTCATTGCGACGGAGTGGCAACGACAAGAACACGCTGGTGGTGTTCGTGAGTGACAACGGACCCTGGCTGCGGTTTGAAAAGCTGGTGGGCTCGGCGGGAGTCTTGCGGGAGGGCAAGAAGTCGACCTACGAGGGTGGCGTCAGGGTTCCCGCGATCTTCTGGCAGCCCGGAGTGATCAGGCCTGCAGTGGTACACGGCATAGGGGCTGCGTACGACTTGCTACCTACCTTCTCGGCGCTGGCCGGGACCAAGGTTCCGGCGATCGAGCTGGATGGCATCGATCTTTCCGAAACGCTCAAGGGCCGACGCGAGAGCCCGCGCACCACCCTGCCCTATTACCTTGGGGGCAAGCTGATGGCCTGGAGAGAGGGTGAGTGGAAACTCAACATCCACGAATCGAGCGCGCGTATCGGCGGACATGAAGGGAAGCTGAATCCCCCGACCTTGTACAACCTGGGCAGCGACCCGGGCGAGAAATACGACCAGGCCGCGAAGGAGCCGGCCATCGTTCAGCGCCTGCTCAAGAATGCGGAAGCATTCGAGCAATCGATCAGCAAAGCCCCGCCGCGTTTTGACCTTGTCTTGCAGAGCCTCAAGCAATAGCAACCTCAAAGTCGTCCGAGGACTGCTCCCGCTGCCGGCGCGCGTATCGCGAAATTTCTTTCTGCGCATCGGCAGCTTTCGGAGCCCCCTTTCGCGACAGCGGCATTGACAAGGTAGCGGGCAATTCGCATATTTATCCAGTCGGATAGTTTCTCTTGGGACGAGATTCGTGACCCGCAATCCTTCCCCTCGCCACGGCGTCCCCTGAACACGACATCCATGCAGGCATCGGCCTGCAAATCGACAATAAAAATAAAGGTAGTGACGATGAATGCGTTGATTGATGGCAAGTCGGTCGACTTCGGCCGGCTCGCCCTGCGCAGGTGCAATGGGAAGTTGATGGGCGTCTCCCTGGCGGGGGCGGCAATGCTGGCCTTGCCTCTTGGGGTGGCGCAGGCCTTCCAGTTCCATTCGGAGGACTGGGCCGGCTCCCTGGATACCACGCTTTCCTATGGTGTGAGCTACCGCGCAGAAGGGCAGGACAGCAAGCTGATCGCGCGGGCCAACGGCGGCACCGGCGCCAATGGCGACAAGATCAACAAGGACGACGGCGATCTCAACTTTCGCAAGGGCGAAGTCTTTTCCCAGGTGGCCAAGGTCGTCTCGGAGCTGGGCCTGAAGTACCGCGATTCCTATGGCCTGTTCGTCCGTGGCCGCGCCTTTTACGACTTCGAACTGGAGGATGACGAGCGGCGTCATCGGCAGATCCCCGGCGATGGCCTGGACCAGGCCGGCTCCTCCATCGACCTGCTGGATGCCTTCGTCTATGGCCGCTGGACCGTCAGTGAGCGCAATCTCAACGCGCGCCTGGGGCGTCAGGTCATCAACTGGGGCGAAGGCCTCTTCTACCAGAACGGCATCGGCGCGACCAACCCGCTCGACCTGGGCGCGCTGAGGGCGCCGGGGTCGGAGCTGAAGGAGGCGTTCCTGCCGACCTTCATGGGTTACGGCTCCTATGAGCTGAGCGATAGCCTGACGGTGGAAGCCTACTACCAGCCAGGCTGGGCCTGGGAGGCAACCAAGGTCGACGTCTGCGGCACCTATTTCTCCAGCAACGATTTCATCGGTGAGGGCTGCGACTACGTGGCCGCAGGAGCCTTCGACAACCCATCGGTGCCGGGCGCACCGCGCGCCCAGTTCGTGCCGCGTACGTCGGACGTCGATGCCGACGACGCAGCGCAACTCGGCGTGGCGCTGCGCTGGTACGTTCCGGCGCTGAACGATACCGAATTCGGTTTCTATCACCTGCGCTACAGCGCCCAGCTGCCGCAGGTCGGCGCCACCGTGGCGCAGAAGCTGGGGCCCGTCCCGATCCCCAGCACCGCCACCTACCATGCCGAGTACCTGGAGCACCGTGAACTGTACGGCACCAGCTTCAACACCACGATCGGCGGTGACGGTTTCTTCAGCGGACAGTCACTGTTCGGTGAGCTGACCTATCGGCCCAACGCGCCCATCGCCCTGTCGCCCTCGGCGCTCCTGCGCGCAGCCCTGTCGAATCCGGCGGGCAGGCCTGCCGGCACGCACATCGACGGTTTCCGCGAGAAGGAGATGTACCAGCTCTCGCTGGGCACCATCCGCAACATCGGCGCGGTGCTGGGCGCCGACGCGGCCAACCTGCAGGGCGAAGTGGTCGCCAGCCGCGTGATGGGGCTGGAGTCGGACGTCGACTACGGCGAAGTCACCAGCAGCGCCTACGGCGCCACCGCCGGCCTCTCGCTGACCTACAACAACGTGTTCAACATCTTCAGCCTGGTCCCCAGCGTGAGTCATGGGCGCACCTTCAATGGCGTCGCGCCTAGCTTGACCAACGGACTGAACGAAGAAGCCTGGAGCACGTCCCTGGGCGTCGACGCCATCTACCAGGACCAGTTCACCGTCGGTGTGCGCTACGTCGACTACACCGGTGGCGACAACGGCGACCGCGATTTCCTTTCCTTCAACGTCAAGTACAGCTTCTGAGGAGGCATCATGCTCGGTTCAAAGTGCTTCAATCCCTGTCTCCTGGCTGTCGCGATGCTGGCTTCCCCGCTGCTGCAAGCCCAGGTGGACACCACCCAGGCCGCGCGTCTCGGCCAGGACCTCACCCCGCTCGGTGCGGAGAGGGCGGGTAATGCCGCCGGCACCATTCCGGCCTGGGATGGTGGCCTCTCCCAGCGCAACGATGCGCTGGATCCGGCGGGCGGCTACCAGGACCCCTTTGCCGCCGACAAACCGCTGTTCACCATCACGGCCGCCAATGCCGAGGAGTACCGCGACAAACTCAGCCCGGGTCAGTTGGCACTGCTCAAGCGCTACCCGAACAGCCGGAAAATGCAGGTGTACCCGACGCACCGCTCGGCCTCCTACCCGGACGCCGTATACGCAATGGTCAAGGAGAATGCGCTCAACGCCAAGCTGATCGAAGACGGCAACGGAGTTGCCGATACCAAGAACGCTGCGCCGTTCCCGATTCCCTCTTCGGGCCTGGAACTGGTGTGGAACCATCTGATGCGATATCGCGGAGAGGGCGTCAAACGCTACTACGCCGGTGCGCAGCCGCAGCTCAATGGCGACTATCAGCTGAACAAGGTGATGGAGGTCGCCATGTTCAACCGGGACGTCTCCGACTACGGCAAGGCGAACGGAAACGTCCTGCTCTACTACCGCCAGTCGATCCTCGCCCCGGCCCGCAAGGCGGGGCAGGAGACCCTGGTCCATGAGCCCATCAACCAGGTAAAGAACCCACGCCTGGCCTGGTCCTACAACACCGGCCAACGTCGCGTGCGGCGCATGCCCAACTACGCCTATGACAACCCTTCCTCGGACGGGATGGCCACCAATGACAACGGCGATATGTTCTCCGGATCACCGGATCGCTACGACTGGCAACTGGTGGGCAAGCAGGAGATGTACGTGCCGTACAACAACTATCGCTTCGCCGCCAAGAGCAACAAGTACAGCGACATCATCAAGCCTGGGCACGTCAATGCGGACCTGCCGCGCTACGAATTGCATCGCGTCTGGCATGTCCGCGGGGTCCTGAAGACGGGCGTCCGGCATGTCTACAAGCAGCGTGATCTCTACCTGGACGAGGACAGCTACCAGATCCTGGTTTCCGATCACTACGACAACCGCGACACCCTCTGGCGGGTTGGCGAAGCCTTTAGCATCAACTACTACGATCAGCCACTGGTCTGGTCGGCCGGTATTGGTCTATACGACCTGATCTCCGGCCGTTACACGATCGGCACCCTGACCAACGAAGAAGTCCCCTACGACTTCAATATCGCTCTGCAACCGAGCGACTTCACTCCGGCGAAACTGCGCCAGGACGGCGTTCGCTGAGGCTGGCTGGCGGTGCCGCTCAGTCTGGAGCGGCACCGCCACTCGAGGAGGGTCCAGCGGATCCGGGCATTCTTGTTCGCCAGACCCTGCAGGGCCTGAACAGCGCTCGTCATCCGCGACGCTGCATCCAGGCCGCACCCAGTCCGCTCAGGCAGATGATGGCGATGCCCACCAGGGTGGTGGCGTCGGGGGTGTGGGCGAAGATCAACAAGCCGAGCAGCCCGGCGAAGACGATCTGGCAGTAGCCAAAGGGTGCCAGCAGTGCCGGAGCGGCCAGGCGAAAAGCCTGGGTCAGCAGCAGGTGCGCCGTCATGCCCGCGCCGCCCAGGGCCAGCATCAGCAGGCCATTGCCCAGGCTCGGCAGTTGCCAGAAAAAGGGCACCACCGCGCTCATCACCAGGGTGTTGCACAGGCCGGCGAAGAAATTGCTGGTGGTCGGGCTGTCGTGGGCGGCCAGCTTGCGGGTGAGCAGCTGGTAGAAGCAGAAGCCCATGGCCGATCCGAAGGGCAGCAGGATGGCCGGGGTGAAGAGTTCGCCGCCCGGATGGACTATCACCAGCACGCCGACGAAGCCCATCACCACCGCCGCCCACTGGCCCGCGCTAACCCTTTCCTTCAGCAACGGCACCGAGAGCGCGGTCACCAGCACCGGGGCGAGGAAGTTGACCGCGGTGGCCTCCGCCAGCGGGATGTACTGCAGCCCGGCGGTGAACAACAGGCTGGTGCTTAGCAGGCTCAACGCCCGCAGCCCCTGGAGGAGCGGCCGGCGGCTCCGCAGTACGCGAAGACCCGCCTGGGGCAAGAAGATGCCGGCCATCAGCAGCGTGTGCACCAGGTAGCGGGCCCAGACCACCATCACCACCGGATACAGGCCGCCGAGGTATTTGGACAGGGCGTCATGCCCGGCGAAAAGGAAGGTGGCCAGGACCACCAGCAGGATGCCCCGCAGCGGTTGGTTTGTTCCGGACAGCGGGGTATTGGCGCTCATCAGAGTCTCAAAAGAACGCGGCCCAGCCGGCCGCGTGAAGGGTGAAATCTCAGATCCGGTCGAGAAGCGTCCGCGCCTTTTCCATTGCGATCCTGGCACGCTCCAGGCCGCTGACGCCCTGCTCCATCAACTGGCGGGTGGGGATCTCCAGGCTCAGCGGGATGTCCGCCGGCAGGGTGCGCAGCAGGCCGAGCAGGTCGCTGTCGCCATCGCCGGGGAAGCGTCGTTCGTTGCGTGCCTGGCGGAGGATCTCATCCATGTCGTCCGGGCGCGGCCCGGCCACGTCACAGAGCTGCGCATAGCGCAGGCGCGCCGGCGCCACCTCGGCCAGGTCTTCCAGCCGCGAGGCGGAGCGGTTGAAGTGGAAGGCATCCACCAGCACTCCAGCATTGGTGCGGCCGGCGTTTTCGACGATGCGCACCGCTTGGGTCAGGTCGCGGGCATCGGTCCAGGGCATGAACTCGAGGCTCGGGTGGATGCCGTAGAGGGCGGCAAGATCGCAGAAGGCCGCGAAGTTGTCGGTCAGGCGGGCCTCGTCGCCATCGTTGCCGGCCACCAGCACGTCCGTGGCACCAAACTCAGCTCCAGCCGCCAGCACGGGTTCGAAGTCGGTCACGCGGGTCTCCGCCTTGAGCCGCAGGATTTCGATATCCATCACCCGTACACCGGTGTCCCGCAGGCGCTCCAGGGTCCGGCGCCGCAGCCCGGCGTCGGCCACCAGCGGGAAGTGGAACTCCTCGGGCGTGGCCGGCACCAGGCGCAGGCCGACATGGCTGTAGCCGGTGCGCGCGGCCACTTCCACCATGTCCGGTGGCGAGAGTTCGAGAACGGTCAGGGCGGCAAGGGAGAAAATGCGATCGGTCATGGTTCTTCTCGGAATCCAGTTCCACAATTGGACTTACAATATTTAGAACCTGGTTCCAGATTATCGCAAGAGAAAAATGAGCTGCGGATCGATCACGCGTCCTGAGCTGAGGAGGTGCAGGAGGAGAAGGTTCTCTGTGGGGGCGATTTCAATCGCTAAGCAGGCCGCAGGCCTGCCCATCCAGTCCCCAAGGGGGCAGCTACGCTGCCCATAGCGAATGAATTCGCCCCCACAATTTGGAGGGTCTCACCGCCTATGCAGAGCTCAGACGAAGAACTCGGAAGCCTGGCTCGCGGCCGAGAGCTCAGTTGCGGCTTCCACCAGATGCGGCGCCAGTTCGTGCATGCGATCCTCCGGCAGGCGCGCACTGGGGCCGGCGACGCTGAGCACGCCTATGGCCTTGCCACTGCGCGGGTCGCGGACCACGGCGGCCAGGGCCGAAGTGCCAACCGCCGAGCTTTCCACCACCCAGGCATAGCCATGCTCGCGGGCCTGGCGCAGGCGCTCCAGCAGCTCGATATTGGAACGCGGCGCGTTGGGGCCGAAGTCCGCCGGGTCGGCCACGCCCTGGCGCTCCACCAGCACCAGGGCTTCGGCATCACTCAGGCTTGCCAGCCAGGCGTGGCCGGACGCGGTGTAGAACAGCGGTGCGTCGCGGCCCATGTCCGGGTCGTAGCGCAGGCCGGAGCGCGCGCCCTGGGATTTGACTATCCAGGTCAGGCGGTCGCCGTCGATCACGCCCAGGCGCACCAGCTCACCGGTTTCCTGGGCCAGGCGATCGAGGATCGGCTGGACGATGTCCGCCCCGCTGCTGGCCAGATAGCGGAAAGCCATGGCCACCAGCCTGGTGGACAGCTGGTAACGGCTGTTCTCCTCGTTCTGCCGCACGTAACCGAGGCGGATCAGCTCGGCGAGCATGCGGTGGGTCGCGCTCTTGGGGATATCCAGCTCATCCGCCAGGCTCTGCATGGGCAGCCCGCGGGGGTCGCTGGTGAGGCGTTCGAGAAGGTTGAATGCGCGTTCGATCTGGCTACCGGCCATGGGCAATGATCCTGAAGAGTGTCCGCCGATTCTAGAAGACAAGCCCTGCCCTTAGAAACCTGGAACTGCAGCCGCTCGTTCAGCCAGCTTCGGGACAAAATGTACGGACCAGTTAGTTTTAGTTCGATTATCGAACAGAAGCGCTTTGGATGAATTGAACACCGCGGCGGCAGCTTTCACTATCAGTCCCAGGTTCGAAGCGTTGCCGCAACCAGCCTGCGACCCCAGCAACGCTTCGCTCCTCTCGCCATAAATACAAGAAAGGTCCATAGCGATGCTCCAGCCCCAACCATCCCATGCCTCGCCACCCGCCTCCGGGTATGCCTTCGACAACTGCTCGCCGTTCGCCTCCATCGACCTGGTCCAACTGGCCGGTGACGACTCCCTGCGCGACCGCCTGCTCCGCTGCCTGCAGCGCCGGAGCGCCCTGCGCAAAGCCCGCTAGCGCCGCCGAAACCCCGACCGACTCGCATTCGCGCAAACGCCGCGAAGGGCTTTTTGCGCACCTGAAAACAACAATCACAGAGGCAAGATCGAGCATGAAATCCACCAGCCGCCGCCAGGCACTCCGCTATGCCCCGAGCCTCCTCGCCGCCGCAGTCGCGCTGGGCACCCTGCCCGCCCAGGCCGCCGAGGAGGCCGGTTTCGTCGAAGACGCCACGGCGACCCTGAATCTGCGCAACTTCTATATCAATCGCAATTTCGTCGACGACTCCGCTACCCAGGGCAAGGCCGAGGAATGGACCCAGAGCTTCATCCTCGACGCCCGCTCCGGATTCACCCAAGGCACGGTGGGCTTTGGCGTCGACATGCTCGGCCTGCTTTCGGTCAAGCTCGATGGCGGCCGTGGCACCAAGGGCACGCAGCTGTTGCCGGTGCATGACGACGGCCGCCCCGCCGACGACTTCGGCCGTCTGGCCGTGGCCGGCAAGATGCGCATCTCCAACACCGAGCTGAAGGTGGGCGAATGGATGCCGGTGCTGCCGATCCTGCGCTCCGACGATGGCCGCTCCCTGCCGCAGACCTTCGAAGGTGGCCAGCTGACCTCCAAGGAAATCGACGGACTGACCCTCTATGGCGGCCAGTTCCGCGGCAACAGCCCACGCAATGACGCGAGCATGGAAGACATGTTCATGAACGGCCGAGCCGCCTTCACTTCCGATCGCTTCAATTTCGTCGGTGGCGAGTACAGCTTCAATGACGACCGGACCCTGGTGGGCCTGTGGAACGCCCAACTGAAGGACATCTACGAGCAGCAGTTCGTCCAACTGGTGCACAGCCAGCCAATCGGCGACTGGACCCTGGGCGCCACCCTCGGCTATTTCACCGGCAAGGAAGACGGCTCGGCCCGCGCCGGCGACCTGGACAACCACACCTGGTCCGGCCTGTTCTCCGCCAAGTACGGTGCCAGCACCTTCTATGTCGGCCTGCAGAAGGTCAGCGGCGACGACGCCTGGATGCGGGTCAACGGCACCAGCGGCGGCACCCTGGCCAACGACAGCTACAACTCCAGCTACGACAACGCCGGCGAGCGCTCCTGGCAACTGCGCCACGACTACAACTTCGCCGCCCTCGGCGTACCCGGCCTGACCCTGATGAACCGCTACATCAGCGGTGACAACGTGCATGTCGGCGCGGTACGCGATGGCGAGGAATGGGGCCGCGAAAGCGAGCTGGCCTACGTCGTACAGTCCGGCGCCTTCAAGGCTCTCAGCTTCAAGTGGCGCAACTCCAGCATGCGCCGTGACTGGGGCAGCAACACCAGCTTCGACGAGAACCGGTTGATCATCTCCTACCCGCTCTCGTTGCTCTGAATCTTTGGTAAGCGTGCTTCGACTACCTCGGCCCGCCATCTGGCGGGCTTTTTTGTGGGCTCTGCCGGCCGGCTCCACGTAGGGTGCGCTGCGCGCACCAGTGTTCCTGCGCGGACTAGCTGGTGCGCACGGCGCACCCTACCGATATCTGCGCGAATCCAGCCTTTGTGTTCGCTGATCGGCCACTTGCCGGTGAATGACCTTGGTCGCAGTCCATGGCAGCCATAGAATATGGAACCATGTTCCACAAATTAAGGAATAGCGCGATGCCGGCCGAAATACCTACCCAACACAGCCTCGATTGCGACCTGCTGGTCATAGGCTCAGGCGCGGCAGGCCTTGCCGCTGCGGTTACGGCTGCCCATCACGGGCAGAAGGTGGTGCTGGTGGAGAAGGATCCGGTATTCGGCGGCGCCACCGCCTGGTCCGGCGGCTGGATGTGGGTGCCACGCAACCCGTTGGCGCGCCGCGCCGGCATCGAAGAAGACATCGAACAGCCACGCACCTACCTGCGTCATGAGCTGGGTGAGCAGTACCGGCCGGAGATGGTGGATGCCTTCCTCGAAGCCTGTCCGGAAATGGTCGGCTTCTTCGAGCAGCACACCGCCCTGCAGTTCGTCGACGGCAACGGCATCCCGGATATGCATGGCGACACGCCCGGCGCCGCCACCGGTGGCCACCAGGTGATTGCCGCCCCCTATGACGCCCGCGAAGTCGGCGCCCTGCTGCCACGCTTGCGCAAGACCATGCGCGAGACCTCTTTCATAGGCATGCCGATCATGGCCGGTGCCGACCTCGCCGCCTTCCTCGGCATGACCCGCTCGCTGCACGCATTCACCCATGTCACCCGACGCTTCACCGCCCACCTCTACCACCTGGCCCGTTATGGCCGCGCCATGCACCTGGTCAATGGCGTGGCGCTGGTGGCGCGCCTGGCCAAGTCCGCCGACGACCTGGGCGTGCGGCTGCTGGAGTCGGCGCCGGCCCGGCGGCTGATCATCGAGAATGGCCAGGTACGCGGCGCAGTGGTGGAACGGGATGGCGCCGAACTGACCATTCGCTCCGGAGCCGTAGTGCTCGCCGCCGGCGGCTTCCCCAACGACCCCGCCCGGCGCAAGGCCATGTTCCCCCGCGATGCCAGCGGCCACGACAACCTCGCCCTGCCCCCGCTCGCCTGCTCCGGCGACGGTCTGTGCCTGGGTGAGTCCGCGGGTGGCGTGGTGGCCGACGACCTCAAGTCCCCGGTGGCCTGGGCACCGGTATCCAGGGTGCCCTACCCCGACGGCACGGTCGGCCATTTCCCGCACATCATCGACCGCGGCAAGCCGGGGATCATCGGCGTGCTCGCCAATGGCAAGCGCTTCGTCAACGAGGCCGGCGGTTACTACGACTATGTCGCCGCCATGCTCGAAGCGGTGCCGGAGGGCGAAGAGCCCTGCTCCTGGCTGATCTGCGACCACCGCTTCCAGCGCCGCTACGGGCTGGGCTTTGCCCGCCCGGCGCCCGTGCCGCTCTGGCCGCAACTGCGCAATGGCTACCTCAAGCGTGGCAACAGTATCGAGCAGCTGGCCCGTGAATGCGGCATCGACCCGGCGGGCCTCGCCAATACGGTCGCCGAGTTCAACCAGCATGCCCGCCAGGGCCAGGATCCGGCCTTCCGCCGGGGCAGCACGCCGTTCAACCGCAGGAACGGCGACGCGCTGCATACCGGCCCCAACCCCTGCGTGGCGCCAATCGAGCAGGGTCCCTTTTACGCGGTGAAAGTGCAGCCGGGCTGCTTCGGTACCTTCGCCGGCCTGCGTACCGACGGTAACGCGCGGGTGCTCGATATCGCCGGCCGACCCATTCCCGGCCTCTATGCCGCGGGTACCGATATGGCCAGCGTGCTCGGTGGGCACTACCCCTCCGGCGGGATCAACCTGGGGCCGGCGATGACCTTCGGCTATATCGCCGGGAAGCATGTGGCCGGGGTCGCCTGAGCCCTTGCGCCTCTTGTGGGAGCGAATTCATTCGCGAAAGCAGGCCAAAGGCCTGCCCTTCAGGCTCCGATGGGACTGCTGCGCAGTCCTTCGCGAATGAATTCGCTCCTACAGGGGCCGGGCACGCGGAAGGATCACTGCTCGGGATGAGCGCCCCACAGGCTTCTCTTGCCCACACAAAAGACGCCGCCCGGATGCGTGGTCCGGGCGGCGTCTGGTCTTGCGGCGGATCAGCCCTGCAGCGATTCCACCCCAAGCTCGTCCCACACGGCCTCGGCCAGGTGGAAGGTGGCGTTGGCGGCAGGAATGCCGCAGTAGATCGCGCTCTGCATGATCACTTCCTTGATCTCGTCGCGGCTCACGCCATTGTTCTTCGCCGCGCGCAGGTGCAGCTTCAGTTCGCCCTCGCGGTTCATGCCGATGAGCATGGCGATGGTGATCAGGCTGCGGGTATGGCGCGGCAGGCCCGGACGTGTCCAGATATCGCCCCAGGCATGACGGGTGATCATCTCCTGGAACTCTTCATTGAAGGGCGTCAGGTTCTGCAGGCTGCGGTCGACGTGGGCGTCGCCCAGCACCGCGCGGCGGACCTGCATGCCGGCTTCGTAGCGTTCTTTCTCGTCCATCTTCGGCTCCGGATCGAGTTCGCGGTGCGCACGGCGCACCCTACATCGCGGTAGGGTGCGCCGTGCGCACCAGCGGGGTCACTGGGTCAGGAAATCCAGCACACGACGGCTGAAGGCGTCGCCAGCCTGGACGTTGGACAGGTGCGCGGCATGGAACTCCACCAGCTCGGCGCCACGGATGCGTTCCTGCATGAAGCGGCCATGCTCGGTGGTGGTCACCGGGTCGCCGCTGCCGCAGACGATCAGGGTCGGCGCGCGGATGGCACCCAGCTGCTCGCGGTAATCCGCATCGCGCACCGCCGCGCAGTTGGCGGCGTAACCCGCGGGCGAGGTCTGCGCGAGCATTCCGACTATGGGCTCGACCTGGGCCGGCTCAGCCTCGGCGAACTCAGGGGTGAACCAGCGGGAGATGGAGGCATCGCGCAGGTCGCGCATGGCCTGGGCACCGCCGGCGAGCACGGTGTCGATGCGCGGGTTCCAGACGTCCGGGCTGCCGATCTTGGCGGCGGTGTTGCACAACACCAGGCGCTGGATGCGCTCGGGAGCGTTGATCGCCAGCCACTGGCCGATCAGGCCGCCCATGGACAGGCCGCAGAAGCTCGCCTTGGCGATGTCCAACGCATCCAGCAGGGCCAGCACGTCACGGCCCAGCTGCTCGATGCTGTAGGGGCCTTCGCTGACCACGGACTGGCCATGGCCGCGGGTGTCATAGCGCAACACCTGGAAGTGCTGGGTGAAGGCCGGGATCTGCGCATCCCACATGTGCAGGTCGGTGCCCAGGGAGTTGGACAGCACCAGCACCGGCGCGCCAGCCGGGCCTTCGAGGAGGTAGTTCAGGTCGCCATCGGCGAGACGTACGGCAGGCATGGAAAGCTCCTAGCTCGAAAAATTGTTGTGATCGGTGACGGCGCGTTCGACCCAGCGGCGGGCCTGGCCAAGGTAATGGGCCGGGTCGAGCAGGCGGTCCAGCTCGGCGGCGGAAAGTTGTGCAGTGACTTCGGCATTGGCGCCTAGCACCTGGCGCAGATGGGCGCCCTCTTTCACCGCCTGGCGGCAACATTGCTCCACCAGGTGATGGGCGGCGTCGCGGCCGATTCGCTGGGCCAGCGCGATGCTCACCGCCTCTGCCAGGACCAGGCCCTGGGTCAGGTCGAGGTTGTGGCGCATGCGTGCGGCGTCCACTTCCAGGCCGGGCACCATCAGCAGCGCCTGCTGCAGGGCGCCGGAAACCAGGCAGCAGAGTTCCGGCAGGGTCTCCCATTCGGCATGCCAGAGACCGAGGCTGCGCTCGTGCTCCTGGGGCATGGCGGCGAACATGGTGGAGACCAGGCCCGGAGCGCGGGTCGCTGCGCCGATCAGCACGGCGGCGCTCACCGGATTGCGCTTGTGCGGCATGGTGGAGGAGCCACCCTTGCCCGGCGCCGAGGGTTCGAAGACTTCGCCGGCCTCGGTCTGCATCAGCAGGCTGAGGTCGCGGCCGAGTTTGCCCAGGCTGCCGGCGATCAGGCCGAGCAGGCTGGCAAACTCCACCAGGCGGTCGCGCTGGGTGTGCCAGGGCTGGTCGGGCAGGTCCAGATCCAGCTCGCGGGCCAGGGCCTCGGCCACCGGCCAGGCCTGTTCGCCCAAGGCGGCCAGGCTGCCGGAGGCGCCGCCGAACTGCAGGCAGAACAGGCGCGGCTTCAGCTCGGCCAGACGCTGGCGGTGACGGGTGACGGCGCCCAGAACCCCGGCGAGTTTCATGCCCAGGGTCACGGGGGTGGCCTGCTGCAGCCAGGTGCGGCCCGCCAAGGGGGTATCGGCGAAGCGCTCGGCCTGCACGGCCAGGGCCTGGGCCAGGCCGGCGAGGTCCTGCTCCAGCAGCTCGGCGGCGGCGCGCAGTTGCAGCACCAGGCCGCTGTCCATGGCGTCCTGGCTGGTGGCGCCCAGGTGCAGGTAGCGTTCGGCCTCGCTGCTCTGGGTGGCGACGCGCTTGCCCAGCGCCTTCACCAGCGGGATGGCGGAGTTGCCGGCGCTGGTGATGGCCTGGGCCAGGGCGGCGTAGTCATAGAGTTCGGCCTGGCAGGCGGCGGCAATGGGCGCCACGGCGTCAGCGGGAATCAGGCCCACGCTCGCTTCGGCGCGAGCCAGCGCGGCCTCGAAATCCAGCATGCCCTGCACCCGGCCCTGGTCGCAGAAGACCGCGCGCATGGCAGGTGCCGTGAAATAGGCATCGAAGAGTTGGTTGCTCGGGCTGTTCAAGCCAGTGCTCCAGAAATCGGGATGGTGATTCGTTTTATAGCAGCCGGCTGTGCAGGGCCAGCCTTTGTGGTGTGGAACGGCCGGTGCGCACGGCGCACCCTACGGTAGGGTGTGCCGCGCGCACCAATGGCGTCAGACCCGCTCGATGGCCAGGGCCAGGCCTTGGCCTACGCCCACGCACATGGTCGCCAGGCCGATCTTGCCGCCGGATTTCTCCAGCTGGTGCAGGGCGGTCTGGACCAGGCGCGCGCCGCTGGCACCCAGCGGGTGGCCGAGGGCAATGGCACCGCCGTTGGGGTTGACCTTGGCGCTGTCGTCGGCGATGCCGAGTTCACGCATCACGGCCAGACCCTGGGCGGCGAAGGCTTCGTTCAGTTCGATCACGTCGAAGTCGCCGATGGCCAGGTTCAGGCGCTCCATCAGCTTGCGCACCGCCGGTACCGGACCGATGCCCATGACGCGGGGCGCGACGCCGGCGCTGGCCATGCCCAGCACTTTCGCGCGCGGGGTCAGGCCATGTTTCTTCACCGCTTCGGCGGACGCCAGGATCAGCGCCACGGCACCGTCGTTGACGCCCGAGGCGTTGCCGGCGGTGACGGTCTTGTCCGGCCCGTTGACCGGCTTCAGCTTGGCCAGGGCGTCGAGGGTGGTGTCGGGACGCAGGTGCTCGTCCTGATCGACCACCGTCTCGCCCTTCTTGCCCTTGATCACCACCGGGACGATTTCCTCGGCGAAGAAGCCTGCGGCCTGGGCGACACCTGCACGCTGCTGGCTGCGCAGGGCGAAGGCGTCCTGGTCTTCACGGGAAACCCGGTAGTCGTCGGCGACGTTGTCGGCGGTCTGCGGCATGGCGTCGACGCCGTACTGGGCCTTCATCAGCGGGTTGATGAAGCGCCAGCCGATGGTGGTGTCCTCGATCTTCTGGCTACGGCCGAAGGCGCTGTCGGCCTTGCCCATCACGTAGGGCGCACGGGACATGGATTCCACGCCACCAGCAATCGCCAGCTCCATCTCGCCCGCGGCAATGGCGCGGAAGGCGGTGCCCACTGCATCCATGCCCGAGGCACAGAGGCGGTTCAGGGTCACGCCGGGAATGGTTTCCGGCAGGCCGGCCAGGAGCAGCGCCATGCGCGCCACGTTGCGGTTGTCTTCACCGGCCTGGTTGGCGCAGCCGAGGAAGACTTCATCCACCTGATCCCATTTGACCTGGGGATTGCGCTCCACCAGGGCCTTGATCGGCACGGCAGCCAGATCATCGGCGCGTACCGGCGCCAGGGCACCGCCGAAGCGGCCGATGGGCGTACGGATGGCGTCGCAGATGTAGACCTCGCGGCTCATTCCTCACCCCCTTGCTGGCCGTGGGCGGCGGCGGTACGGGCTTCCAGGGCGCGCAGCGCGGTCAGTTCCTCGTCGTTCGGCGCCACGGTTTCCTTGAGCTCGGCGGCGAAGCGGATCGGCCAGCCGGTGGCTGCGATTACCTGCTCACGGGTCACACCCGGGTGCAGCGAGGTGACGACGAATTCGTTGGTGCCGGCTTCCGGCTCCATGATGCAGAGGTCGGTGATGATGCCGACCGGGCCTTTGCCGGGCAGGCCCAGCTGCTTGCGGTGATCGCCGCCCTCGCCATGGCCGACAGAGGTGATGAAGGCCAGCTTGTCGACGAAGGTGCGGTGGGACTGCTTGAGGATGATCAGCACTTCCTTGGCGGAACCGGCGATCTCCGGGGCGCCGCCGGCACCGGGCAGGCGCACTTTCGGCTGGTGGTAGTCGCCGATCACGGTGGTGTTGATGTTGCCGAAGCGGTCGACCTGGGCGGCGCCGAGGAAGCCGACGTCGATGCGGCCACCTTGCAGCCAGTAGCGGAAGATCTCGCCGGTGGGGACCACGGTGTCGGCGGTCTCGGCCAGCTCACCGTCACCGATGGACAGCGGCAGTACGGTCGGCTTGGCACCTATGGGGCCGGATTCGTAGATCAGCACCACGTCCGGGGACGAGGTCAGGCGCGCCAGGTTGGCGGCCTTGGACGGCAGGCCGATGCCGACGAAGCAGACGGCGCCGTTCTTCAGGCGGCGGGCGGCCGCCACGGTCATCATTTCATTGGTGCTGTAGTCACGGGTGGATTGAGCGCTCATCACTTGGCCTCCGCAATTTTCTGCTGGAACTGGGCGAAATCCTCGGTGCCACGGATGTATTCATCGATCCAGGCGGTGAAGGTTTCGCGGTCGCGGGCGATCGGGTCCCAGGCCTGGTAGAAGCGGTTGTCGCGCTCGTAGTAGCCATGGGCATAGGACGGATGGGCGCCGCCGGGCACGAGGCAGACAGCGGTCAGGGCCCAGGTCGGCAACACGCAGGCGTTCATCGGCGCGTTCAGGTCGTCGACGATCTCTTCCACGGTGACGATGCAGCGCTTGGCCGCCAGGGCCGCTTCTTTCTGCACGCCGAGGATGCCCCAGAGCAGCACGTTGCCCTTGCGGTCGGCCTTCTGCGCGTGGATCACGGTGACGTCCGGACGCACCGAGGGCACCGCGGCCAGTTGCTCGCCGGTGAAGGGGCAGTTGATGAACTTGATGTTCGGGTTGACCTTCGGCAGGTCCGAGCCGGTGTAGGCGCGCAGCACGGCGAACGGCAGGCCCGAGGCGCCAGCCACGTAGGAGTTGGCCAGGTCGGCATGGCTGTGCTCGTCGATCTCCAGGGCGCGCGGCCACTGCTTCTCCACCGCGTCACGCAGGCGGTGCAGCGAGCCCACGCCGGGGTTGCCGCCCCAGGAGAAGGTCAGCTTGCGGGCGCAGCCGGCGCCGATCAGCAGGTCGTAGACCAGGTCGGGGGTCATGCGCACCAGGTGCAGGTCTTTCTTGCCTTGGCGAATGATTTCGTGGGACGCGGCAGTGGGAATCAGGTGGGTGAAGCCCTCGAGGGCTACTTTGTCGCCATCGTTGATGAAGCGTTCGACGGCTTCGCGGAGAGACAGGATTTCAGCCATGGTAGATCTCGTGTTGTTGTCCAGGGCGTTTTGGCGCCGGGTGAGGAAAAAGTACCCCTGCCCTGCCCCTCAAACAATCCGATAATCGACTATTCGTGCGGTTATCGAACAGATGTGTGCCTTGCTATCGGCCGTCCTCCAGCCCTCACATTGGCCCTGTCCGGGGGTGAATGCCTATCTGTAGGGCTGCGGCGGACTTCTCCAGGCCGGCGCGGGTGGAGCCGCTGACATGCTCCATCCCCTCTCGCGCATCGATGCCGGCCAGGGCCAATGCCAACAGCCAGGCATTGCCCAGCAGGAAGGCGGAGATACAAAGAAGGCCTCCGCTGCCGAGCAGCAAGGTGGCCAGGAACTTGCGGGACATCAGGGGAACTCCTCGTAGGTTGGCGCAGAGCGGAGCGAAGCCCAACGAAGGCGCACGGTTCTGTTGGGCTTCGCTGAGCTCAGCCCAACCTACGGTCACAATGCCGCGTGAAAGAAAGGTCTGTAGGGGCGAATTCATTCGCCAAGGGCAGCACAGCTGCCCCCTCTGGGCCTGAACAGGGCGGGCCTCCGGCCCGCTTGGCGATTGAAATCGCCCCTACAGGTAAAGCAGGCCGCGCCCATGCCGGGCAGCGGCGCTCGAAACTAGAACAGTGTCCAGGTGTAGGAGAGGATCAGCCGGTTCTCGTCGATATCGGTGCGGTAGTTGGAGCGCGCGGTGACGTTGCGCACGCGCACGCCCAGGCCCTTGAGGGAACCGCTCTGGAAGGCGTAGCTGATATCCAGGTCGCGCTCCCAGTCCTTGCCCTCGAAGCCCTGGCCGGTATCCACGTTGTCGCCGGTGATGTAGCGGGTGCTGGCCACCAGGCCGGGGATGCCGAGGGCGGCGAAGTCGTAGTCGTAGCGCACCTGCCAGGAACGCTCGTCGGCGAAGGCGAACTCGTAGGTGGGTACCTCGTTGCCCAGCGGGCTGACGTTGGCGAACACCCGCGGGAAGGAACTGTCGCCGTAGAGGGCCTGGTAGCCGACATAGAAGGTATGGCCGCCGCGCTTGGCCGAGAGCAGCGAGTAGAAGGCCTGGTTGTCGATCTCGCCGATCAGCTTCTTGCCGTCCTCGCTGGAGTCGAAGAAGCCGATATTGGCGCCGAGCACCCAGTTCGCCACCGGTTCGCTGTGCTTGAGGCCGAAGAAGCGCTGGTCGTAGATGTCCTCCAGCTGTGCGTACCAGGCGCTCAGGGTGGTGCGATTGGCGTTGAAGGCATAGTCGCCACCGGCGTAGTTGAAGGCGTCGCTGGAGGCCTGGCGCTGCGGCAGGTGGCCGAGCATGGCCTGGATCCTGTCGTCGCCGGCCTCGTTGCGCAGGCTGGTGCTGTTCAGGTGGCCGGCCTGCAGGGGGAGGCCGGCGATTTCGCTGGAGGTGATGCTGGCGCCCTGGTAGCTGGGCGGCAGCAGGCGGATGTCGCTGAACACCAGCACCGGCAGGTTGGGCTGCAGCTCGCCCACTTTCAGCTCGGTCTTCGATAGGCGCATCTTCCCGGCCACGCCCAGGCGGCTGTAGTCGTCGGCCGCCTCACCATCCTCCTGCACCGGCAACAGGCCGGTGTTGACCCGGTCGGGGCTGCTGTCGAGCTTGATGCCGAGGGTACCGATGGCATCGATGCCGAAGCCCACCGGGCCCGGCGTATAGCCGGACTTGAAGTTGAGGATGAAGCCCTGGGCCCACTCTTCGGCCTTGGACTGCTTGTTCGGGCCGACGATGTCAGAGAAGTCGCGGCTGAAGTAATAATTGCGCGCCTGCAGGGTGGCGGTGGAGTCGGCGATGAAACCCGACTCGGCGGCCTGGGCCAGGCCAGCGCCCACACCGGCGGAAAGCAGTACACACAGCTTGCTCGTGTTGTTGGTCATGATGTCACTCTTGTTTTTATTGGGACAAAACTCCCCCGTGGCCCTCTGTCGGGGCTCTGCACGCAAGGGGGGAGGCTTGGCGCCGGCTGCGGACAGCTCCCGCAGTGGGTCAGGCGCCGGGTTTGGTCAGGGATTGGGTTCCAAGTACCTCCTCCTGCTCCGTAGTTGCCTTGGGCGCGCGGCGCGCAGTCAGCAGCAGATGGGCGACGATGCCGAAGATCAGCCCCCAGAACGCCGCCGACAGGCCCAGGAAGGACATGCCCGACGCGGTGACCAGGAAGGTGATCAGGGCTGCCTCGCGGTCCTCCGGCACCTCCATGGACCCGGCCAGGGCGCCGGCGATGGCACCGAACAGCGCCAGTCCCGCCAGCGCGGCGATCAGCTCCTTGGGCAGCGCGGTGAAGATCGACACCAGGGTGGCGCCGAAGATGCCCAGCAACAGGTAGAACACCCCGCCCACCACGCCGGAGACATAGCGTTTGGACGGGTCTTCATGGGCCTCGCGGCCGGTGCAGATAGCCGCGGTGATGGCAGCCAGGGTCAGCCCATGGCAACCAAAGGGCGCCAGCAGCAGACTGCCCAGGCCGCTGGCGGAGATGATGGGGCTGGCCGGCGTCGGGTAGCCGGCATTGCGCAGCACCGCCACGCCTGGCACGAAC
Source organism: Pseudomonas sp. BN417 (assembly GCF_029871205.1). Taxonomy (GTDB): domain Bacteria; phylum Pseudomonadota; class Gammaproteobacteria; order Pseudomonadales; family Pseudomonadaceae; genus Metapseudomonas. Next base: position 18,731 of record NZ_SSOJ01000164.1, on the reverse strand, counting down.
TGCCCGGTCAGGGCCACCATCACCAGCGGCAGGGCGATATTGAACAGGCCATGCCAGGTGAATGCCGGGGTCACCCATTCCGGCGTGGCGAAACCGATCACCAGGGCCGAGCCATCGAGCTGCCCACTGCTGGCGGCGATGGTGCAGCCCACCAGCAGCACCGCCATCACCGCGTAGCGGGGCGACAGGCGCCGCACCAGCAGGTAGGTGAGGAACATCGCCAGCACCATCACCGGCTCGTCCTCGAGGGAGGTGAACAGGCGGGTGCCGAAGCTGAACAGGATGCCCGCCAGCATGGCCGCCGAGATCGCCGCCGGCAGCTTGCCGACGATGCGGTCGAAGGCGCCGGAAAGCCCCACCAGCAGGATGATGGCGTTGGCCATTACATAGGCCCCCACCGCCTCGCCCGCACTGATGCCCGGCAGCATGGACACCAGCAGCGCCGAGCCCGGCGCCGACCAGGCGATGATCACCGGCACCCGGTAGCGCAGGCTGAGGACGATCCCCAGCACCCCGCTGCCGATGGATATGGCCCAGACCCAGGAGGACAGCAGCTCGGCCGGCATGCCGCCGCTCTCCGCCGCCTGGAACACGATCACCAGGGGACCGGCGTAGGAAATCATGGTGGCGATGAAACCCGCCACCACGGCGGACAACGAACAGTCCTTGAACAAGGTGCGCATGCTGCCTCCAGGCCAGAGTCGCGAACGGGATCAGCCCTAAGCGGCGGTCGCCAGCGGCGCGGCCTTGGACTGCGCCTGGTGAACGAAGCACATGGCCAGGGCGGCGATGGCGCCGGGAATGGCGAAGGCCATGAAGTTCAGCTGCAGCGGCAGGTTGATGCCCAGCAGCGCACCACCCAGCAGCGGGCCGACTATGGCGCCGTTGCGGCCGATGCCCGATGCCCAGCCGAGACCGGTGGAACGGAAGGCCAGGCCGTAGAACTGCGCGGCGGTGGCGTAGAGCAGGATCTGCGTGCCGATGGTGGTGGCGCCGGCGATGGCGATCAGCAGGTAGAGCACCGGGGTCGGGCTCTTGAAGCCCAGCAGGCTGATGGAAACCGCCGCCACTACGAAGAAGGCCACCACCACCTTGGGCAGGTTGTAGCGGTCACCCAGGAAGCCGCCGGCGATGGCGCCGAACATGCCGCCGAAGTTCAGGGCGAGCAGGAACGACAGACTGGAGCCCAGGCTGTAGCCGGCGTTGGCCATCAGCTTCGGCAGCCAGGAGCTCAGCGCGTAGACCATCAGCAGGCAGCAGAAGAAGGCCACCCAGATCATCACCGTGCGCAGGCCACGGCCTTCACGGAACAGTTCCAGCACCGGGGCGCCCTGCACCTTCACCTCGTTCAGCACCAGTTCGTCCTTGTCGCCGATGGCGGCTTGCGGGTCGATGCGCTTGAGGATGGCGCGAGCCTGGTCGACACGGCCCTGGCGCAGCAGGAAGCCGACGGATTCCGGCAGGTACCAGAGGATCAGCGGCAGCAGCAGGAGCGGCAGCAGCGCGGCGAAGAACATGGCTTCCCAGCCGAAGCGCGGCAGCATGTAGATGCCAACGCCCGCCGAGAGCATGCCGCCCAGGGAGTAACCGCTGAACATGATGGCCACCAGGGTGCTGCGCAGCTTCTTCGGCGCGTACTCGTTCATCAGCGCCACCACGTTGGGCATCAGCCCGCCAATGCCGAGGCCGGCCATGAAGCGGCAGATGCCGAACTCCGTGGGGGAACTGGCGAAGCCATTGAGCACGGTAAAACCGGAGAAGAGCACGAAGCAGATGGCAATGCCTTTCTTGCGCCCGATCTTGTCGGCCAGGGAACCGAACACCAGGGCGCCGAACATCATGCCGAACAGCGCATAGCTGCCCAGGGCGCCAGCTTGTAGCGGGGTCAGGCCCCATTCCTTCATCAGCACCGGCAGGACCACGCCGTAGATGAACAGGTCGTAGCCGTCGAAGATGAGCAGGAGTGCGCACCAGCACATCACCATCCACTGGAAGGGGGTGAAGCGCGCATTGTCGATGATCTCGTGTACGTCGAGTTTTCGCATGGCATCAGTCTCTTGTTTTTGTTGTGTAGAAACCGCAGGGACGGGCGCGTGACGGTGCCCGGCCGTTGGATCGTTTGCCGCCGTAACTTCGTGGTACCCGTAGGATGGGTGGAGCCCGGCGATACCCATCGCCGCGGACTTGATGGGTATCGCTCCGCTCCACCCATCCTACGGACTGGCTGTTGCTGCTTAGCCCAGGTCACCTCCGCCCACCGGCAGGGTCACGCCGGTGATGTAGGAGGCGTCGTCCGAGGCGAGGAAGAGGATCGCGCCGGCCTGTTCGTCGATGGTGCCGTAGCGTTTCATCAGGCTGCTGTCGACCGTCTGGTCGACGATCTGCTGGTACCAGAGCTTTTCCTGCTCGCTCTGCTCGGCCGCGTTGCGCGGGATGCGCCGCGGCGGTGCCTCGGTACCGCCCGGTGCGGTGGCGTTGACGCGGATGCCACGGCCGGCGTTCTCGAAGGCCAGGCAGGCGGTCAGCGCGTTCACCCCACCCTTGGCCGCGCCGTAGGGCACGCGGTTGACGCTGCGCGTGGCGATGGAGGAAACATTGACGATGGCGCCTGCGGCCTGCTCCAACATGTAGGGCAGCACGGCATGGCAGCACCAGAGCGTGGGGAACAGCGAGCGCCGCACTTCGGCTTCGATCTCGTGCTCCTGGTAGTGCTCGAAGGGCTTGGCCCAGATGGTGCCGCCCACGTTGTTGACCAGGATGTCCAGGCGGCCGAAGCGCTCGACGGCGGCGGCGGCTACCCGGTGGCATTCGGCGTACTGTTCAAGGTCGGCGGTCAGGGCCAGCACCTCGGCCCCCTGCCCCAGTTGGTCCTGCAGTTCGAAGACCAGCTCGGAGCGGTCCACCACCACCACGCGTGCCCCCTCCTCCGCCAGCCGCTCGGCGACCCGGCGGCCGATGCCTTGCGCCGCGCCGGTGACCAGCGCGACCTTGTCTTGGAATCTGTTGTTCATGGCAATGCACCCCAAAGTTGTTGGCCCCCTCTCCCGCTTGCGGGAGAGGGCTGGGGAGAGAGCCATCAACGGCAGCACCCTCTCCCCCGGCCCCTCTCCCTGAAGGGAGAGGGGTGACTCATGCAGCGCTGGCAGCGAACTTCTCGTAGTAGAAGTTGGCCGGCGCGATGCCCTGGTCACGGATGAACTGGTTCACCGACTCCACCATGGGCGGCGGGCCGCACAGGTAGACATCCACGTCACCTTCGTTGAGGTGTGCAGGCATGATGTGGTGGGTCACGTAGCCCTTCTGCGGGTAGCTGCTCTCAGGGCTGGACACGCAAGCGCTCCAGGTGAAGTTGGGGATGCGCGCGACGAAGGTCTCGAGCTTGTCCATCTCCACCAGGTCATGGTCGTGGGTCACGCCGTAGATCAGGTGCAGCGGGTGTTCGCTGCCTTCTTCCGCGATCTTCTCCAGCATCGCGGTGAAGGGCGCCAGGCCGGTGCCGCCGGCCAGCAGCAGCAAGGGACGGCGGATATCGCGCAGGTAGAAGCTGCCCAGCGGGCCTGCCAGGGTCATGCTGTCGCCGGCCTTGGCGAGACCCGTAAGGAAGCTGCTCATCAGGCCGCCCGGCACGTTGCGGATCAGGAAGCTGACTTCGCCGTCCTTCTGCAGGGAGCTGAAGGAGTAGGCGCGGGTCTGCTCGCTGCCCGGCACCTGGAGGTTGACGTACTGGCCCGGCAGGAAGGCCAGCTTGCTCAGGGACTCGCCCTTGATCGACAGCGAGATGGTGCTGTCGGACAGCTGGCGCACGGCGCTGATGCTGGCCTCGAAGCTGGCCTGCTGGGTCTTGCAGACCTCGGAGGACACCGGGACCCGCACCACGCAGTCGCTCTCGGCGCGCATCTGGCAGGTGAGCACGTAGCCCTGGGCGGCTTCCTCTTCGCTCAGTGCGTCCTCGATGTAGTCCTGGCCCATGTCGTAGCGGCCGGCTTCGGCGAAGCACTTGCAGGTGCCGCAGGCGCCGTCGCGGCAGTCCAGCGGGATATTGATGCCCTGGCGATAGGCCGCGTCGGCCACGGTTTCGCTGGGGTTGGCGTCGATGAAACGGGTGACGCCGTCTTCGAAGTTCAGTGCGATTTTATGGGACATGGCGACCACCCTAGATGTGATAGACGTCGATGACTTGACGTACGTAATCGTTCTTCAGAACCACCTTCTTCGCCTTGATCAGCGGGCTCTCGCCGCGCACGTCGAGGGTGTAGAAGCTGGTGCCGAAATAGCTGTCCACGGTCTTGTAGCGGAAGCTCAGGGTGTGCCAGTTGAAGCGCACCTGGCACAGGCCATCGGCGACTTCGAGGATCTCGATGTTGCTGATGTTGTGGGAGGTGCGGGTGTCCGGCATGGTCGCGCTGGAGCGATCGGTCTTGATGCGGAACACCCGGTCTTCCAGGCCGCCCCGGTTGCCGTACCAGATCAGCGAGATTTCGGTCTGCGGGTCTTCGGTCAGCTCGTCGCGGTCGTCCCAGGACGGCATCCAGAACGTGGCGTCGCTGGCATACAGCTCCAGCCAGTTGTCCCAGTCCTTGTCGTCCAGGTAGCGCGCTTCGCGGTAGAGGAAGTCGCGCACGGCGTCGTAAGTGATGCTCATTGCACGGCCTCCACGGGGATCAGTTGCTGCTCGGCCGCGGCGGCCTTGAGCATGGTTTCCTGCCAGTACTTGTGTTGCAGCACGAACAGGCCTTCGTCCTCGGTGCGCACGCCGGAGAGCAGCGGGTGCAGGTCGATCTCCTGGGCGGCGGCGTCGGCGCCTTCCACCCAGTGCTCGGCACCGCGGGACATGTCGTTCCAGCCGCGGCTGCCCTGGTAGCCCAGCTGGCAGGAGCGGAACTCCTCCAGGTCGTCCGGGGTGGCCATGCCGCTGACGTTGAAGAAGTCCTCGTACTGGCGGATGCGCTTGGCGCGGGCATCAGCACTCTCGCCCTTGGGCGCGATGCAGTAGATGGTGATTTCGGTCTGGTTGACCGAGATCGGCCGGGCGATGCGGATCTGCGAGCTGAACTGGTCCATCAGGTAGACGTTCGGGTACAGGCAGAGGTTGCGCGAGTTCTCGATCATCCAGTCGGCGCGGGCCTGGCCGAAATCCTGGGCCAGCTCGTCACGACGCTCGTAGAGCGGACGGTCCTCGGGGTTGGCCCAGCGGGTCCAGAGCAGCAAGTGGCCGTGGTCGAAGGAGTAGAAACCTCCGCCGTTCTTGGCCCAGGCGCCGGCGCTCATGGTCTTGATCTCTTCACCCGCCTCGCGCTGCTTGCGCTGGTTCTGGGTGGCGGCGTAGTTCCAGTGCACGGAGCTCACGTGGTAGCCGTCGGCGCCGTTCTCGGCGGTCAGCTTCCAGTTGCCCTCGTAGATGTAGCTGCTTGATCCGCGCAGGACTTCCAGGCCCTCGGGGGACTGGTCGACGATCATGTCGATGATCTTCGCCGACTCGCCGAGGTGCTCGACCAGGGGCTTGACGTCGGGGTTCAGGCTGCCGAAGAGGAAGCCGCGATAGGACTCGAAACGGGCGACCTTGGTGAGGTCGTGGGAGCCTTCGCAGTTGAAGCTGGACGGGTAGCCGGCCTCGGCCGGGTCCTTGACCTTCAGCAGCTTGCCGGAGTTGTTGAAGGTCCAGCCGTGGAAGGGGCAGGTGTAGGAGGAACGGTTGCCGCTCTTGTGCCGGCACAGCTGTGCGCCACGGTGGCTGCAGGCATTGAGGAAGGCGTTCAGCACTCCGTCCTTGTTGCGCGCGATGAAGATCGGCTGGCGCCCCATGGTCAGGGTGAGGTAGTCGTTCTTCTCGGGAATCTGGCTCTCGTGGGCGAGGTACAGCCAGTTGCCTTCGAAGATGTGTTTCATTTCCAGATCGAACAGACGCGGGTCGGTGAACATCTCCCGCTTGCAGCGGTAGATGCCCTTCTCCTTGTCTTCATCAAGCAGCGAATTCAGAAAGTCGAATCCCAGGGACATGGCCAGGGCCTCCGTTGTTATTGTTCAGGCCAGGTCAGGTTAGGGATGCGCGGCGAACGGCAATATCCGCTTTTTGCAGATCGCTATCCGTTTTTTGCAGAAGGGTGGTGGTTGTAGCGAGGCGGTGGTACGGGGTGCGGCTCATAACCTTGTGGGGGCGAATTCATTCGCTAAGGGCAGCGCAGCTGCCCCATCAATGTCTCAGGGCAGACCTGCGGTCTGCTTGGCGAATGAATTCGCCCCCACAGAAAGCTGTGAGCTACAGCCCCCGCCGCTTGAGGGTATCCGACGGCAGTTCACCAAACTGGGCCTTGTAGCTCTCGGAGAATCGCCCCAGGTGCAGGAAGCCGTAGTCCAGGGCCAGCTCGGTGACACTGCGCACGTTGCAGCTGGGGTCGGCCAGGCAGGCGCGGATGCGTTCCAGCTTCTTCTGGCGGATGTAGTGCTTGGGCGTGGTGCCCAGGTGGCGCTCGAACAGCGCGTAGAGGGAACGCAGGCTCATGCTCGCCTGGCGGGCCAGGAATTCGCTACTGATGTCCTGCTTCAGGTTGTGCTCGATGTAGGCGAGGATGCGATCGAAGGAGGCCGCCTGGCAGCCCAGGCCCTCGCGGCTGATGTTGGTCTTCATCAGGGTCAGCATCTTGCTCGCGACTATCTGCGCGTAATGCTCCTGCACCCGCAACAGCGGCTCGCTGGCCTCAGCCTCCTGGCAGACCATGGCCAGCAGGTTGACGAAGCCCTCCAGTTCGTCGAGCCGGTAGTTGTTCTGCAGGAAACGAACACCGGAGCTCGGCCGGTGCCAGCGTTGCTCGTCGCAGATGGAATCGAGCAGCGTGGTCGGCATCTTCAGGATGAACTTCTCGCAGTCGTCCGAGTAGGTCAGGTCCACCGGGTCATCGGGGTTGATCAGCAACAGCTCTCCCGGCGCCAGGTAGTGCTCTTCCTTGTGACCGCGCCACAGGCAATGGCCGCTGAGAAGGATCTGCAGGTGGTAGATGGTTTCCAGCGCCGGCGAGGTGACCCGCACACTGCCGCCATAGCTGATGCGACAGAGGTCGAGGTTGGCGAACTTGCGGTGGTTCAGGCTGGCCTGGGGATGGCCGGCGGCGGGCAGCCGGATGCAATGCGAGCCGACATGCTGGTTCACATATCCGGACACCGCATAGGGGTCCGCACGCTCGAACACCCTACTGCGCTCACTCAGCAGGCGACTATCCATCAGCAGGCACTCTTCTAGTTGTTGTATGCCGCGGGCGTCAGGCCATTTCCGGCAAGCGCCCGCGGACCGTTACCGCGATTCTATGTGACCCTTCTCCTGCATGCCTCGGGTAGAGATAAACGGTTACAGATCATCGACCGAGGCTCAGGTGGCGTCGGCGTGGCTGACCATCCCCTTGATGATCACCGCCGTCGTGGCGATGGCGGCAGGCACCACCAGCGCCGTCAGCACTTGTTCGAAATTCCAGCCCAGGCCCAGCAGGGTCGCGCCGATCCAGGCGCCGAGGATCGCGCCGAAGCGGCCGATGCCGAGCATCCAGGACACCCCGGTGGCGCGGCCCAGGGTCGGGTAGAAACGCGCCGCCAGGGACGGCATCGCCGATTGCGCGCCGTTGACGCACATGCCGGCCAGCAGCACCAGGGTGGCGAGCAGGGTCACCTCGCCCAGGCTCTGGCCCACGCAGTAGGCGAAGACGCCCGCCAGCAGGTAGAAGATGCCGATCACCTTGTGCGGGTTGAAACGGTCCATGGCCCAGCCCACGCCCACGGCGCTGAGCACGCCACCGAACTGGAACAGTGCGCCGATGAAGGCGGCCTGTTCCATGCTCGCGCCGCTGTCGCGCATCAGCGTGGGCAGCCAGCTGGTGAGCAGGTAGACGATCACCAGGCCCATGAAATAGGTCAGCCAGAGCAGCAGGGTGCCAGCGCTGTAGGTGCCGGAGAAGATCACCTGGAATACGTTGCGGCTTTGTACGGTCTGCTGCTCCGGCACGCTGAAGCCGCTGGCCACCGCCACCTCGCCGGGCGCAATGGGCGCCAGGACCTGGCGCACCTTGTCCGCGCCACGGTTGCGCACCACCAGGAAACGCGCCGACTCCGGCAGCCAGAGCAGCAACACCACGGCCAGCAGCAGCGGCAGCAGGCCGCCGAGCAGCAGCAGGCTGTGCCAGCCGAAGGCCGGGATCATCTTCGCCGAGACGAAGCCGCCGGAGGCCATGCCGAGGTTGAAGCCGCAGAACATGCTGGTCACCAGCAGCGACTTGAGGCGTTCGGGGGTGTACTCGGAGAGCAAGGTGGTGGCGTTGGGCATGGCGGCGCCCAGGCCGAGGCCGGTGAGGAAGCGCAGTACCAGCAGTTGTTCGAGGTTGGCGCTGAAAGCGGAGATCAGGCTGAACAGCCCGAACAGGAAGACCGCGGTCACCAGTACGACCTTGCGGCCGAAACGGTCGGCCATGGGGCCGGAGCCGAGGGCGCCGAAGACCATGCCGATCAGTGCGGCACTCATCACTGGGCCGAGGCTGGCGCGGTCGATGCCCCAGTCCTGGGTCAGCGCCGGGGCGATGAAGCCCATGGCGGCGGTATCCAGGCCGTCGAGGAAAACGATGAGAAAGCACAGCAGCACGATGCGCCACTGATAGGCGGAAAGCGGCTGGGCGTTGATGAAGGCTTGAACGTCGAGTGTGCCGGCGGACGGCAGGTGGGCTGGGCTGGTCATGCAAGATTCCTGTTATGGGCCCTCCTCCGCATGCGGGCCGTTCTATGCGGCCTCTGACGGGGAAGACTCGGACTGGACAGGAATGAGGGCTTGCCCGGAAGCGACAGGCTGCTGCCGGGGCTGACTCTCATTGTTGTTATTGGCCGCGCTGGCTGGTGGCACGGCTGTGCAGACGTTACGAAGAGTCGGCGGGTGGTTCAATTCGATAATCGGCAAAGCGTTCGATAGTCGAACGATGTTTGTCCGGGGGATGCCTGTCGGGCATTGCTGCTCCTTGTGGGGGCGATTTCAATCGCTAAGCAGACCGCAGGTCTGCCCCGAGGCAAATCAGGGGGCAGCTTCGCTGCCCTTAGCGAATGAATTCGCCCCCACAAAAAAGCAGTCCTGCGGAAGCTTAGTGAAACAACCGCGTGCTCAGGTCCTTGCTCGCCTCCAGCAGTGCCGGCAGGAAGCGGGTTTCCAGCTCCTGGCGGCTGACCCGGCCGACATGGGTGCCGACGTTGAGGGCCGCCAGCACCTGGCCGGCGGAATCGCGCACCGGCACGGCCACCGAACGCAGGCCCATTTCCAGTTCCTGGTCGATGATCACCCAGCCCTGGCGGCGGATCTCCTCGATGCTGGCGCGCAGGCCTTCCTGCGTATGCACGGTGCGACTGGTCTTCACCTGCAGGTCGGCGTGTTCCAGGTAGTCGTCCAACGCCGCGTCATCCAGCGCCGCCAGGAGGATGCGGCCCATGGAAGTGCAGTAGGCCGGTAGACGGCTGCCGACGCTGAGGTCCACCGAGATCAGGCGGTTGGGCGTTGCCGAGCGGGCGATGTAGAGGATCTCGTCGCCTTCCAGGGTGGCCATGGAACAGGCTTCGTGGAGCTGGATGCTGAGGCGGTCGAGGATTGGCTGCGCAGTGACCGCCAGCGGGGTCGACGACAGGTAGGCATGGCCCAGGGTCAGCACCTTGGGCAACAGCGAATAGGTACGCCCGTCGGTGGTGACATAGCCCAGCTTCATCAGGGTGTGCAGGCAGCGGCGCACGGCGGCGCGCGGAATCTCGGTGCGGTGGCTGATCTGGGCGATGGTCAGGTGGCGCTTGCGCTCCTGGAAGGCGTGGATCACCGCCAGGCCCCGGGCCAGGGAGGTCATGAAGTTGGGGTCGCCGGTGAAGGCTTCGATGCGCTTGGCCGGCGAAGCGATGATGGGCGGGGCCAGGGGTGGCAGGGTGGCACGCTGTTCTTCGGTCATTCTTGTTGTCCTTGCTGGATCGCGGTCACGGCAACTGCGGCCGATTATCGAACCAAAGTTCGATTATCGCAATTGACCCTGCCGGCCTCGGCTCGTACTTTTGCGCGGCCTGGCGGCGCCCCGGTTTGATCAGGTACCTCGGCGCCCGGCAACGGCTTCGCTCATGAGGCGCAGCCGCAATCCTCCCTCCCCCGGCAGAAGCCAATACCCCGGCGTGCCATGTGGGGGCGAATTCATTCGCCAAGGGCAGTGCAGCTGCCCCTGCCAATCCGATGGGCAGACCTGCGGTCTGCTTGGCGATTGAAATCGCCCCCACAACTCCCAAGCCCTACAGCAGCTTGCAGGCCTCGTCGAACTCCAGGCGCGGCGAGCGCGGATGCAGCTTGGACGGGTCGCCATAGCCCAGGTTGCAGATGAAGTTGGTCTTCACATGGCTGTCCGGAAAGTGCTCCAGCTGGAAGGCATTGCCCTGGCCGTCGGCCGGGAAGAACTCATGGTCGACCAGCGCGTTGTCGAAGCCGGACATGGGCCCGCAGTCCAGTCCGAATGCCCTTGCCGCGAGCATGAAGTAGGCGCCCTGCAGCGAGCTGTTGCGCCGTGCCGTGATGCCCGCCAGCTCCGGGGTATCGGCGAACCAGGCACGGGCGTCGGTGTGCGGGTAGAGCTTGGGCAGCTGCTCGTAGAACTTGACGTCGTAGGCAATGATGGCCGTGACCGGCGCCGCCATGGTCTTGTCCACGTTGCCGGGCGCCAGCGCGGGCAGGAGCCGGCGCTTGGCCTCCTCCGTACGCAGGAAGAGGATGCGCGCCGGGCAGCAGTTGGCGCTGGTGGGGCCCCATTTCATCAGGTCGTAGAGCTGGCGCAGGGTGTCGTCGCTGACCGGTTTTTCCAGCCAGGCACTGTAGGTACGTGCCTCGCGGAACAGCAGGTCCATACCTTCCTCGCTCAATCGTTTGCTCATCATCGCCTCCTTCTGCCAGTGTGGGCCGCACGGTCGTGCGGATGCCCCTTAGAGGATAGTCAGCGTGGCAACCGCGTCGGGCACTAGACCAGCAATCCGAGAAAGCTGCTGATCGTGACGAAGGCCAGCACCGTGCAGACCACCAGCGCCGCGGCACAGCGGCCTTCGAGCCCGAAGCGCTGACCGAGGATGGGGTAGATGCTCATCATCGGCGCGCAGGCGAAGAGCACCCCGGCCACCCGCAGAACCGGCTCCACCGGCGGCAACAGTTGAAAGCTCAGCCAAACCGCCAGCGGATGCAGCAACAGCTTACCGATACCGAGCTGCGCCACGTCCTTCGCCAGCCCGCCGGCCTTGAGGCCATAAAGGCTGGCACCTATGACGAAGAGCGCCACCGGCGCCGAAGCCGCGGCCAGCATCTCCACCACCTTGGCCGGCACGGCGGGCAGGCGAACCCCGAGCAGGGCCAGCGCCAGGCCGATGCTGATGGCGATGATGACCGGGTTGCGCAACAAGCGCATGAAGGTATCCAGCAAGGCGGCGCGCAGCCCTCCTCCGTTCTGCCGCCCCAGTTCGGCGATGGCCAGGGCCAGGGGAATCATCAGCAGGTTCTCCACCAGCATCCCGAGGGCCAGGGCCACCGCCGCCGGGGAGCCCAGCACCATGGCCACTATCGGGTAGCCGACGAAGCCGCTGTTGGAGACCGACATGCCCAGGCCGCTCAGCGCGCTGCCACTGAGGCTGTCCTTGCGTACCAGGCGGGAGAACAGGAAACCGCCCCAGAACACCACCTGGGAACCTATGCCGTAGGCCAGCAGGTAGGTGGCGTCGAACACTTCGTCCAGGGGCTTTTCCAGCAGCGCACGAATCACCAGGGCCGGCAGGGCGAAGGTGATGACGAACCTGCCGAGACCGAGGACCTGTTCCGGTCCCAGCAACCGCCCACGGGCGGACAGGAAGCCAATGCCGATCAGGATGAAGATCGGCGCGGTAATACCAAGTATCTGGAGCATTGAGGGCTCTTCAGTGTTCAGTGCCCATCGTCCGGCTGCAGCGGTTTCAACTGCTGCAACCGGCTGCGGGTGCGGGAAAAGTCCATATGGGGTTTGCCTCGGCACAGGTCGTCCAGGCTGGCCTCGCTGGCCAGCAGCAGCCGGGTCCGGGCGTCGTAGGCGATGTCGATCAGGTTGACGAAGCGTTGCTGCACGTCGATGGGCTCTTCCCCCAGGCAGGGCACATCGCTGATGGCCAGGTGGCGGAAGCGCTGGCAGATCCAGAGGAAGTCGGCACTGGAATGCGGCCTGCGGCACAGTTCGTCGAAGTCCAGCCAGGCGCACCCTCCCTCCATGGCCCGCAGGTTCAGGGGATGGTGGTTGACCGCCACCTCCACATCCCGGTCGGCGGCAGTGGTCAGGCCCAGCTGGCGCTCGATCCAGCCCGCGGCGAAGCCCGACAGCGGCCAGCAGTAGCGACCCCAGGATTCCAGCTCGCCACGGCGCTGGCGGTAGTCCTCGCCGCCATCCACCGCGAACACCTCGAAGCGCTTCTCGATCAGCGCGATGGCTGGCTTGAAGCGTTCGCGGTAGAGCGGATTGGGGCAGAGGCCGTCAGGATCGTAGTTGGAGGTGCAGACCAGGCCCACGCCCTCCTCCACCAGCACCTTGAGCAGGCGCCCGAGCAGGACGGCATCGCCTATGTCATGCACGTGGAATTCGTCGAAGCAGAGCAATCGCGTCTCTACCGCCAGCGCCCTGGCGGCCAGGGCCAGCGGGTCGGGCTGGCCGGCAAAAGCCTGCATGCGTGCCTGCAGTTCCTGGAGGAAAGCATGGAAGTGCACGCGGCGCTTGGTCTTGAGCGGCGCGGCGGCGAAAAAGGCATCCATGACGAAGCTCTTGCCGCGCCCCACTCCACCCCACAGGTAGATGCCTGCGGGCCGACGCCGCAGCCAGCCCTTTCTCCCCGCCAGAAACGACTCCAGCCATTGCCCGAGCCGGGCAATGGCTGTGCGTTGCGCTGCGTCGGCCCGGTAGCCCCGGGCCTCCAGCAGGGTCTCGAAGTGCCTTTCGATGCGCTGGCCGACGGCTTCGTCCAGCGCATCGAATGCGGGTTCCCGCTCCCTAGAAGTCAAAGAAAACGGTTTCCCCTTCTCCCTGGATACGGATGTCGAAGCGATAGGCCAGCTTGCCGTCCACTTCGCAGCGCTGCGCCACCAGGGTCTCGCGGCGCTGCGGCTGCTCGATCAGGTTGAGTACCGGGTCGGCGGCGTTGGCCTGGGCTTCGTCGTCGAAGTACAGGCGCGTCTGCAGGTGAATATTGATGCCACGGGCGAACAGCGTGACGTTGATATGCGGCGCCATGGGCACGCCGGCGGCGTTCTTCACCACGCCCGGCTTGACCGTGTGCAAGGTCCATTCGCCGGCGTCGAAGGTGGTGGCTGTGCGGCCGAAGCAGTTGAACGGCTTTTCCAGGTCGAAGGCGGCGTCGTATTCGCCCTGGTGGTTGGCCTGCCAGAACTCCAGGAAGGAGTCGCGCACCAGGTGGCCGTTGCCGTCGAAGACGCGGCCGATCAGCAGGATTTGCTGGCCGGGCGCGTCGGCCTTGGCCATCCGGTTCCAGATTTCCTGGTCACGGGTCGGGTTGCCGGCCGCTTCCAGGGCCAGGCCGATATGGACGTAAGGGCCGGCGGTCTGGGAGGGGGTTTCCGGCAGCAGTTCGATAGGCATGCTGGTCTCTCCTCAGCGGTTCTCGAAGTGGGTCTTGCGCTGGCCGCGCAGGACGATGTCGAAGCGATACGCCAGGCAATCCATGGGATTGGCCATGCTCATGTCGAGCTTGGCGATCAGGGTCTGCACCGCTTCGGGGTTGGCGATCGACTTGACGATGGGGCACATCGGGATCAGCGGGTCGCCTTCGAAGTACAGCTGGGTGATCAGGCGGGTGGAGATGGACGGCCCGCTGATGGAAAAGTGGATGTGCGCCGGGCGCCAGTCGTTGGGGCCGTTACGCCAGGGGTACGGGCCGGGCTTGATGGTGCGGAAGCAGTAGTTGCCTTCGCTGTCGGTCAGGGCACGGCCGACGCCGCCGAAGTTCGGGTCCAGCGGGGCCAGGTAGCGGTCGTTCTTGTGACGGTAGCGGCCGCCGGCATTGGCCTGCCACATCTCCACCAGGGTGTGGGGCACCGGCTTGCCGTACTGGTCGAAGACCCGGCCGGAAACGATGATGCGCTCGCCGATCGGCAGCCCGCCGTTGTTGAAGTTGAGCAGCAGGTCGTTGTCGTGCTGGCCCATCTTCAGGTGGGAGAAATCCGGGCCGCTGGTCTCGGAGATGGACTGTGGGATGCTCACCAGCGCCTGGCGCGGGGAGCGTGCGATGGACGTCTTGTAGTCGGGGGTGAAGGCTTTCGGGTGCCAGTTTCGGTCACGAATGACGAAGCGACTGTGTTCCGCATCGGACATCACGGTTTCCTCTTCTTGGAGTTGTCGGGCGGCCCGTCAATACCAGGGCAGCGGGCCGTGGGTCGCAGTGTCGTCCAATGGCGGCGGATCGAAAATTGAAATCCTGCCCGCCACCCATAACCATATGGTTATGCAAGGCGCCCTTCGCGATAGTCCAGGGCAGCCTCCCGCAGGGTCTCCACCGCCCACTGGGCCGCCAGCGACAGCGGCAGGGATGCGTTGCTGCAGATGCCCACCGAGCCGCCGGGCTCCTTGAAGCCGAGGTCCAACTCGACCAGCTCGCCCTTGCCCAGGTCCAGGCGCACCGCGTCCAGGGGCGCGATCCACACGGCATCGCCGTTGAGTACGTAGCGCCGGCTGAGGGCCAGTGACAGGGTTTCCAGGCGCTGGCGCGGCGGGCTGATGCCGCTCTGCACGAAGAAACCGTCGGCATGCTTGCGGATGGTGGTGCCGGCCAGCGGCAGTACCAGGGGAAAACCGTCCAGGGAGCGGCGGTCGGCGCCCTCCTCCAGCAAGGGATGACCGGCACGGACCACCAGGGTCATGGATTCGCTGTAGAGGTGCTCGAAGGTCAGGCCGTGGATTTCCGGGCTGTCGGTCATCCGCCCCACCACCAGGTCCAGCTCGCCCACCCGCAACTGCGACAGCAGGTAGGCGCCCGGTCCGGTGAGCACGCTGACCACCAGCGAGGGGTGCCGCTGGTGCAAGCGCTTCACCACTTCCGGCAGCAACAGGCCTTCCACCGTGGACAGCACGCCCAGGCGCACGGCGCCGGCGGCGTACTCGCCCTCGCGCAGGCTGTTCACCCCATCGCGCAGGGCCTGTACGCAAGGGCCGGCGTAGCGCATGAAGGCCAGCCCCGCCTCGGTCAGGCTGGCCCCGCCCTTGCCGCGATCGAAAAGGCTGGCGTCGAGGATTTCCTCCAGCTCCTTGAGGGTCTTGGAAATGGCCGGCTGGCTCACCGCCAACTGGTCCGCCGCGCGGGCCAGGCTGCCCTGGCGGGCGACTTCGAGGAAGCACAGCAGGTGACGGAATTTGATGCGGGTATCGATGTTCAACGGCGGGTCCTGTGGCGGCTGGCCTGCGAAGGCTAGCTCAAGCACGGGTTCCGGAGCCAATCCCGCGAGGCTTACCGGCGATCCCCTGTAGGGTGCGCCGTGCGCACCAGGGCCAATGTGCCGGCCCCTCGGTACGCGCGGCGCATTCTACTCGTTGCCGTCTCTACAGCGCGCAGACCTTCCCCGCCAGTTCCACCCGGCCGAAACGCGCGCCCGGATCGAGCGGCGTGATCGCCAGCAGCCTGTCCAGACGCACGGAACAGGGGCCATCCTCCACCTCCAGCACGAAGAACTCCTCCTTCTCCGCGCTGGTATGGGTGGTCAGCGCCCTGGCTTCGAAGCCGCCACCGTCCACCAGTTCCACGCGCACGAGGTAGCGATAGAGACAGGCGATTTCCAGCAGGTCGTGCAGGTCGCAATCCAGGGGCTGGTACATGTCCCGCTCCTTACTTCAGATCGGCGAGGGCGGCGCCGAAATTGATATGCAGCACCTGGCCACCCACCACCAGGGCGGGGACCGACTGCACCCCGGCGGCTTCGGCCTCGGCGACGCGGGCCGAGGTTTCGCCCAGGTGCACCACTTCCACCTTCACCTCGGGAGCCAGCAGGTCGAGAAGGGTGTGTTCAGCGGCAACGCAAACCGGGCATCCGGCGTGGTAGTAGCGAGCGGTAGTCATCTTCAATCTCCCGGTCAAATTAGTATCGAATCGATACATGCATCAGGCTACCCCAGCGAACTCCTTTGTCAACATAGTTTTTACTCGATACTATCTGACGACGGAGGTAAAGATGAGCACCCTATTCGACCTGTTCGAACGACTGACCAGCCTGATGCGCATCTGGCACCGGGAGCACCCGCTCCTGGCCGACCTGCAGCCTGTGCAGCTCAGCGCCCTGGAATACCTGGCGCGCTGCAACCATTACTCGGACACGCCGCTGGCGGTCACCGAGTACCTGGGGCTGACCAAGGGAACGGTGTCGCAATCGCTGAAGATCCTGGAAGCCAGGGGCTTGATCGAGAAGCGCCAGGACCTTCACGACAAGCGCAGCGTGCACCTGGCGCTGACACCGGCAGCGCGGGAGTTGCTGGCCGCGGTGACGCCGCCGGACTTCCTGGCCAAGGCCGCCGCCGAGATGGGCCAGGATGCCGTGGAGCTGGAACGCTTGCTGGGCGAGTTGCTGCGGACCGTGCAGCGCCAAGTCAAGGTACCGGGTTTCGGCCTGTGCAAGACCTGCCGCTTCCACCAGCACAGGGATGGCGAGCCCTTCTGCGGGCTGACCCGGGAGCCCCTGAGCCGCCCATCCATCGAACTGATCTGTCGCGAGCATCAACCTCGTGACGAGGCTGCTTGATCAGGCCTCGCCGCGGTCGAGGAAGGCCTGCGCCTTGAGACCGACGAAGCGGCGACCGGGGTTGTCGCCCGCCGCCCACTCCTGCGGACTGAACAGCTCGAACAGGCCGACTTTCACCAGCGTGGGCACGGCCAGCTCCAGCGCCCGCTCTACTTCACCCCGCTCGCCGCGGTTGTAGCGTGCGACGTTCTGCAGCATGGCGGCCACGGTGCCGGTCTGGACGCGGCTGCCGTCCTTGAGGGTCACGGCGGGCAGGCACTCGCCTTCGGCCAGGATGCGGCTGTTGACGCTGGCGAGTTCGGGATTGGAATCGGTCATGGGGGTTGCTCCTTGCAGGTTGTCCGCGCATTTACTGCGCCTCACCAAGATGGGGGCGCAGCCGCGCATGACAAGGGGCCTCCCTGCCCCGCGGCTTCAGGCGCTCTTGCTCAGGAAGAGTTCGCGCCCTGCATCCAGGCACTGGTCCACCAGCCATTTGCCGTGGGCGATGGAGGCGTGCTGTGCCTTCTCCAGGTCAGCGAGGAAGGCGTGCTCCATGGGCAGCGCGATGCGGCGGGTGGTCTGGCCGTCGGGTGCGGTGATCCGGCAACCGCCGGCATAGGGCGTGGGAATGCCCGGATGCTCGACGACGTCGGCGAATATCGTGTGGTTACGGTGGACGCATTGCAGGGTGCTCATGGGGCATACCTCTTAGTTGAAGGCCCGGGGCCACGGGGTCAGCCGGCCCGGCGGGCGTGGCAGGGAAGTTCAACGAAAGGTCGGCTCGCGCCTTGCTCACTTCCGGATATAGCACAGCGAACCTTCCGAGCCAGTGCAACCGACCAAGGGTCGTCCATTGGCCTGCCAGGTTTCGGCTGAATTGGCTATTCGGCGCGAATCGGTGCCGGGCTAACGTAGCCCAATTCCCCGCAGCCCGCGGGACGACTTGGAGAATGGTTGATGAGCGCACGAATCAAGTGGGCCGAACAGGTACCCGAAGCCTACAAAGCCATGGCTGGGCTGGAGCAGGCCCTTGCCAAATCCGGCCTGGAAAGTTCACTGCTCGAACTGATCCGCCTGCGCGCCTCGCAGATCAATGGCTGCGCCTTCTGCGTCAACATGCACGCCAACGACGCACGCAAGGCCGGTGAAACCGAAGCCCGCCTGCAGACTCTTGTCGTATGGCAGGAAACCGATTTCTTCAGCGAACGCGAGCGCGCCGCCTTGGCCTGGGTCGAGAGCCTGACCCAGTTGGCCGAGCGCCATGCACCGCAGCACCAGTACGACGCCCTGCGCGAGCACTTCAGCGAGGCCGAGATCGTCAACCTGACCCTGGCCATCGCCACCATCAACGCCTGGAACCGCTTCGGCGTAGGCTTCGCGATGATGCCTTGAAGGGGTTCCCGCAAGCGAAAAGGGCCGCCTCGCGCGGCCTTTCGCATTTCCAGGCAGAGGCGCCGCTTTTCCTGTGGGGGCGATTTCAATCGCGAAGGGCTGCGCAGCAGCCCTCATGCCGTCCACAAGGCAGGCCCGCGGCCTGCTCAGTGAATGAATTGGCTATGTCTGCGTTAGCTGTTGCGATACCGAACAGAAGTGTCTAGCACGGGTCTTTCAGGCCTCCGCGCTTGCTGATACATCCCTCATCCGAACGCGGCCCGCCCCAGCCCCTCTCCCGCAAGCGGGCGAGGGGTGACTCGCGCCTGACAGGGCGCGGTAATCCTGACGCCTGGTCATTGCCTGAACCTGTGCACAAGAGGTGGGGCAGCGACTCTGCCCCGTCAGCAGGCCGAGCGGAAGCGTTGCGCAGGGGGACGAGCGGCATGGATGCCGCGAGAGGCGTGCGGGGCCAGGGATGGCCCCTCACGCCGGCCCCCCGGAGCAATGATGGAGCGAGGGAAGTTTGGCGAAGCCAAACCCGGATGCAGGGGCAAGCCCTTTTGGTTTCTTTTGGGGCGACTGCCAAAAGAGACTCGCCGGG
>NZ_SSOJ01000163.1:45139-126603 GCF_029871205.1 Pseudomonas sp. BN417 | reverse complement strand
CGATTGGAAAAGGGACTCGCCCGGGAGGGCGAAACAGAGACCTGAAGCCCGCTCGGCAATGAGTTGAACACCAGAAGCTCAAGCCTCACTCACACCAGATTGCCAATCCGGTCTGAGCAAAATCTCCCCGGTAATCCGCGAAGAACCCAAAAAAAGCCCCGAAGGCCTGTTCGACCTTCGGGGCAAGGGGAG
The DNA here is from genome assembly GCF_029871205.1 of Pseudomonas sp. BN417. Classification (GTDB taxonomy): domain Bacteria; phylum Pseudomonadota; class Gammaproteobacteria; order Pseudomonadales; family Pseudomonadaceae; genus Metapseudomonas. Next base: position 126,411 of record NZ_SSOJ01000163.1, on the reverse strand, counting down.
CTTTCAGCCCGGCGCCCGGACTTTTGGATCAGGCAACCACGGGGATCATCGGGTCCGCGGCGGCCAGCGCTTCGGCGCGGTTGGCGGCCGGCGGGTAGATCCAGACGCTGTTGATCTCGGTCTTGATCTTCTTGGCTTCATCCCGGACGAAGCGGATCTGGCGGTCCCAGCCTTCGGTAAAGATCGCGCCCCAGGCGCCGAGGTCGAGGCAGGTCACGTACTTGGGCTGGCTGTAGGCGATCGGGTCGACACCGATCAGGCTGGCCGCCACGTTGTTGCCGGCCGAACGGCCGAGGGCGATCGCGTGCTGGCAGGTCATCAGGGCGTAGTTGCCTGCATCGTCGACGGCGGCATAGGCCACGTCACCGGTGGCGAAGATGTCGTCCTGGCCGATCACCTTGAGGTTGCCGTCGACATGCAGGCGACCCTGGGCATCGCGTTCCGCGGGCACCTGCTCGGTCAGCGAGCTGGCACGCACACCGGCAGTCCAGACCACCGTGCTGGCCTCGATGCGTTGGCCATCGGAAAGGGTGACGCCATCGGCGTCGATGGACGCCACCGAGCTGTTCAGGCGCCACTCGACCCCCACTTCGGCGGATGCCTCGGCAATCAGGGAACGCGGACCATCGCCCAGCGCCGCACCGATTTCACTGCCGCGATCGACCACTATCACTCGCACCTCTGCGTCCGCGCCCAGGGCCTTGCGCAGGCGGGCGGGCATCTCGGTGGCGGTTTCGATACCGGTGAAACCACCGCCAGCGACTACCACGGTATTGCGTGCGACCGACGCCGGGAGCTGGCCAAGGGAGTGGATGTGTTTTTCCAGGCGCACGGCCTCATTGATTTCGTCGACGTCGAAGGCATGTTCGATACCTGCCAGGCGCGGACGCGCCACCTTGCTGCCGCTGGCCAGCACCAGCCGGTCATAGGCCCGGATGGCAGTTTCGCCCTGGGCATCGCGGTACTCGACCGTCTTGCCTGCTGCGTCGATCCGCTCGGCCGTGCCCTGGATGAAAGTCACGCCGACGGCTGCAAAGAGATCGTGGAGCGGAGCTGCCATCTTGTGCACGTCCGGCTCGTAGAAGCGCGGGCGGATACGCAGCTCGGCCTGGGGCGCGAGGACGGCCACTTCGGTATCGGTGTGGCCATGCAGGTCCATCAGGCGAGCGGCGCTCAGCGCGCTCCACATACCAGCAAACCCGGCGCCGACGATCAGAATGCGTTGTTTCATGTGTGTCTCCTGGAAGAAAAAGGAATCGCGTTGAGTACGAGTACGTATGGGCATCGAATCGATTGGCCTGTTACTTGGGCCAGCAGTGGGGGAGTCACCGATGCCTGCTTCGTAACTGCGACTATAAGAGTCGTAGTTTATTCGAGCAAGGCCTTTTTCAGATTGGCGCGCACCGTCCATCGCAATGGGTGCCCAGACGCTTTGCGCATATAGAAAGGAATCTGGGCCGTTGCGCCTGCTGCAGCCCATCGGCGCGAGCGCGGCAGGTCTTGCGGCAGCCCAGTGGATGCACGCAATATAGTGCGACTGAAGATGTCGGAGTTAGCTATGTCTCTATACAGCGCTGGCGTGGAGTACGGGATCCACTGCCTGCTTTACCTGACCGATGAGAAGGGCGATGGCCGCGAGTCCAGCGTGCGTGCGCTGGCTGAGCTGCAAGGTGTGCCCCAGGAACTCCTGGCCAAGGTCTTCACCAAGCTGGCGAAGGCCGGGCTGGTCGTCGCCACCGAGGGCGTGCGCGGCGGATTCAAGCTGGCGCGGCCGGCCGACGAGATCAGCGTGCTGGATATAGTCAAGGCCATCGACGGGGACAAATCGATCTTCGAATGCCGCGATATCCGTGGGCGTTGCGCCGTCTTCGACGGGTCGCCGCCGGACTGGGCCACCTCCGGTACCTGCGCGATTCACGCGGTGATGCTGACGGCGCAGAAACGCATGGAAGAAGCGCTGGCCCAGCAGACCGTGCTCGATCTGGTGCGGCGGCTAGGGCGCAAGGCCCCTCCGAGCTTCAATGAGGAAGTCATCCGCTGGATGGACACGCGCCGTGATGGCCGGGCCACCAGCGGTGAGGCATGACGCTCGCGGCAACGACGCGCCTGCTCAGGGCGCCGAGTCGGTGAGGAAGCAGGCGTCCTCGTCGCCCCTGAGGACGTAGCCCTCGTAGAGATTCTCGAAATCCAGCTCGCCGAAACTGTCCGCCAGGAAGTCCAGCAGGCTCCTGACCGAGGGCATCAGCCCGCGCCTCGAGGCGAACAGGGCATGGACTATCGCCCCCTTGGGTTTCCACTCGTCCAGGACCGGCAGCAGGACCCCATTGCGGATGTCCTTGAACACCACCAGCTTGGGCAGCTGCACGATTCCTCCTCCTTCAAGCGCCACCCGCCGCAAGGTGATCATGTCGTCGGTCACCAGGCGGGGCGAGTGGCGAACGGTCGCCTGCACGCCACCAGGGCCTTCCATGTTCCATAGGTATTGGCGGGCGCAGGGGCCCATGTCCAGGCTCGGATAACGCGCCAGGTCGGCCAGCGAGCGTACCGGGCCCAGCCGCTCGACGAGCCCGGGGCTCGCCACCAGTTCCTGGGGGCTGCGGGACAGTGTCTTCATCGTCAGGCCGCTGTCCTCGAAAGGCGGGAAGCCCACCCGCAGTGCGATGTCGAAGCCCTCGCGCAGGGGATCGACCTGGCGGTTGGTGCTTTCCAGGTGCACCTCGACCTCGGGATAGCGGCGCATGTAACGGGCGATCATGCCGGCCACCAGGAAGTTGAGCAGGGCGGTGGGGCAGGCGATGCGCACCATGCCCTTGGGCGAAGACTGGCTGTTGTCGATGATCGACTGCGCCGCTTGCGCCCCCTCCAGCATCACCAGGCAGTGCTGGTAGTACTCGAGACCCAGTTCCGAGACCGAGAATTGCCGTGTCGAGCGGTTGATCAGGCGAATCCCCAGCCGCTCCTCCAGCGCTGACAGATGGCGGCTCAGCTTCGACTTGGGGATGCCCAGCGCCCGGCTGGCAGCGCCTATGCCCTGGTGCTCGACGATCTGCGCGTAGAAGTACAGCTCATTCAGGTCGTACATCGAAGGGGTGTTCCATAAATGAAATGGTCATTTCCGACTGGGCGCCTACCGCAGGCAGCGGGTGCTGACTAAGGTTGCAACTCGCCGGGGCGTCAGCCGTTGCCCTTACCCTCTGGATTGCAATGAGGTCTGGAAAGTTGAAGACAGCATTGGACATCGCGCAACAGTTTTTCTCGAGCTATCGCAGCCATGACCTGGACGGGATGCTGGAGTGCTTTTCCGCCAATGGCCGCATCGACTACCTGCCCATCGGCCTGGAAGGACCGGCCCGGGAAGACGGGCGGCAGATCTGGGAAGGCCTGATCGAGGCCTTTCCGAACCTGACCAACCAGGTCACCGCCACCTACCAGGACGGTGACGGCCGAACCCTGGTATTCGAGGTGACCATCAGCGGCACCCAGGCCAGGGACGCGTTCGGCATCCGCAACAAGGGGCGGCATTTCGACCTGCCCCACGTCTTCATCATCCGCACCGGCGACGACCAGCGAATCAGCTGGATGAAGGCCTACTGGGACAACTCGGCCTGGTTCCTCGCACTCGGCAGGACCAGCCTGCTGGACGACGCGGACAGCTAGCCGCGAGCCGACGCGGGCGGTCGGCAGCACATTCTCAAGCAGGGTATCCGCCTCGTTGCGAGGTGCTGCCCTTTTTTCGGCAATAGAAAAGTGAGGTGGAACATGAGCAAGAAGATGCTGGTGGTGCTGACCAGCTTTCCCAAGTATCCGAACCTGGCGCGCGCCACGGGTCTCTGGTTGGGCGAGGCGGTGCATTTCGTGAGGAAAGTGGAGGCGGCTGGTTTCCAGGTCGACTACGTGAGCCCCCGGGGAGGCTACACCCCCATAGATCCCCATAGCCTGGCGATGGCCGACGAGGGCGACTGGCAGTGGTACCAGGACAAGGATTTCATGAATCGCCTGGGTGCGACCCTCAGGCCCAGCCAGGTCAACCCGGACGATTACTCGGTGATCTACTACGCCGGGGGCCACGGGGTGGTCTGGGACTTCCCGGACAACGAGGAACTGCAGGCGATCAGCCGCAGCATCTATGAACGCGGCGGCATCGTCTCCTCGGTATGCCATGGCGCGGTCGGCTTGCTGAACATCAAGCTGTCCGACGGTTCGTTGCTGATCAAGGGCAAGGAAGTCACCGGGTTCTCCAATGCCGAAGAGAAGATCGCCGAACTGGACAAGTACGTGCCGTACCTGACCGAGGACGAGATGGTGAAGCGCGGCGCCATCTACCAGAAGGCCGCCGAGCCCTGGGCACCCTTCGCCGTGGCTGACCAGCGGGTGGTCACCGGGCAGAACCCGGCATCCGGCGGCCCGGTGGCGGATCTGGTGCTGAAGGAACTGGGCCGCTAGGCCCGTGCTTTCCGGCCGCACCATTGCCGCCACGCACGGCATGGGGTGGCCGGGTTTCATCTGGAGTATCTGGCCGATATGCCGTCCCCCCTGTTTGTGACCGCCCGTTTCGCGGTGAAACCCGTGGCGCTCGAAGAAATGCGCAGCCTGCTGGCGGAGCTCAGCGAGAAGACTCGCCAGGAGCCCGGGTGCCTGGAATACGCCTACTACCAGTCCCTGGACGACCCCCTGGAGTTTTCCTCCTTCGAGCTCTGGCAAAGCCCGGAGTGCGAGGCCCGGCACTGGCAGACCCGGCATCTCCAGGATGCGCTCGCCCGCGCCGCTGGCCTGCTGCAAGTCGAGCCCCACATTCAGCGCTACCAGCGCCTGGTCTGAGGCGCGCTTTTGCACTTCGGAACAGGAAGGATTGCATTGGTTGCCAGGATGGAATCCTGGTTGCGTTCGGGCTACGGACTTTCTGAGTAGGGTGCGCTGCGCGCACCGGCGTGTTGGTGCGGCGGTTCCGGTGCGCACGGCGCACCCTACGACCTGGCTCCGTGAGTCGTGGCCACCGCAAGGTGTCGTTTCACCCCCTTACCAGAGCGGCAGGCTGTAGCTGAGGATCAGGCGGTTGTCGTCCAGGTCGTTGCCGAAGTGGCGGGTGCGTACGGTGGCGTTGCGCCATTTCACGCCCAGGTCTTTCAGCGGCCCGCTCTGGAAGACATAGGCGATGTCGGTGTTGCGCTCCCACTCCTTGCCTTCCGGCTGGTTGGTGCCCAGGTCGATGCTGTCACCGCTCAGATAGCGCGTCATGAAGGTCAGGCCCGGAAGGCCGAGGCTGGCGACGTCGAAGTCATAGCGCAGTTGCCAGGAGCGTTCGTCGCGATTGGCGAAGTCGCCGAACTGCACGTAGTTGAACAGGAACGGATCGCTGCCGGCGATATAGGCGTAACCCGTATCGCCACTCATGCGCTGGTAGGCCAGGCCGAGGCTGTGGGCGGCGAATCGATAGGTCAGCATGGCGCCGTAGGCGCTGTTGTCGATATTGCTGCTGCCGGCATCCCGCGCCCGGGCCCCACGCACTTCGGTCTTCAGCGAGTGCTGCGCGCCCAGGGGCTGGAGGTGGATCAGGCTGAGGAGGTGCTGGCGGTAGATGTCTTCCAGCTCGCCATAGTGATAGGCCGTGCTGAGCTGGTCGTTCCACTGGTAGCCGAGGCCGGCAAAGTCGAATGCATCGCTGGTCTTGCCGGTCTTCACCCCTATGGCGCCGGCGCTGCCGTTGCTGGCGGTCATTTCCTCGTAGTCCGATGAGTTGCGCTGGTTCACCCGCTGCAGCTGGCCGGCGTCCAGGGTCAGTCTGTCGATCTCCTGGGCATTCAGGTGGACGCCGCGAAAGGTCTGCGGCAGCAGGCGGCCGTCGTTGTAGGACACCGAGGGCAGGCGCGGCTGCAGGGTGCCGAGCTTGAGGACGCTCTTCGAGGCGCGCAGCTTGGCGGTCAGGCCCAGTTCGCCGTACTCGTCCTGGGCCTGGCGGGTTTCGCGGTCCTGCTTGAGCAACTGGGTGCCGCTGCGTCCACCGCCCGAGTCGAGCTTGACGCCGAGCAGGCCGAGGGCGTCGACGCCAACGCCTAGCGGTCCTTCAGTGAAGCCCGACTCGTAGCGCAGCAGGAAACCCTGGGCCCATTCCTCGGCCTTGGCCTGGGGAGCCTCGTGCTGGCGGAAATCACGGTTCATGTAGAAATTGCGCAGTTCCAGCATGGCCTTGCCGTCCTCGATCAGCGCGGCGCCGGCCGGTGCCGCCAGCGCGAGGCCGGCGAGGAGGATTGGGAGGGTGGATCGATCCATGGTGTTGCCTCTTGTTGTTATCGATGGAACAGCCGGGCCCGCATCGGGCCGTGGCGGGCCCGATGGCGGGGGAGTTGGCAGGAGGGGAAGGCGCCAGGTCAGCGCCCGCTTGCGAATAAAAAGGACGCGGCCCAAAGGAGCCAGGGCCGCGCCACGCTCAAACGGCAGGGCTGTTCGTTGGCCAGGCCGCCACGTACCGGATGCCGGGCGGGCAGGGCGCCCGGCTGGTCAGTGGCCGGATGCGCTGGCCATGCCCAGGCCGGTTTCCGCCCGGACCAGTTGGTCGTCGAAGCCTTCGCGGTCCAGGCGTGCCTGGGCACTGCGGTCCAGCGTGGACACCACCAGCAGCACCACAAAGGCCAGCGGCATGGAGAACAGCGCCGGGTGGTCGTAGGGGAAGACAGCCTCGGCATGGCCCAGCACCGTGACCCACACCGTCGGCGACAGGACCACCAGGGCCAGCGCCGATACCAGCCCGGCCAGGCCGCCGCAGATGGCGCCGCGGGTGGTGAGGCCCTTCCAGTACATGGCCATGATCAGCACCGGGAAGTTGGCCGAGGCGGCGATGCCGAAGGTCAGGGCTACCAGGAAAGTGATGTTCACGTCCTCGAAGAGAATGCCGAGGCCGATGGCGATCACCCCGAGGCCGATGACCGCCATGCGGGAAACGCGCATCTCCTGGGCTTCGCTGGCCTTGCCGCCTTTCAGCACCGTGACGTAGAGGTCGTGGGAGATGGCCGAGGCGCCGGCCAGGGTCAGGCCGGCGACCACGGCGAGGATGGTGGCGAAGGCCACGGCGGAGAGGAAACCGAGGAACAGGTTGCCGCCCAGCGCTTGCGCCAGGTGCATGGCGACCATGTTGCCGCCGCCGACCAGGGCGCCGCCCGGCTCGCCGTCTACAAAGTAGCGCGGCTCGGTGCCGACTATCACGATGGCGGCGAAGCCGAGCACGCAGACCACCAGGAAGAAGAAACCGATGAAGCCCGAGGCATAGAACACCGATTTACGCGCTTCCCTGGCGTTGGGCACGGTGAAGAAGCGCATCAGGATGTGCGGCAGGCCGGCCAGGCCGAACACCAGGCCGAGGGCCATGGAGGCGACATTCAGCGGGTTGGACAGCATGCTCCCCGGCCCCATGATGCTCCAGCCACCGGCATGTACCTCGACGGCGCGCCGGGCCAGCGTCTCCAGGCTGAAGCCGAACTCGGCCAGGGCGAGCAGCATGAGCGTGGTGCCGCCCACCAGCAGGAGCACCGCCTTGGTGATCTGCACCCAGGTGGTGGCCAGCATGCCGCCGAAGACCACGTAGACCAGCATCAGCACGCCGACCACGACGACGGCGACCGAGTAGTCCAGGCCGAACAGCAACTTGATCAACTGGCCGGCGCCGACCATCTGCAGCAGCAGGTAGCAGCAGACCACGGTGAGCGAGCCGCAGGCCGCCAGGACCCTGATCCGGCGCTGGTCGAGGCGGAAGGAAACGATGTCGGCGAAGGTGTAGCGGCCCAGGTTGCGCAGGCGCTCGGCCATCAGGAAAGTGAGCACCGGCCAGCCGACGAAGAAACCGGTGACATAGATGAAGCCGTCGTAGCCCTTGGCGAACACCAGGCTGGAAAGCCCCAACAAGGTGGAGGCCGACATGTAGTCGCCGGCGATCGCGAGGCCGTTCTGCAGACCGCTGATGCCGCCCCCGGCGGTATAGAAGTCGTGGGTCGACTGGGTACGCCGAGACGCCCACCAGGTGATCAGCAGGGTCACCATCACGAACAGCAGGAACATGGCGATGGCGGGCAGGTTGATGGGCTGCGTGGCGCTGGCGGTGGTGCCGGCGCATGCCAGGGCGGGCGAGGCGGCCAGGCCGATGGCGACAGAGCGGGTGGTTGCGCGTTTCATGCCTGGCTCTCCTTGACGATCTGTTCGCTGAGGCTGTCGTAGCGGGTGTTGGCGCGGTGCACGTACCAGCCGGTCAGCAGCCAGGTGGTGAGGATCAGCAAGGCCCCGAGGGGAAGTCCCAGGGACAGGTGGCTGCCAGGGTAGAGGGGCAGGTGGAGCACCTCGGGCAAGCAGGCCGCCAGCGCCATGAAGAGGAAATAGGCGGCCAGCACCAGGGCACTGAGAATCCAGGTGGTGCGCGAGCGCGACCGGGACAGGGCGATGAAGCGCGGGTTCTGCCGAATGCGGCTGTAGTGCAGGGTATGGGGTTCGGTTGTGCTGGACATCTTGCCTCCACTTTTTCTTGTTGTAGGGCTGCTCGGCGGCCCGCCTCGCGACGGGCCGTGGATGCTGGGGTGCGATGGGTGCGGCTGCCGGTCAGGGCCAGGCGTAGTCCGTGTAGCGTTCGCGCAGGGTCTTCTTGCTGACCTTGCCGGTGGCCGTATGGGGAAGCTCGGCCAACCGCTCGCTGGCATCGGGCAGCCACCACCTCGGCACCTTGCCGTCGAGGAAGGTCATCAGTTCCTGATGGCTGGGGGCGGCGTCGGGCTGCCGGGGGACTATCACCAGCAGGGGCCGTTCACTCCAGCGCGGATGGGCGACGCCGATCACCGCGGCCTCCGCCACCTGCGGATGGGCCATGACCGCATTCTCGATTTCCACCGAGCAGATCCACTCGCCGCCGGACTTGATCACGTCCTTGATCCTGTCGGTGATCTGCATGTAGCCCTGCGGGTCGATGGTGGCCACGTCGCCGGTATCGAACCAGTCTTCGGACATTTCCTGGCCGTAGTAGCCATTGCGTACCCAGGGGCCGCGCACCTGCAGCGCGCCCGCGGCCTGCCCGTCATGGGGCAGCGGCAGTCCGGCCTCGTCGAGGATGCGCATCTCCACGCCGAACAGGGCACGCCCTGACTTGAGCAGTTGCCGGCCGCGTGCTTCCTCGTCCAGCTCCGCATACCAGGGTTGCTGGCGGTTGTAGCTGCCCATGGGGCTCAGCTCGGTCATGCCCCAGCCGTTCTCCAGCGCGACGCCATGCCGGCCCATGGCCTGGATCAGCGCCAGCGGGCAGGCGGCGCCGCCGGTCACGGCGCGTTTCAGGCTGGGCAGCTTCTGGCCGCTCGCCTCCAGGTACTGGCCGATGTTGGCCCAGAGGGTCGGCACCGCCAGGGAGAAGGTCACCGCCTCGTCCTTGATCAGCTTGACCATGGCGGCGGCGTCGCCCACCCGTGGGCCCGGCAGCACCAGCTTGGCGCCGACCATTGCGGCGTTGTACGGCATGCCCCAGGCGTTGACATGGAACATCGGCACCATCGGCATCACCACGTCCAGGGCACGCAGGCCGACGTTGTCCGCCATGTTCTGCGCCATGCCGTGGAGGACCGCGCTGCGGTGGCTGGTGAGCACCCCCTTGGGATTGCCCGTGGTGCCCGAGGTGTAGCAGAGGCCGCAGGCCTGGCGCTCATCGAGCTCGGGCCAGGCATAGGTCGGTGCTGCCTGGTCCAGCAGGGTTTCGTAGCAGAGCAGGTTGGGTAGGCTGCTGGCCGGCATTTCCTCCGGTCCGCAGAGGGCGACGAAATGGCGGACGCCGCTCAACTCGCCTTGCAGGTCCTCCACCAGCGGGATGAACTGCGGGTCGATGAACAGCACGTCGTCCTGGGCATGGCGGATGATGTAGCCGATCTGCTCGGGGAACAGCTTGGGGTTGATGGTGTGGCATACGCGGCCCGAGCAAGGCACGGCGTAATGCAGTTCGAAATGCCGGTGGTCGTTCCAGGCCAGGGTGCCGACGCGGGCGCCGGGTGGGATATCCAGGGTCTCGAGGACATTGGCCAGGCGGCGTGCCCTGGCGAACGCCTCGCGGTAGTTGTAGCGGTGCACGCGGCCGTCGGCGAACAACGAAACGATCTCGGTGTCGGCCGCAATCTGGAGCGTATGCCGCATGATGGCGGCAATCCCCAGGTTGAAGTTCATCATCATGCCTTGCACAGGCAACCTCCTGCCTTGTTCTTGTTTGAGCGTCGAGGTCGCCCGGCCGGATGGCCAGGTCCTCGTGGCAGGGTGGGAGCAATGGCTGTGCCAATCTGCGGTTGATGTTTTTGGGGTGAGAAAAAACCTTTTCAGATCAGATAGATAGATTCTTGTGTCGATATCGCGCGGCACTTGAGTGACCGTTTTGGCCGGGCACGGTTTTCAGACCTGCAACAGTGTTTCAGAGCGGTGGTTTCATTCGTGCAAAGGGCCAGAAGCAAGCGGGCAGGGTGCGCCGCGCGCACCGCGCGGCGCTGCCGGCAGGCTCGGCGTCAGGCCCGGGCTTCGAACTCGGTGCGCATGGCGCACCCTACGATGGGCCAAGTACGAATATCTATTCGCCACGGCCAGCCCGCAGGCGCCGCCACAGCGTGGTGCGGCTGATGCCCAGGCGCCGCGCGGCTTCCTCCTGGTCGCCGTGGCAGGCTTCCAGCACCTGCCTGGCGTGGGCCACTTCGCTGGCCTTGCCGATACTGCGCAGGTCATTCGCCGGGGCGGCCGTTGCCTGTACCTGGGCTTGTGCGCCAAGCCCCTCGAAGAGTTCGGGGAACAGGGTGTGCAGTGCGGCGGCGCCGCTGCTCTCGCCCAGGGCCTGGGCGGACAGGGCGGCACGCTCCACCAGGTTTTCCAGTTCGCGGATGTTGCCCGGCCACTGGTGCCGCTGCAGGTGGGGCATCAGGCGCTGCAGGAGGTGCTGGCCGGCACCGCCCGCGTTCGGCCACTGCGGCAGCTTCTTCAAGATGGCATTGGCCAGCAGCGGAATGTCGCCGGGCCGCTCGCGCAATGGCGGCACCACCAGCCGCAGGATATTCAGACGGTAGTAGAGGTCCTCACGGAAGCGCCCGTCGGCGATGCGGCCGCGCAGGTCGCAGTGGGTGGCGGCAATCACGCGGATATCCACCGGCGTCGGTTCCGAGGCGCCCAGGCGCAGTACTTCGCGTTCCTGCAGCACCCGCAGCAGGCGCGTTTGCAGCGACACCGGCATGTCGCCGATCTCGTCGAGAAACAGGGTGCCGGTGTGGGCCGTCTCGATCAGGCCCACCTTCCCGCCCTTGCGCGAGCCGGTGAAGGCGCCTTCCTCGTAGCCGAAGAGTTCGCTCTCCAGCAGGGTCTCGGGAAAGGCCGCGCAGTTGATCGCGACGAAGGGGCCCGGCTGGCGCGGGCTGGCATTGTGCAGGCTCTGGGCGAGCAATTCCTTGCCGGTGCCGCTCTCGCCGGTGATCAGCACGGTGGAGTCGGTGGCGGCGTAGCGCCGCGCCAGTTCCAGCAGGTCGCGGAAGGCCGGGGCGTCCCCGAGTATCTGGTCGAAGTGGTAGCGCGCGGTGAATTGCCGGGGCCGTACCTGGCTGCGGATACGCCGGTCGGCGCGCTGGATGGCGTTGGCTTCCTGGCAGGCGATGACCGCCCCATCCGGCTTGCCGTTCTCGATGATGGGAGTGATGTTGGCGGCCAGGGTCCTGGTGCCGACGCGGATGATGCGGTTCTCCTCGCCTTCGCCGCTGGCGAGCACCGCAGCGATGTCGAGGCCGGGCAGGACCTCGCCGAGCGGCAACTCGCGGGCCTGGTCGCCGGTGATGCCGAGCAGGCTGGCCATGCGCGGGTTGAGCGATTGCACCAGGCCGTCGGCGTCCACCGCGATTACCCCATCGCTGAGGTTGCGCAGGACGGCATTCAGGCGCTGCTGCTGGACCAGCGTCTGCGCCCGGCTGCGGCAAATGGCCAGGGCGTCTTCCAGCGTGCGTCGCACCGCGTCCGCGTTGAGCGCCAGGACGCCCTGGGCTCCGGCGGCTTCTGCCACTTCCACGGCGGTGGAGGAACCCACCACCACCCGGTAGCCGTCGTCCATCAACTGGTGGATCTGCTGCTGCGCCCCTTCCAGAGTGGTGTAGGTGGCCTGGCGGATGTCGACCGTGAACAGAGATGCCATGGCTTCCAGTTCCGGATGGGTGTGCTGGAAGCTGACGATACCGACCTTGGTAGCCCTGGCCCTGGCCAGATCGAGGGCGCGGATCAGGTCGTACTCGCCCATGCGAATCGAGAGCACGGTCGTGGTGATGCGCCGCCTCAGATACTCGGACGCGGCGCCGGAACAGATGATGATGTCCACGTCCTGGCGGCTTTCCAGTTCCTTGCCGATGTCGCGGAGGCGGCTCACCGTGGATTCGACGATTTCCACCTGGACCCGGCTGCGGTAGTCCGGGATCACCTGCTGGACAATGCGGGCCATGCGGCTGGGCCCATCCGGGAGGCTGAGGTGGGTGATCAGGGCGACTACGCGGGGCAGGTAATGCTCGGTCGGCATGCTGGTTTCCGGTGGGTGAAGGCGCTTTCCATGCTGAAACATCGATTTCAGTTCTGCAACGTGAGTTGCGAATCGGCAGCCGGCCACGTTTTTTGTTTTTCAAATAACCTGTTGTTTTCAAATGATAATTCTTGCGAAATCGGGTTTCTTTCAGGAGCTGGCGCGGCTTTTGCTCTCCTGCCTTCCAGGTCATTCCCTGTGAGAAGGAGACTCCGATGTACAGCAAAGCATTACCCGAATCCGAACTTGCCCGGATCGACATTCCCGATGCCCACCCGGCGCTGGCCGGTTTCCTGAGGGAGCGGCTCGGCTACGAGGAGGTACGGATCGAGCGCAGCGAGCGGCTGTCCGGCGGCGCCATCCAGGAAAATTGGCTGCTGAGCGCCCGTGTCCGCAATGGATCGTGGCAGGCGGAGCGCCGCTGGGTCCTGCGCACCGACGCGCCATCCTCGGTGGCCGTCAGCATGAGCCGCGAACAGGAGTTCGCGGTACTGAGCGCCGTGCACCAGGCCGGCGTGAAGGTGCCCCGGCCGCTGTGGCTATGCCGCGACCCGGCGGTGATCGGCGGCGATTTCTTTGTCATGCAGGCCCTAGGCGGCTCCGCCAGCGGTCACCGGCTGACCACCGACCGGGAGCTCGAACCGGCCCGTGCCGGGCTGTGCCGTGAGCTGGGCAGCAACCTGGCGATGCTCCATCGCATCACCCCGGCGCACCCGAACCTGGGTTTCCTGCCTGCGCCGGTGGCGGATCCGCTGCAAGCCAGCATTGACCAGTACCGGCAATACCTGGATGCCTTGCCGGGCAGCCATCCGGTCATCGAGTGGGGGCTGCGCTGGTGCGAGCTGAACCGCCCCGAGCCGCTTCCCGCGAAACTGCTCCATCGCGATTTTCGCACCGGCAACTACATGGTGGAGGACGGGCGCCTGAGCGGGGTGCTGGATTGGGAATTCACCGGTTGGGGCGACCCGCGGGAGGACCTTGGCTGGTTCACTGCCCGGTGCTGGCGCTTCGCCCGCCCGGACCGCGAGGCGGGCGGCATGGGCGAGCTGGCTGACTTCCTCGACGGTTACCAGGACTTCTCTGGGTACCGCCCCTCGAGCGAAGAACTGAGGTTCTGGCAATTGCTGGCGCACCTGCGCTGGGCAGTGGTTGCCCTGCAGCAGGCCCAGCGCCACCTGTCCGGCCAGCAGCGCTCCCTGGAACTGGCCCTGACGGGCTGCATGGTGCCGGAGCTGGAGCACGAAATCCTGGCCCTAAGCGGAGGCAAGCCATGAATGGCCCGAACGCCCTCGAACTGCTGGCGACCACCCGCGAGCTGTTGCTCGGGGAAATGCTTCCGGCGCTGCCGGAGCAGCTCCACTACGAATGCCGGATGGCCGCCAGCGCCATGGCCATGGTCGCCCGTGAAATAGAACATGGCGCCAGGGCCCTGCGCATCGAAGCGGACGCGCTGGAGCAGGTCCTGAACCTCCACGGCCTGGCCGGGCTCACCGCTGAGGACGCCCGCGCCATGCTCTGCCAGTTCATCCGTCAGGGCCTGTTCGACCAGCCCGGCCCGTCCCGGGACATGCTGCTCCACGCCCTGGGAGAGATCACCCGAGCCAGGCTGTCGGTGAGCAATCCCAAGGTGGTGGGCCATGGCCGCTGATTCTCTGCCGCCACTGCGCCGGCGCCGCTGCTACCTGGTGCGCCATGGCCATGTCGACTACTTCGATGATGCGGGACGGCCGCTCGACCCGCGTTCGGTGCCTCTGTCTCGCAGCGGCGCAACACAGGCCAGGGCGCTGGGCGAGGTGATCCGGGGCACGGGTTTCGAGCGGGTACTCTGCTCCGACTACCCGCGTGCCCGGCAGACCCTGGACCTGCTGCTGGCGGGCCGCGAGCTTCCGGTGAAGGCCATGCCCGAGCTGCGCGAGATTCGCGCTGGCCGGCTGCGCGAGATCCCCCCGGAGTCGCTGCACCGGGAAGTGACCGGGGCCTACCGGGGGGCCGCGCAGCCCGGAGCCGCCTTCCTCGGCGGAGAGCGCTGGGATGCCTTCCAGCAGCGGGTGCTGGGCGTCTTCTTCGACCTGCTCGGCGACCCGTCATGGGACAGCGCCCTGATGGTCAGCCACGACGCGGTGAATCGCATCCTCCTGGCCTGGGCGGCTGGTGTCGGCCTGCCCGGCATCGCCGCCTTCGAGCAGGACACCGCCTGCCTCAATGTCCTCGACATCGACAGTCGTGGCGGCCAGGTGCTGGGCGGGATCATCCGCACCCTCAACTTCACCCCCTACGACCCGCACAAGTCCGGCATTCGGGACACCGTCCTGGAAAACCTGTTCAACGCCATCCAACCATCCGGGCTGACGGCCTGACTCCTTCTGCAAGCAAAGGAAGACCTACATGAACTTCGCCCTTTCCGACGAGCTCCTGGACCTTCAGGCCAGGGTCCGGCACTTCATCGCCACCGAGATAGTGCCGATGGAGAACGACCCACGGCAGACCGCCCATGGTCCGTCCGCCGAGCTGAGGCAGGCCCTGGTGGAGAAGGCCCGCGCCCATGGCCTGCTGACGCCCCACGCCTCGCGGGAAATGGGTGGCCTTGGGCTGTCCCATGTGGAGAAGGCAGTGATATTCGAGGAGGCGGCCTACTCGCCGCTGGGACCGACGGCGCTGAATATCCATGCGCCGGATGAAGGCAACATCCACCTGATGGAAGTGGTGGCCTCGGACGCGCAGAAGGACCGTTGGCTACGGCCGCTGGTACAGGGGCACATACGCTCCTGCTTCGCCATGACCGAGCCCGGCCCCGGCGCGGGTTCCGATCCGTCGATGCTGACCACCACCGCAGTGCGCGATGGTGACGACTACCTCATCAATGGCCGCAAGTGGCTGATCACCGGTGCCGAAGGCGCCAGCCTGGCCATCATCATGGCGCGCATGGAAGACGGCAGCGCCACCATGTTCCTGACCGATACGGACCGTCCGGGTTTCTTCCTCGAACGCATGATGGATTCGATGGACAGCTGCTTCACCGGTGGCCACGCGGTGCTGCGCTTCGACAACCTGCGGGTGCCGGCCAGCGATGTGCTGGGCGAGATCGGCAAGGGCTTCCGCTACGCCCAGGTACGCCTGGCCCCGGCCCGGCTGACCCATTGCATGCGCTGGCTTGGCCAGGCACGCCGCGCCCATGACGTGGCCTGTGCCTACGCCAGCCGCCGCGAGTCGTTCGGCAAGAAGCTGGGCGAGCACCAGGGCGTCGGCTTCATGCTGGCGGACAACGAGATGGACCTGCTCACCACGCGCCTGGCCATCCAGCATTGCGCCTGGGTGCTGGACCAGGGCGAGCGCGGCAACTTCGAGTCGAGCATGGCCAAGGTCATCAGCTCCGAAGGCATCTGGCGGGTGATCGACCGCAGCGTGCAGGTACTGGGCGGGCAGGGCGTCACCAGCGAGGCGATAGTCGACCGGATCTTCCGCGACGCCCGCGGCTTCCGCATCTACGATGGCCCCAACGAAGTGCATCGCATGAGCCTGGCGCGGAAAATCCTCGCCCGTACGGCTGAGGGGGCCCCGGAATGAGCCGCGATCCTTCGAAGCTCTTTGACCTGGCCGGGCGCCGTGCGCTGGTAACGGGCGCATCCAGCGGGCTCGGCCTGCACTTCGCCAGGACCCTGGCGGCGGCAGGGGCCAGGGTCGCCGTTGCCGCGCGGCGGGTGGAACGCCTCGAAGGGCTGGTCAGCGACCTGCAGTTCGAAGGCCGCGATGCCCGCGCCTATGCCCTGGACGTGACGTCGCGGCAATCGGTGGTCGACTGCCTCGATGCCCTGACGGCCGATTGGGGCGGGGTGGACATAGTGGTGAACAACGCCGGGGTCAGCGATACCAGACGCGTGCTCGACTACCGCGACGAGGATTGGCAGGCGATCCTCGACACCAACCTCAAGGGCGCCTGGATGGTGGCCCAGGAGGCGGCGCGGCGGATGGTGGCGGCGGGGCAGGGCGGGAGCCTGATCAATATCACTTCGATCCTCGCCAGCCGGGTCGGCGGCGGCGTCGGCCCCTATTGCGCGGCGAAGGCCGGGCTGAGCCACCTGACCCGCTCCATGGCCCTGGAACTCGCCCGGCATGGCATTCGCGTCAACGCCATCGCCCCGGGCTATGTGGCCACCGAAATCAACCAGGCCTTCCTCGCCAGCGAGGCCGGCGAGCGGCTCAGGGCGCGCATTCCGGCGCGGGCATTCTGCACCTGCGAAGACCTGGACGGCGCCTTGCTGCTGCTCGCATCGGATGCCGGTCTGGGGATGACGGGCGCGGAAATCGTGGTCGATGGGGGCCATGCCTGTTCCGGGCTCTGAGCGGGCAGGGCGATGCCGCCTTGCCGGCGGCATCGCCCGGAACCCCGTCCCTGTCAGCCGGTCTTGAGCACTATCTTGCCGATGTGCCGGCCGCTGTCGATCAGCTCGTGGGCGCGGCTGGCCTGCTCCAGGGCGAAGGTCTGGTAGATCACCGGCTTCAGCTTTCCGGCCTGGATCAGCGGCCAGACCCGCGCTTCCAGCTCGTCGATGATCTGCGCCTTCTCGTCGTGGCTGCGCGAGCGCAAGGTCGAGCCGATGTGGGTGAGGCGCTTGGTCAGCAGGGGGAAGAGGTCGAGTTCCCTGGCCGCACCCTTGATCACGCCGATCTGCACGATGCGCCCGTTCATGGCGGCGGCCTGGAAGTTCCTCGCCACGTAATCGCCGGCGATGATGTCGACGATGACGTCCACGCCCTTGCCTTCGGTGGCCTTCATCACTTCCAGGGCGAAATCCGCCTCCTGGTAGTTGACCGCCAGGTCTGCGCCCAGGGCCAGGCTGGCCTGGCGCTGTTCCTCGTTGCCGACCGTGGTGATGATCTTCGCGGCGCCGAATGCCTTGGCCAGCATGGTCGCGGTGGTGCCGATGCCGGAGGCGCCACCGTGGATCAGCAGGGTCTCGCCCTGCTTGAACTGTCCGCGCTGGAACAGGTTGACCCAGACGGTCATGAAGGTTTCCGGTAGTGCCGCCGCTTCCACCAGGTCCAGCCCCCGGGGAAGGTGGAGGGTGGTGCGTTCGTCGGCCACGGCGTACTCGGCATAGCCGCCACCCGGCACCAGAGCGCTGACCTTGTCGCCGATGGCGAAGCGGCTGGTCGCGCTGCCCAGGGCCACTACCTCGCCGGCGATTTCCAGGCCCGGGATATCCGAAGCGCCGGCCGGCGGATCGTACAGACCCTTGCGCTGCAGCACGTCAGGGCCATTGACCCCGGCCGCCAGGACCCGGATCAGCACTTCGCGCGGGGCGGGGCTCGGCGTCGGCCGGCGGGCCGGAACCAGCACTTCGGGACCGCCCGGCCGGGTGATTTCGATGGCGGTCATCTGCTGGGGGATGTTGGTGCTGCTCATGGTCGCGTCCTCTTCGGATGGTCGGGATGCCTGCCATGGTAGGGCTGCCCTATGATGCAGTCGTGCAGTGTTATTTCAGGGTTTGGATGCAGAAATGCATCAGGAGAGCATGCGATGAATTGGGACGATGCCCGGGTCTTCCTCGCCCTGGGGCGGGAGCAGACCCTGCGTGGAGCCGCGCGCACCCTGCATGTGGACCAGGCCACGGTCGGCCGTCGTATCGCGGCGATGGAGCGTGGCCTGGGCTCCACGCTGTTCCTGCGGACGTCCGGCGGCTACCTGCTGACGCCGGCGGGCGAGGCGGCGTTCGAAGCGGCCGAGCGGATGGAGGCCTCGGCCATCGAACTGATGCGCCGTACCCAGGGGCTGGACAGGGCGCTCTCGGGCGAAGTGCGACTCACCACCACCGATTCGCTGGCCGTCGACTTCATCATTCCCGCCATCGCGCGGCTGCATGCCGAGCACCCGGATGTCAGCGTGGTGCTCAACAGCTCTTCACAGCTGCTCAACCTGTCCAGGCGCGAGGCGGACATCGCCATCCGCACGCAGAAGCCGGAAAACCCCGACCTGACCCTCAAGCGGCTGGCACGCTGGCCCATGGGCCTGTTCGCGGCCCAAGGCTATCTGGACAGCCATGGAGCCCCCGAACCCGGCAGTGCCTTTAGCGGCCATGACATCGTGATGTACGAGCCTTATCTCACGGAAAGCCGCGAGCCGACGCTGGTCGGCGAGCCCATCGGCGGCGGCCGGATCGTGGCGGCGGTCAACTCCAGCATGATGGTGCGCAGGGCTATTGGTGCCGGCCTGGGTATCGGTGAGATTCCCCTGTACATGGGGCAGCAGGACGGCCTGGTGCACCTCTGGCCGGAGCGCGAGCGCGGCAAACCCTACGAGGTCTGGATGGTGACCCATGCAGACCTGCGCCACACGGCGCGGATCCGCGCCGTGATCGACCAGGTGGTGGAGGTTTTCGCCGGGGTGATGGCTACTACCTAGTGGCCATGACGCCGGCCTTTGGCCTGCTTGATGACATCCATCACTGCCCCGGTCAGCACAGCGGTGGAAACGCCGAACATGAGGATGCCGTGGGCGGCCTCCATGGGCCCCAGCAGCCGCCACTTTTCGGTCATGACGATGTCGCCGTAGCCCAGGGTGGCGAAGTTCACACCGGAGAAGTAAAGCGCCGTCTCGAACTTGTCGAACTCGCCGAGGTACAGGAACAGCGCGGCCCAGATGGCCGTCTGCACGAAGTTGCCCAGCAGCATCACCAGCATCACCAGCCCCAGCAGCAAGGCATTGCGTCCCAGTGAATCATGGCTCTGCTCGGCATGCCTGAAACGCACGTACTGGCGTAGGCACAGGGCCAGGAAGATTGCCTGCAGGAACAGGCAGAGCAGCATGATGGGGAAGCCGATCAGAAGGCTGAGGAACATGTGCTGGTCTCGTCAGGGGTTGATGGGGCGCTGGCGCCTGATGTCGATCAGGTACACCGCCAGGCAGGCGTACAGGGTCACGGCGATGAACAGGCCCATGCGCACGGCGAATGCCGTGTAGACATCCTTGCCGGCCGCGCTGTCCTGCACCGACTGGCCGAGCAGGATGATCAGGGTGGCCATGCTGTTCAGCCAGAAGCCCGGGCTCAGCCGGGTCGGGCTCAGGGCATAGAGCTTGCGCGCCAGCAGCAGGCCGAACAGCAGCATCCACAGGAAGAACATCCAGAGGTTCGGCAGGATTCCCAGCGCCCCCCAGAACAGGATGGCCAGCAGGCCGCCGAGCAGGGTCGAGCCGAGCAGTTCCCGGCCCGCGTCGCGCGCCCTGGTGTCGCATGCCTGCTGGCCCAGGCTCACGGCCTTCATGATCACCGGCATATAGCTGGCCGGGTCGATCAGCGCCAGCAGGTAGGCCGGCATTACCACCAGCATGGCACGCAGCGCGATCCAGCTGGTATCGGTGGGTGTCAGCCCGGCTTTGGCGGGTGCGGGCGAGGCGGCTGCTGATTCGGGGAACAGCCAGTGGCCGAGGGTGAGGCTGAGAACTGCCAACAGTACGCCTTTCAACAGCGCCTCGATGACCATCAGCGACAGTTCGAAGTCGCTGGCTCCGGCGGCGGAGATCAGGGTCAGGCCGATGACCAGGAAGGTGGAAACCAGCGAGTTGCCCCCGCTCAGGCCGTAGCGGAAGCAAATGAAGAGCAGGAGTCCGACCAGCAGCACGCCGCTCAATGGGGCATGGATCAGCAGCGGAATCAGCAGCAGGCCGCTGCCGGTGGTCAGCGCCACCATGAGCGCCAGGCCCAGTCCGGCCTTGAGGCCCAGCGGCCGATTCATCGCGGCGCCCATGAACAGGGTCAACATCGGTGCCAGGAAAGGGATCGGCAGGGCCAGGCCGAAGCTCGCGGCGAGGCACAGCGCAGTGGCGCTGGCCAGGCGCAGCGCGCGCTGGCCGCGCGGATCGCGCTCAGTAGGCATAGGACAGCCAGCTCATCAGGCGCAGGACCACCCGGCCAAGCGGGTTCAGCACGTTGCCTTCGCGCGGGAAGGCCATCACCTCGGCCTGCCCGCCGACGCGGATGCCGCGCAGCTTGGCCAGCTCGCCCGGGGCGAATTCGACTATCACCGGGAAGCGCTGCGCCGGACGCAGCCAGTCGCGGCTGTTCTGCACCGTCGGCAGGCTGCCGGGCGCGGTGGCCTGGCCGACGCTGACGCCATAGCCGATGCTGCGCACGCGCCCCTCGAATATCCGCCCGGGCAGGGTGTCGAGCACGATACCGACCGGGCTGCCGACCTCGACCAGGCCTAGGTTGTTCTCGGTCATGTCCGCGCTGACCCAGACGTCATGGATCGCGATCAGGGTCATGACCGGGTTGCCGGCTGCGGCGAATTGTCCGGCTTCGGTACGCAGGTCGGTGATCAGGCCTGCCGAACGCGCGCGCACCTGGGTGTTGGCCAGGTCCAGCTCGGCCTTGTGCAGGGCCGAGGTGGCGCTGCGCAGCTGGGCGTTGTCTTCCTCGCCGCCGCCTTGCTGCTCGCGCGCACGCTGCACTTCGGCACGGGCCGCGGCGACCTGGCTGATGGCCTGCTCGCGAGAGGCACGGGCGCCTTCCAGGCGGCGCAGCGAGATGGTGCCCGGATCTTCCCGGTAGAGACGCTCCAGGCGCGCGCTGTTCTGCTTCTCTTTCAGCTCGTTGGCCTGTGCGGCCTGCAAGGATGCCAGCGCCGAGTCGATGCCGGCGGTGCTCGCGCCGATCTGCCGGCGTGTGGAATCGAGGTCGGCGCGGGCGCGGTCGACGGCGATCTGGTACTGCTGGCGATCCACCTCGAACAGCACCTCGCCGGCCTTCACATCCTGGTTGTTGCGTACCAGCACCCGGGTTACCCGGCCCGCCACCTCGGCCGCCACCGGAACGACGAAGGCCTGCACCCGCGCTTGCTGGGTATAGGGCGTGAAGCGGTCGGCCAGCAGGTACCAGACCAGGGTCAGGACTATTACCCAGGCGACCCAGCCGGCCCCGCGCTTCACCGGGTCGGAGTCGGGCGCCGGCGGCTTGGCTGGCGCTTCTGCGGGGTCCTTCGAGGCATCACTCATCGTTGCTCACCTTGTGCGGGTCCGGACCGCTGCCCGGGGCCGGAGGGCTTTGTTCGTCGAGCAGGTCGCCCCAGTCGGTGCGTTCCTGCATCTGCTGGCGGGTGGCCGGGTCGACCAGCGGCTCGGTGCTGTACCAGCCGCCGCCGAGGGCCTTGTACAGATTGATCAGGTTGCTGACCGCAGCGCCGCGGTTGGCCAGGTAGGCGTCCTGCTGGGCGATCAGCGCGCGCTGGGCGTCCAGTACGCGCTGGAAATCCGCGTAGCCTTCGCGGTACTGGGAGTTGGCCAGGTTCAGCGAGCGCTCGGCCGCTTGCGCCGCCTCGCCGAGGATGCCGTCGCGTTCCAGGGACTTGACCAGGCCGATGGCGGCGTCGTCCGCCTCGCGCGCGGCCTGCCGTACACCGTCCTGGTAGGCGACTATCAACTGCTGCAGCCGGGCGTCCTGCACCCGTACGTTGTTCGTGATCCGGCCATGGTCGAACAGGTTCCAGCGCAGGCTGGGGCCACCGACCAGGTCCAGGGTGTCCGGTGCGCCGTCCAGCGAGCTGGTGGACCAGACGATGCTGCCCAGAAGGCTCAGGGACGGGTAGAGGTCGGCTTCGGCCACGCCTATCAACGCCGACTGGGCGGCCACCTGGAGTTCCGCGGCGCGAACGTCCGGCCGGCGCAAGAGCAGGTTGGCCGGCACGTCCTGCAGCACTGCGTGGTCGACCAGCGGGATCAGCCCCTCGTTCTCGCCCAGCTCAGGCAGCGGCCCTGGCGGCCGGCCGATCAGCGTGGACAGCGCGTTGCGGCTGACAAGGATCTGGCGCTCCAGCTCGGGGATGGTGCTCAGGGTGCCCAGGTACTGGGTCCTGGCCTGCTGCACGTCGAGTTCGGTTTCCTCGCCGCCCTCGAACAGCCGTTCGGTGATCTCGAGGCTGCGATTCTGCAGCTGTGCGTTCTCCCGTGCGATGCGCAGGCGAGCTTCGGTGGTCCGCAGTGCATAGTAGGTATCCGCCACTTGCGCGCGCAGCAGCACCAGCAGGTCTTCACGATTGGCCAGGGAGGCGAAGTAGGCGGCGTCGGCCGACTCGATGGCGCGGCTGAAGCGCCCCCAGAAATCCAGTTCCCAGGCGATGTCGAAGCCGGCGCTGTGCTGCCAGAAGTGGGTGTCCTGCGGGTTGCGCCCGCCTGACTGGTCGCGCTTGAGGTAAACGCTGTCGGCGCTGGCCTGCTGGAACTGCGGGTAGCGGCCGCTCTCGGCGATGCCCAGCTGGGCGCGGGCCTCCAGCACCCGCAGGCCGGCGATCTTCAGGTCGGGGTTGTTGCGGTCCGCCTCGAGGATCAGCCGCTCCAGCGCCGGGTCCTCGAACACCTGCCACCACTGCTGATCGTCCGGCTGCGGACGGAGGAGGCCGGCCTGCTCCAGGGCGGGGCTGTTCCAGTGCTCTATCCAGGGTTCTCCCGGTGACTGGAAGTCCGGCCCGAGGCGCACGCAGCCGCCGAGGCCGAGCACGCCGAGCAGGAGCAGCCGGCCAGGGTCGAGGCAACGCCACATCATGGGCTGCGCAGCTGCATCAGGTCTGCGGCGGTTGGTCGGGCTGCACGTCCTCCTGCGGGTTTTCCACCCACTGCCAGAACAGCTGATAGCCGACCGCCAGCACCACCGGGCCGATGAACAGGCCGATGAAGCCGCTGGTGACCATGCCGCCCAGGGCGCCGATGAGGATCACCGGCATGGGTACGTCCACCCCGCGGCCGAGCAGCAGCGGTTTCAGCACGTTGTCGGACATGCCGGCGACGAGGCTGTAGATGGCGAAGATGATGCTCGCTGCGGTCGTGCCTTCGGTGGCAAAGACGTAGCCGATCACCGGCAGCGAAATCAGCACGACCGGCAGCTGCATGATGCCCAGCAGCAGGGCGGCCAGGGCCAACAGGCCGGCGCCCGGAATCCCCATGGCGACGAAGCCGACGCCGACCAGCAGCATCTGGATGAAGGCGATGCCGACCACGCCCTGGGCCACGGCGCGGATGGTGGCCGTGCAGAGCACGGCGATCTTCGGTCCCCTGTCCGGGCCGGAGATGCGCGTGGCGATCTGTACTGCACTGCGGCTGCCATTGTCGCCGTAGGCCATGATGACGCCGGCGATAATCAGGGCGGCGACGAACATCAGGAAGCCGACGCCGACACCCGCAAGCTTGCCCAGCAGGTTCAGGCTGACGTCTTTCAGATGGGGCAGGACCTTGCGCAGCAGGCTGGTCAGGTCGGTGGAAGCCTGCAGCCAGAAATCGTGCAGGGTCGGCCCCACCAGCGGCAAGGTGGCCACCTTCTCGGTCGGCGGCGGGATGTGGAGACTGCCTTCCTTGACGACGGTCAGGGCATGCTCCACGGACTCGGCCATCGAATCGACCAGCAGGTAGGCCGGCACCATCAGGATGATCAGCGCGACCACCACGATCAGGGTCGCCGCGCGGCCGTCGCTGTCGCCCAGCCTGGCCTTCAGCAGGCGGTGCAGGGGATAGAGGGTGATGGCCAGGATCACCGACCAGAGCATCAGGTTGAGGAAAGGGTTGAAGATCTGGAAGCAGAAGATGACCAGCACTGCGATAAGTCCGGCACGGATCAGGACATCGAGCAGGCCACGGGACAGCATTCGTTCCGTGAGGGGGGTGGGTGACATCTGGCTTCTCCTTGTGATGCGACCAGGCAGGCAGAGGGAACGCGATTGTTGTATGGCGGGCCTGGAACCGCCGTAGGGATCACGGCGGTGTCCGCCCGCGGGGACGGCCTGGAAGGTTTCGGCCAGGCCGCCCGTGTTCGACCGCGACAGTCAGTGGAACGGGAAGATGTAGTTCATCCAGGCCGCCATGCGCAGGAGGATCTTGCGCATCACCGCGACATGGTGGAAATGCTTGCTGTAGAGCGCCGCCTGGCCGTAGGCGCCGCCCGGCATCAGCTTGCTGTAGGGCTCGAAGGCGGGGTCGGTGATCTCGATGATCACCGGCACCCGGCCTGGCGGTGGCGAGCCCGTGTAGCTGAGCAGGGTGCCGGAAGGCTGTACCTGGCCTTCGCCGATCACCCCGATCACTTGTTTCACCTTGCCGCTGAAGACCTTGCCGGGAATGCCGTCGAAGGCCACCTCGGCCTCGTCACCGGGAGTCAGGCGCAGTTGGCTGTTCTGCCGCATCCAGGCGGTGAAGTAGTGGCCTTCGTCCGGAATGAAAACCATCGAGGGGCGTAATGGCAACCTGGTCGCCATCATCCCGGGGCGCAGCGAGACATGGGTGACGAAGCCCTTGCTTGGCGCCCGCACCACGGTGTGGTCCAGTTCGAACTGGGCGATGTTCTGTTGCGCCTGCAGGTCATCCACCCGTGCCGTGGTGATGTCCACATCCCTTCGATTGCCGACGTTACGCGCGGCCAGCTCGCGGGCGCGGAACTGGTCGGCCTTGGCCGACACCAGCTGGGCCTTGAGGGAATTGACCCGGTTCTCGAAGGGCGTCGGGTCGATGCGGAACAGGACGTCGCCCTTTTCCAGCGGTTGGTTGCCCTGTACCGGCACATCTATCACCTGGCCGGTCACCACCGGAATCACCGGAACCGAGACGAAGTAGCTGCGGGCTACCTCCGAGTAGGGGTGGTTGTAGTTCATGGTGAAGATCAGCGCGCCGATCAGCACCACCCCGCCGAGCACGGCGGTGGGCACCGACCATTTGTTCAGCGGGATGCGGAAGATCTTGAAGATGGCGACGCAGAGGGCCGTGTAGGTAAGGATAAGCAGGAGATCCATGGTCAGACGTCCTCTTCCCGGGCCGGAGGCGCCGGCGGTTGCGGGGTGCCCCGCTGGCCTTCGAGCCGCTCCAGGCGCTGGAGGACTTCCGCCATCTGTTGTTCGAGGTGGGCTACATGGACCTGCGCAGGCTTGCCGTCACTGAAGCCCCAACCCCGGTCCTCGCGATAGGCCATGGCCCAGATCCACAGGAAGGGCCAGAGCGCGTGCAGGGTGAACAGGCTGACCCAGCCGGTGGCATGGATCGCATCCTGGTGCGGGTGGTTGCGGTGCACGGCGATCTCGTAGGGGATGTCGTGCAGCACGATGATCCCGTAGAACAACACTATCCCGACGAAAAACAGCAAGCCCAGGGCGAAGTAATCGAGCATGAAATCCTTCCCTCAACGGTGATCCATGGATATGGAAAAAGCGGAATGCTGATGGCCTCAGGTCCAATGATGGAAATTAAAAATCGTCATTACCGCCTTGATCTGCGGTGCTCCGGCCCGTGCGCTGAAGTCTAGCAGCGGTATCGTTCGAGCCATGGCCGCGGCGAGGTCTCAGGGCAATCCATAGACCTTGAACAGCAGCCTGGACGTGCCGCGAGCGCCTCCCAGGTAGGTGGCATAGGCTTTTTCGATCTCGCCGGAGCGGTACATTTCGCTCAGGACGGTGTCCACCAGCAGACGGAAGTCTTCGTCGCCACGTGTGACGATCATTGACGCCGGGGCGAACTCGAAGAGGCGGGGCACCACCATCAGGTCGGCGGCGTCCTTGCTCTTGTCCACCTGGTGTTGCAGGAGCATGCGTTCGGAAATAAAGGTACCGGCCTTCCCCCCGGCGACCGCATCCACGCCGGCGGCGATACTGTCGACCGTAACCAGCGTGGTCAGCACGCCGAGCATCTTCATCTTGTTGCGTACCCAGTCCTCGCTGACGCCGCCTGCGAGGACGGCGATGGTCTGGTTGGCCAGCCCGCGGTTGACGGTCGCGCGCCAGGTCGGCCCGCTATGCACTTCCTCGCCATTGAGCGCTCGTAACAGGGATTCAGGGGCGTCGCGGCGCACCACGGCCGAGAGGCCCGCAGTGTAGACAGGGATGGAATAGCTCACGCGCTTGCGGTTTTCCAGCGTCGCTGGCGTCGGCGTGCAGACAATGTCGACTTCTCCCGAGCTGACGGCACTCACCTCACTGTCGAGCGTCACGGCCCGATAGCGCACCTGCAGGTTGGGCAGGTCCAGGTCCTCCTTCAGGCGGTCGGCGATCTTCAGGCACAGCGCCATGGCATAGCCAACGGGTTTGTCGCCTTCCAGGCTGCTGAAGGGCGCGAAATCCTGCACATAACCGAGGGTGAGCGCATTGGTGCTGCGTACCCGCTCCAAGGTGTCGGCGCCCGCCAGCCATGGCAGAAGGGCGAGCGCGCCGGTGAGCAACATGCGAATGGCGGATGGCGAGCGTGCGTTCATGTCCTGTTCCCTGCATCAGGCTGTCTTTTCAGGCGAGGACGTGCCATCGCTTCCCGGACCAGCTCGTGTTTCACTGGCAAAGCGCTTGGCGATGACGCCATAGAACAGGTAGCCGACCGCCAGCACCAGGGTGCCGCCGAACACGGCTTCCATGCCGCAGGCGTAGAGGGCGTAGAACGAGTAGCACAGAGCCACCACCAGTACCAGGGTATTGCGGGTGTAGATCACCGGGCCGACCCCGGCCTTGTACATGATCACCAGGAGCCCGGTCAGCGCCGTGACGTAGGGGATCAGGTTGGTCACCGCGGCCAGGCTGACCAGTTTGCCGAACTGTTCGCTGGCGTTCGGCGAGATGGTCGACAAGGCCATCAGTGTCTGCAATATGCCGCAGACGATCATGCCGAAGATCGGTGCGCCCAGGCGACTGGCCTTGCTGAACAGGTCTGGGAACATGTCCTGGTCGGCAGTCATCTTGGCCGTTTGCGCCAGGGTGAACTGCCAGCCCAGCAGGGAGCCGATGCAGGCCATTACCGCCAGGGCCATGATGATGTTGCCGATGGTGGGGTTGAACATCTGCGCGTAGACATAGGCGAACGGCGCCGAGGAGTTGGCCAGCTCGGCATTGGGGACTATGCCCTGGATCACCGTGGTCGACAGCACGTACACCACTGCGGCGCCCAGGGTCCCGAAGAGGCAGGCCAGCGGCACGTTGCGCTTGGGATTTTCCACCGCATCGGTGGCTTGCGCCGCGGATTCCATGCCGAGGAACGCCCAGAGGGTCAGGGGAATGGTCTTGGCGATGGCCTCCGAAACCGGCAGCTCGTTCGGGTTCCAGGCCGCGATAAGGATGGCCGGGTCGAACCAGAACCAGCCGATCAGGCTCAGGCCCGCCACCGGAATGATCACGCCCCATACGGTTATCGCGCCGATCCTGCCGGTAGCGCTCGGGCCGCCGAAGTTGGCCAGGATGGTCAGCCAGATCAGGCCGATGGTGCCGACGCACAGCGGAATCGCGCCGCTGCCGAGCCAGGGAATGAACGCGGTCATGTAACCCACCGCGGAAATGGCGACGGCGACATTGGCGATGGCCAGCGAGATGAAGTACAGGTAGGAGCAGAGGAAGAACCCGGACTTCGCGTGCGCCTCTTCGGTATAGGCGGACAAGCCGCCGGATCGTGTGCAGAAGATGCCGCACTGGGCGAAGCAGTAGGCGATGGCCATGGAGCCGATAGCGGTGAAGATCCAGGACAGCAGTGATACGGCACCGAGCTGGGCCATGTTGGTGGGCAGCATGATGATGCCTGAGCCCATCATGTTCACCGCCACCAGGGTGGTCAGCCCGGTGAGGGTCATCTTCTTGTCTGACTCAGCCATCGACGACTCCATCCCGGATCGTTGCCTATTGGGTATAGATCATTCTGCAAGGGGCACCGCACGGAATCCGACTCTCCCTGGTATGGCCGACTGCTACCGGTGGAAACAGCTGCCGGGTATTCGGCGCCCGGGAACGCTTGCCGCCTGCCGGCCGTCGCCAGGCGATCGTGGAACTGGCCGTGGTCCCTCTCCGGGGCCCTCGACGTCACTCTTGGGGATGACTCTTAAAATCACTACTTCGTCCGTTACCGCCGCGGAGGGGATTGATTAGCTTTGGCCACCGAGCAGTAGTCCACCTGGGAAAGGCCAAATGACAACAAAAATAGCCCTCAACGCTTTCCGTCCTCATGCGCTGGCCATGGCCATCGCGTTCTGTATCGCGGCTCCGGCCGAAGCGGTGAACTTCAACGTCGGTGAAATCGAGGGGCAGTTCGACTCCTCGCTGTCCGTGGGGGCCAACTGGTCCATGCGCGGGGCCGACAAGGACCTGATCGGGGTGAACAACGGTGGCGATGGCCTGTCGCAGACCTCCGACGACTCGCGTCTGAACTTCAAGAAGGGCGAGACCTTCTCGAAGATCTTCAAGGGCATCCACGACCTCGAGCTCAAGTACGGCGACACCGGTGTCTTCGTCCGTGGCAAGTACTGGTACGACTTCGAGCTGAAGGACGAGAGCCGCCTGTTCAAGGACATCGACGACAGCGGCCGCAAGGAAGGCGCCAAGTCCTCCGGCGCCGAGCTGCTCGACGCCTTCGTCTACCACAACTATCAAATAGCCGACCTGCCGGGCAGCGTGCGCCTGGGCAAGCAGGTCGTGAGCTGGGGTGAAAGCACCTTCATCGGCAACAGCATCAACTCGATCAACCCGATCGACGTGTCCGCCTTCCGCCGTCCGGGCGCCGAGCTCAAGGAAGGCCTGATCCCGGTCAACATGTTCTATGTGTCGCAGAGCCTGACCGACAACCTCTCCGCCGAAGCCTTCTACCAGCTGGAGTGGGACCAGACCGTTGTCGACAACTGCGGCACCTTCTTCGCCCAGCCGGACGTGATCGCCGGCTTCCGCGAGCTGGTCGGCAAGCTCGGGCGCGACCCTGTCCCGTTCCTGGAGCGCTTTCGCGTCCGCCCGGAACTGCTCGACGACGAGGACGCCAGGGTGCCGCTGCGCTCCCTGGTCGGGCTGCTGGAATACGCGGCCCAGGAGCTGGACTGCGCCGACTTCGGCCTGCGCATGGCCGAGTAGCAGAACCTGAATGTGCTCGGCCCGATCGCCGTGATCGCCCGCAATGCGGTGACCGCCGGGCACGCGCTGGCGGAGATCGTCCGCTTCATCAGCTACCACAGCTCCGGGGTCCAGCTCGATCTGGACTGCAGCGAGCCCTGGTGCAGTACCTCAGCCATTTCAATCTACAGAGCTCGTCCGACCTGGTGGACCAGGTCCAGCGCCTGGTGTTGCGCATGCTGCCGACCCAGCAATGCCGCCTGCCACTGATCGCCGAGCAGATAGGTCTGCACGAACGGGCGCTGCAGCGCCGGCTCGCCGAACTGGGCTGGCGGTTCGACGACCTGGTGGAAGGCATTCGCCGCGATCGTGCCGATTTCTACCTGGCCGAGCGCGACATCCCCATGGCGCAGATCGCCGGCATGCTCGGCTACAGCGAGCAGAGCGTGTTCAACCGCGCCTGCCGACGCTGGTTCGCGATGACGCCCGGAGCCCGGCGGCGCCAGTTGCTGGCGCAACGGATGAATTCGCCTGGGTAAGGATCCGCGTTCGAAACATGACGCCCGTGCAGGGCTCAACTCTAGACCGTAGGAGCGAGCTTGCTCGCGAACAGCCCGAGCGCGACCTTTCGCGAGCAAGCTCGCTCCTACATAAGCCCCTCAAGCCGGGCACTAGTGCCTGAAGTGCAGGTGATGCCTGTCGCACCATAGTTTGATGGCTGGCCGGTTGACCCACAGGGCCATTCCGATGCAGCCGATGAAAGCGCAACCGACTATGATCAGGCCTAAGGTATTCACGCTCATGGCACGCCTCCCACATCTTTCGACCGACTACAGAAAAAACCTAACAAGGAGGTTTTCGGCTGACAAGTTGCTTCCATCTGCAACTAACGACCGTTGATCGAGAGCCGTTGAAGGGCCAGCTGCAAGCGAATTTTTTACGCTTTTTTTACGCCGGGAACGCCAATTGCACAGGATACTTGACGCCCTCTCATGGCAGGTCGGGCTGCCTATCCGAGTTTCCCGCACCTCCGCTTCAGCTCGGCGACCGACCTCGATGCCATCAACCTTCCACCCGCTTTGCCGCCAATATTTCCCCCGGAGTTGATCGATGAGCTCGAAGGTCCTGGAGCCGATGGCCCATTCTCCTGCCCACTCGTCATCCATTGGCTTGCTCGTCGCCGCCACCGGCGTGGTCTATGGCGATATCGGCACCAGCCCGCTTTACACCCTCAAGGAAGTCTTCGCCGGTCACTATGGCGTGGAAGTCAACGCGCCGGGCGTGCTCGGGGTCCTGTCGCTGGTCCTCTGGTCCCTGCTCTGGGTCGTGTCGCTGAAATATGTGTTGTTCATGCTGCGTGCCGACAACGGCGGCGAGGGCGGCGTCATGGCGCTGACCGCGTTGGCACGCCGCGCCACCGCCGCTTATCCCAGGCTCAGCGCGCTGCTGGTCCTGCTGGGGTTGTTCGGTACGGCGCTGTTCTACGGCGACAGCATGATCACCCCGGCAATCTCCGTGCTGTCGGCAGTCGAAGGTCTGGACGTCGCCCTGCCTGGTGTGGGCCATTGGGTCGTGCCGATCACCGTGGTGCTGCTGATCGGCCTGTTCCTGATCCAGAAGCACGGAACGGCGCGGATCGGCATCCTCTTCGGACCGGTGATGGTGCTGTGGTTCGTGGTGCTGGGCGTGCTCGGCATCCATGGCATCTCGCAGCGGCCCGAGGTGCTGCAGGCCGTCAATCCGTGGTGGGCCTTCAACTTCTTCGTTGCCCACCCGGGCATCGGGGTGACCATCCTCGGCGCCGTGGTGCTGGCCCTGACCGGGGCGGAAGCCCTGTATGCCGACATGGGACATTTTGGCCGCAAGCCCATTGCCAGGGCCTGGTTCAGCCTGGTCCTCCCCGGGCTGGTGCTGAACTATTTCGGTCAGGGCGCCTTGTTGCTGTCGAATCCGGCCGCCGCCCGCAACCCCTTCTACCTGTTGGCCCCGGAATGGGCGCTGCTGCCGATGATCGGGCTGGCGACGCTGGCCACGATCATCGCCTCCCAGGCGGTGATCTCCGGCGCATTCTCCTTGAGCCAGCAAGCCATTCAGCTGGGCTACATCCCGCGGATGCAGGTGCAGCACACATCCAGCGCCGCACAGGGCCAGATCTACATCGGCGTGGTGAACTGGGCGTTGATGACCTGCGTCGTGCTGCTGGTGATCGGCTTCGGTTCGTCCGGCGCGCTGGCCGCGGCCTATGGCGTGGCCGTCACCACGACCATGCTGATCGACACGCTGCTGGTCTCGGCCGTGATGCTGCTGTTGTGGCGCGCGCCACGCTGGCTGGCGGTGCCGCTGCTACTGGGGTTCCTGGTCGTGGATGGGCTGTTCTTCGGCGCCAACGTGCCCAAGATTTTCCAGGGTGGCGCCTTCCCGGTGGTCGCGGGGGTGATCCTCTTCCTGCTGATGACGACCTGGAAGAGCGGCAAGCAAATCCTGATCGAGCGCCTGGACGAGACGGCGCTGCCGCTTCGGGGATTTCTCGACAGTATCCGGATCCAGCCGCCGCATCGCGTCGGGGGCACGGCGATATTCCTCAGCGCCAGCCCCGACGCCGTCCCCCATGCGCTGCTGCACAACATGCTGCACAACCAGGTGCTGCATGAGCAGGTCGTGCTGCTGACGGTGGTGACCCGGGACACCCCGCGCATAGAGGATGAGCAGCGTTTCGAAGTCCTGCCGTACGGTGACGGCTTCTACCGAGTGCTGCTCCACTTCGGTTTCATGGAAGAACCCAACGTGCCGGGCGCGCTCCAGCAGTGCCGCGTCGAGGGCCTGGACTTCGCGCCAATGCGCACCACCTACTTCCTCAGCCGCGAAACGGTGATACCCACCAAAGGCCTCGGCATGTCGCTCTGGCGCGAAGGGTTGTTCGCCTTCCTGCACAAGAACGCCAACAGCAGCCTACGTTACTTCCAGTTGCCGGTGAACCGCGTGATCGAACTGGGCACCCAGGTCGAGATCTGATCCATTCTGGGGCTCCCCTGGGAACGAACAGTTCCCAGCTCGCAAATTCTTTGGTGAAAAAACCACCTATTGCACGCGCGATAGAAAAAGTCGCACTAGACTCCCTCCTGGCCTTAACCAGTGCATGGTCATCTTATTTGGGGGAAGTGATTCAGTACGCAGTACCTAGGCTATCCGCTCGGTGGTAAAGCACTGAAGTTCGTAGTTGGTGTGCGCTCATCACCTGGGCTGCAAACAGCATCGAGCAACACCTGCGAAAGGATACCTGGCATGAAAACCCCATCAGTTCGCTTGAAATTTCCAATCGCGCTAGCCGTGATCATGACCTTGTCCGGTCTTGCCCAAGCCCAGACGGAAAAACCCAATATTCTTTTTATCGTCTCCGACGATACCGGCTACGGCGACCTGGGGCCCTATGGGGGAGGGGAAGGCCGAGGGATGCCGACTCCGAGCATCGACCGGTTGGCCGCTGAAGGTAAAACTTTCTATTCGTTCTACGCGCAACCCAGTTGCACCCCTGGCCGCGCTGCCATGCAGACCGGCCGCATCCCAAACCGCAGCGGGATGACGACAGTGGCCTTCCAAGGACAGGGCGGTGGTCTGCCAGCCGCCGAATGGACTTTGGCGTCAGTACTCAAGACCGGTGGCTACGAGACCTACTTCACCGGCAAGTGGCACTTGGGCGAGGCGGACTACGCACTGCCCAATGCCCAAGGGTATGACGTGATGAAATACGTCGGCCTTTATCACTTGAATGCGTACACCTATGCCGACCCCGATTGGTTCCCGGACATGGACGCGGAGACCCGCGAGATGTTCGTCAAGGTGACCAGGGGTGCACTATCCGGCAAGGCGGGTGAAAAGGCGGTCGAAGAATTCAAGGTCAACGGCCAGTACGTCGATACGCCGGTCGTCGATGGCAAACCGGGAGTTATCGGTATTCCATTCTTCGACAGCTATGTCGAGAAAGCCGCGCTGGAATTCCTCGATACGGCGGCCAAGTCGGATAAGCCGTTTTTCATCAACGTCAACTTCATGAAAGTGCACCAGCCGAACATGCCGGCGCCCGAGTTCAAGCACAAGTCGATTTCCAAGTCCAAGTACGCGGACTCCATTGTCGAACTCGACACGCGCATCGGCCGCATCATGGACAAGCTCAGGGCCCTTG
The DNA here is from genome assembly GCF_029871205.1 of Pseudomonas sp. BN417. Lineage (GTDB taxonomy): Bacteria > Pseudomonadota > Gammaproteobacteria > Pseudomonadales > Pseudomonadaceae > Metapseudomonas. Next base: position 92,896 of record NZ_SSOJ01000163.1, on the reverse strand, counting down.
GCCTGGATAAGAACACCCTGGTCGTCTACACCACCGATAACGGCGCCTGGCAGGATGTCTATCCGGATGCTGGCTACACGCCATTTCGGGGCACCAAGGGCACGGTGCGAGAGGGCGGAAACCGTGTACCGGCAATCATGAGCTGGCCTGGCCAGATCAAGCCTGGCACGAAAAACCACGAAATCATCGGTGGCCTGGACCTGATGGCGACCTTCGCCGCAGTGGCTGGTGTGAAGCTACCGGAAAAGGACCGCGATGGTCAGCCGATCATTTTCGACAGTTACAACATGACCCCGGTGCTGCTCGGGACTGGCGAGTCCCCGCGCAAGGAGTGGTTCTACTTTACCGAGAACGAGCTGTCGCCCGGTGCCGCCCGAGTTGGCCATTTCAAGGCAGTATTCAACCTGCGTGGCGACAATGGTGCCCAGACCGGTGGCCTGGCCGTGGACAGCAACCTTGGTTGGAAGGGTGAGGCCAAGTACGTAGCGACCATCCCCCAGGTCTTCGACCTGCTGCAGGACCCGCAGGAGCGCTACGACATCTTCATGAACAACTTCACCGAGCACACCTGGTCGGTAGTGCCTATCAGTGCGGCGATCAACAAGCTGATGAAAACCTACATCGAATACCCGCCGCGCAAAATGCAGAGCATGACCTACGACGGCCCCCTCGAACTGTCCAAGTATCAGAAGTTCCAGTGGATACGGGAGGACCTGAAGAAAGAAGGTATCCACCTGCAATTGCCGACCGGTAATTAGCGTTGCTCTGTGGCAGCCCCGCCGGGGCTGCCATGGAAGCATTGCGCCAGGCACCACATGGAAAAGATGGGATCGCGAGCTGGTGCCTCTAATTACCGGCTTCAGAGGATGGTTCATCCCTAGCAGGGGGCAAAGATGCAGCCGAATATGCGTACGCTGTCGATGGCCAAGTTGACCCTATTGGCGCTCTTCTGCAGCCAGGAAAGTCTGGCGGGCGGCCTGATGCTCTACGAAATCGCCACGGACAACGCCGGCCTGGCCAATGCCGGCGCTGCCGCCCGGGCGCAAGGACCCTCGACCATCGCCAGCAACCCTGCCGGCTTGAGCTATCTGGACGGCACCCAGATCACCGCCGGCGCGCAAGTGCTGTTCGGCGACCTGACCTTCCATCGCGATGTGGCAACCAACACTCCGGGCACCGGCAGTGGCAACATCCTCGACCCGACGCCGGGCGCCAGTTTCTTCATCAGCCACCGGCTGGATGAGCAATGGAGCGTCGGTTTCGGTTCCTACGGCGATTTCGGCCTGGCGGAAAACTACGATGACGACTGGTCCGGGCGCTATTTCGTCCAGGACGCCAGCATCGCCGGCCTGTCGCTGGTGCCCAGCGTGGCCTATCGCTTCAACGACCAGTGGTCGGTCGGCCTCGGCCTCAAGGCCATGTTCGGCATGCTGGAGACCGAGGCAGCGATCAACCGCGCGCCTTTCGGCCTGCTGGACCGCAGCGACGGCCAGTTCAAGTACGCGGACAACACCTGGGGCTACGGCGCCAACCTGGGGGTGATCTACGCGCCGCGGCCCGGCACGCGGATCGGCCTGGCCTATACAAGCGAAATCGACCTGGATTTCGAAGACCGCCTGGACGTCGACGGGACGGGGCCGCTCCTGGATCCCCTGGATGGCACGAACCTCGAACTCGACACACAGATCCCACAAACCCTCACCCTCAGCCTGTACCAGCAGCTGGACGCGCAATGGGCACTGCTGGCTTCGGTCAATTGGCAGGACTGGTCGGAGTTCGGTGACATCGCCGTGGAGGTGGAGACGGCGCGGGACCGCGCTACAGCACGCGCTGTCGACGCCAACTACAAGGACACTTACCACCTGTCCCTGGGCGCGCAGTACCAGGCAACGCCGGCGCTGCTGTGGAATGTCGGTGTCGCCTATGACAGCGCGGCGGTTTCCGATTCCGACCGGACCTTTACCGTGCCGATGGGCGAGTCCTGGCGCCTGGCGACCGGTGCGACCTGGGCACTGGACAAGGACACCGACGTCAATTTCAGCTGGGTCTTCATCTGGCTCGGCGACATGCCGATCGACCAGACCAAGACCCTGTCTGGCGAGCGCACGTCGGGAGAGTTCGACAATGCCTGGCTCCAGGCCTTCACCGGCAACATGACCTGGCGCTTCTGACAGCGGCGGAGGGAAGCACATGAACCGCGTCTCCTTGCCCCACCTGACTGCCCGCTGGATCTTCCTCCTCCTGCTCTGGCCGCTACTGCTGCAGGCCGCCGAACCCTTGCCATCCTGGCAGGACAGCCCTCCCAGGAAGGCCATAATCGAGTTCGTCGAGGCGGTCACCGCCGAGGGATCCAAGGACTTCGTCGCGCCAGCCGAACGCATTGCGGTGTTCGATAACGACGGCACGCTGTGGAGTGAACAGCCCATGTACTTCCAGGTGCTGTTCGCCCTTGCCGAGGTCGAGCGCCTGGCCCCGCAGCACCCTGAATGGAAGACCCAGCAGCCGTTCAAGGCGGTGCTGGAGGGCGACCAGAAAACCCTGGCCGAAAGTGGCATGGAAGGGCTGATGAAGATCATCGGCGCCACCCATACCGGTGTCAGCACCGAGGCCTTCACCGCCAATGTCCGCGCCTGGCTGGCCAAAGCGAAGCACCCGAAAAGCCAGAAGCCCTACACCGAGATGGTCTACCAGCCGATGCTGGAACTGCTCGACTACCTGCGCGCCAACGGCTTCAAGACCTACATAGTCTCCGGCGGCGAGGTGGCATTCATGCGCGCCTGGACCGACGAGGTTTACGGCATCCCGCCGGAGCAGGTGATAGGCACCACCTTCACCGGCCAATACCAGTACAACGACGGCAAGCCGCTGATCATGCGCACTCCCAAGCTGGCCCACAACGACGACGGTCCGGGCAAGCCGGAAAGCATCGACGCCGTCATCGGCCGCCGCCCGATCCTGGCCTTCGGCAATTCCGATGGCGACCAGCAGATGCTGCAGTGGACCGCCGCCGGCAGCGGCAAGCGCTTCATGGGACTGGTGCACCACACCGACCCGTTGCGCGAGTGGGCCTACGACCGGCAGTCCAGGATCGGCAAGCTGGACAAGGCGCTGGATGAGGCCAAGGCCAAGGGCTGGACAGTGGTGGACATGGCGAAGGACTGGCGCAAGGTCTACCCCTTCGACGCCGAGGTGGCGAAGCAGTGACCAGGCGCGACCGTTCTGACTAATGAGGTGATCACGATGAACGTAATGGTTTCCAGGATTGCAACCTTGCTGTTCAGCCTGCTGCTTTCCGCCTGCGCAGCGGTCGATGCCGGGAGTGGTGGGCCCGGTGAAATGGAGATTCGCAGCGGGCGGATCGAGCAGATCGTGCCGACGCAGATGCAGACCAACCATGACAGCGGAGTCGGCGCCATCCTCGGTGGGTTGGCTGGTGTCGGCCTGGGTAGCCTGATCGGCCAGGGCACGGGCCGGGATGTCGCCATGGTCGCCGGTGCCCTCGCCGGAGCGGCCGGTGGCAACTATGCCGAGAAGAAGCACTATGACCAACCGCAGGAAGCCCAGCAGGTCATTGTGCGCGTGAAGAACGGTGTATTGGTCTCGGTGACCCAGCCCATCAACCCGGCGCTCAAGCAGGGCATGGCGGTGTATGTCGAGGGCTCCGGCAACGAGGCCCGGGTCGTACCGCAGAACTGATTGGCCGAACTTGGCGATCAGCAAGAAGGACGGGGCTGTTGCAATCTGTTGGCGTCGCGACAGCGTTCGCGCTGGGCGAGGCGTCGGTGGACCCTGCGCAAGTCGAAGGTCGATGATCGTCGCGCTCGTAACTTCTGGTGGGTCGCGAATGTCCAGGGCCGCACTGGGTTGGGAATGAGGTTCCGCTATGCACTACCTGAATTCTGTTATCGCGGTGGCTGCGGTCAGCTTGTGGGGAACTGGCGCATTTGCGGCAGCTGAATGCGTGGGGCCGAACAAGCTTGGCAATACCTGGAGTCTGGTTTGCGCGGCCGATGGCGACGGGGACGAGTATTACCAATGCGACTACGTACTGTCGGTGACCAATGCGCAGGGCCTGAGCTCTACCGTCAATGCCAGCGGAAGTGTTGCCGAGGGGCAGAGCGGGGTGATCATCTGGTCCGCGATTCAACACGATGGCTCCGATATCACCTCTGCCCTAGTCGAACGGGGATCCTGCAGCCGTTAGCCAATACCACCGCTGTCGGAACCCGTATGGGAGAGGCGGGCGGTTTGGGCCACGCACGCGCCGCCTTGTTGGGCTTCGCTTCGCTCAACACCAACCTACTCGGGGCTTCATGGCGTGGCGCCCCGAATTGACGATGAGTTCAAGTTGCCGATGGAGATACCCGTGGTACGTTTTCCGCTTCGCCCGTCCCTGCGCGCTCCCGTCCGGGTTGCCGCGCTTTCCCTTTTCGCCCTGGCCATGATTCCCGCTTGCGCCGATGCAAGGCCCGACAGGGCGCCCGCTGATTACCTGCAATCCTTGGCGCTGGATGTACCGGTTGCACAGACCGACGATTTCGACCGGATCGCGGAGCGGCGCATCCTGCGCACTGGCCGAGGAGCGGCAGCAGGAAAGGCTTGCCGGCCGACAGGATGGCCCAGGCGGAGGCTGGCGGGGGAGGGGCCGACCCGGCGCTGGGCGGCCGGTGGCGGAGGGAAGCGGCTCGCTGCGAGTGCAGGAGCCGCCGTGGATCGAATCAGAAAATGAAGTAGACGGAGGCGCTGGTCTGGTCCAGGTCGATATCACCCACCTTCAGGACCTCCTGCTCCACACGTACGCCGATGTTCCTGAACAGGTCGAGTTCGACGCCGGCACCGTAGGTGAGGTCCATGTCATTGTCATCCCCGGCGGAATCTCCTTCGGCATCCCAGGCATGGACGCCGCCACTGGCGAACAGGCGGATCCGGTCGCCGATCGGGACACCGAGGTGCACCGCGGCCTGGACGGATTTGCCGTCGAAGCGTTGCCCATCGCCTTCGAACTCGCCCAGGTCGACCACTGCGCCTTCGATTGCCAGGTATGGATTGAAGCGGTAACCCGCGTAGGCCTTGTAGCTGTTATCGCTGTCGCCGAGGCTGTGTTCATCCGTTTCCACGTGGGTCACACCGGCACCCACATAAAGCCCTCTGTCATCCGCAACGGCGCCAAAGGAAGCAAGGGTGAGCAGGGTTGCAGCAAGGTGTTTTCCGAATTTCATCTTTCTACCTGATGGTTCCTGTGAGGGGTTTCCGGGTTAATTGGAAGTGGCATGCAGGGCGCTCTCGCCCTGGAACTCGCGATCCAGTCGCTCGCGAAGTTGTCGCGCCTTGGCGTCGATTGCGGGGTAGAGATCCTCGGCAACGGGGGAGTCGGACGGGTCTATATCCGCGCTGCGCACCCGGTTCACGGCCTGGCCGAAGGTTTCCCCGTTCATGCCGTCGGTGACTTCGGTCTTGAAGAACAGATAGAGCGTTTCATCCCGCAAGCCGGCCGTGTGCATGCCCAGACCGACGAGGAATCCGATCGGGACGTATTCCATGACGGTCATATCCCGCGGCGTGCGCTTGATATCGGCTATCGACACCTTGAGTGCGAGGGAGCGCGGAGTGGGGGTGTCGACGAGTTCGTAACCTGCGGATAAAAGTTCGTGTTGCAGTTGAGAGCGGAAACGGTTGAGAATTTTCCGTTCTTCCGCCGAGTCGAGGTCCTGGCTGGTACCATCCGCGGCCGAAACCAAACCAGTCGGGCTCAGGAAGATCTTCTTGTCATAACTTGCAGCAAAAAGGACGTCATTCCGTTTCCAGTAAATCATGTCTTCGTTCTTCTCGACCTGGGTATGCCCACGCGGATTGTCAAGTTGCTCTGAATGGCTGGAATCAATCTTCGGGGCCATCGAGCAGCCGACCAGCGAGAGTGTGAATGGAATGATCGAAAGTAATTTCAGGTTCATGGAAAGTTCCAGAAGCGGATGTTCAAAGGCTTCGTCAGCCGTGTTTTCGAGGCATTGCAGAAAGAACACTGCGCTTGCCGCGATCGCTGGATAGTGGGGCGATGCTGGCTAAGCTTCGGGGATCGGTCGCCGTGGCTGGTTAGGCTGGCGGGGAGCGACAACGGATGGAATGGTCGGGCCTCACACTCATGATTGTGGTGTGGGCAATTTTCACTGGAGAAGGTCGATACACCGAATCAAAAATCGTTATTTTCGGTTTTTGATCGACTTTGAAGATCAGTTGTGCGGGAAAATAAGGCAGCCGCCTGGCGGTCATCCATTATCAGTGCAAGATTCACCGGAAAGCATGAGAAGCAAGTTTCAGTTTTTATTGAAGAATGGCGATACGGCGACTCTCGACGCTGCAACCAATCAATTGAGTTTCGCGCCGCAGGGGGGCGAAGTGAACTCCGTCACTTTGGCCTATGCGGAATCTCGACTCCTGCAACTGCTGTTGCTGGAGCCCGGAGAAATAAAGAGTCGCAGCGAGATCATGGAGTTCGCCTGGGATAATCGTGTAGTCGCTGCGGGAAGTTTGAACCAGGCGATCTTCACCTTGCGCAACCTGATCAACGACGGTCGTGACCACGACTTGTTGCAGACAGTTCCAAGGCGTGGCTATCGATTCAATGCCAGTTATGTAGTCGACGAAGCTGGCGCGGTTTCCGCCGAGGAAACCGAAGAGGCCGCGGCTGAAGAAATCAGCCTGTCGAATGAAAATGCTCCCGAACCGGTGCAGACGGAAGTGTTGCACCGCGCCGGGACGAAGTTCGACTGGGGACGGTTGCTGTTGCCAGCTTACGTATTGATGTCAGGCCTGCTTGTTGCGGTTTTCTGCTATAGGGGCGGGCTGTTCGATGGGATGGGCTCCGAACTGGCCATTGCAACTGTGGTCAAGGGGCCGGTGACCTACCGGTTCGTCGGCGTGAACGAAGCGGAAACCGAAAGGCTGATGGCAGACTTCAAACCCGTGCTGGAATCCCGGGATGTTCACCCGGCAGGAGAGGTTTGGGTCAACAAGGCGAACCGGCTCTTTGACCTGAGTTGTGTGAGGGCGGATGGAAGAACCGGCAACCTGATGTTTTCCGAAGACAACAAGATGGAAAACCTGAAACTCGCAATGGTCAGGAAGTGCCTGGAGGACAGCCAATGAACTTCGTCCGTTTCAAGCACCTGTTCATTCTTTCCGGCATGGCGTTGCTGGCCCTGGCCGGAGTCGTCTTCGACCGGCCCGCCTATACCAAGGGGGTTTCCTACCACGGCACGAACAACATCGTCCTGAACAGCGGCGAGATGATCCACTCGGAAGAGCGGCTGATCATCGGCGACACCCTGAGCCTCGCCGTGATTGAAAAGTCGGAGGCGAACCTGAATTACGCCTCCCTGTCTGCGAAGGCGGTGAGTTTCGGCAGGAGCAGCCTGGAGCTCGAGATCCAGCAGGCGCAGAGCAGCCGCAGCAACCCGCTTTCCGGGCTGAGCGAAGTTCCGGACGTGTTCTTCGGCCGACAGTACGGCCTGGCGACCGGGGCGGCCCTGCACCTTGAGTTCTTGCCGACCCAGGTGGAAAACACCATCTGCTACTACACCCAGGAACTGGACTACGTCCGATGCCTTTACCGATAAGGTGATAGCGGTGAATCCTCCGCCAACGGGGGATTCGAGCCAGGTTGGCGGCGCCGCGGTTCAGGAGCTGAAAAGCCGCTCGAAGAATCCATCCGGCAAGCTTTGCTTGCAGCCCTGGTATTGCCGGCTGTACGTCTCGGACCGATCCCCGACCCGCGCCGCGACAGTTTTCAACCAGGGTTTGCGCTCGTAACTGCGCTTGCGATATCCGCCCCAGCCTTCGTGATAGTTCAGATACTGGGCCGAGGCGTTGGAGACGGATATCCCGTTTACTTTCTGCGTCTTGCTGATGTACCAGCCCATGAAATCCATGGCATCGGCAAAGTCGTCCCGTTCCGCTCCCCAATTGCCGGTTTCCTTGAGGTAGTCACTCCAGGTCTCTGTCTTGGCCTGGCTGTATCCATAGGCGGAACTTACCCGTCCCCAAGGAATGAAACCCAATGCATAACGCCTGGGCGGCAGGGCGTCGCTACGGAAACTCGACTCCTGCTGCATGAAGGCCATTGGCACATACAGGGGGACATTCCAGCGCTCCTGCATATCCAGTGCACTTTCGTGCCAGCCTGACTTTTCCCTGAATATCGAGCAGATATTACTTTGGTCGACGGGTGGCGTTACTGCACAACCAGACAGCAGCAGTGTGAAAAGAATCGCAATGGAGGCGATGGTTCGCCTGTTGGAGTAGCGCATCTGAATTCCGTGATGATGAACTTGAAAGTTGCGAAGCCAGACTCTGGCGAGAAAACGGAATAGTACTGAGCCGATAGCCTGGATTGATACGCCTTTCAGGGTCGGATGGGGTGATTTGATAGAAAATGAATATTGATGACTTTGATTGGCTTCGCTCCCACGGATAATTCCGTGACGTGCCATGGCGAGAGTCGGTTATCGGATCTTGCGTGGCTTAATTTACTAATGTTCGGCGAGTGAAGTCAGTTGAGAGTCGAGAGTGTTTTCCGCTTTTTCTGCTGGGTGTCCTGCTGCCTGCTGGCAGTCTTGTCCGTGGGAGCGATCAACAGTTCGTTCGCAGGAGGAACGGCCATTTTTGTCGCGGCAGTCCTGCTCTGCCCGGACCTCTGGCATATCGTTAATCGCCTTATTGGCAAGTCGATCGATGGCATCGTCTTCGCGACGCTGGCCTTTCCGTTATTTCTGATTGGCGCCTATGTCTCGATAAGTTCGGAGATTCCGGATGCACTATCGAAGGATCTGGCAAAGGTCTCCGGATATTTCCAGTCGCTATTCGACGGCGATGGGGAAGGAAAGGCCGATAAATCCTCCGGGCCGGAAGTTGACCAGGGGGCCTTGAGTTTCTTTCGCAATGTCATGGAGCAGGATTACCTGGTAGGGCTCGCGGGAGGTAAGTCGGCCCTTGTCGAATTGGCCATGGTCAGCCCGGTCGAGCGCCTGCCAAGTTCCAGACTGGCGAGCATCTATAAGGATGACGAGTTGGCAGCGGAAGAACTCTACAAGGGCAAGAAGATAATCGTCAGCGGTGAAATCGTCGGTGTACGCGTTAATTTTGCCGACGACGTTATCGTTGAACTTCCCGGTAACGATGACTTTTCCAATGTCCAGGCCGAACTTCACGGGGACGTGGGGCGATATACCGGGCTCTTGATGGAGGGTGAATATGTCGGGTTGTACTGCAGAGTTCGCGGGCGGGTTCTCAACGACACTGCCAGTCTTATCTATCTGGAGGACTGCGAGTCGGTCGACTTCAGCCGTGACGCCAAGGATTACGCGAGCCACCTTGCCGAGAAGATGAGTGCCTGGCTGCATGCCGGCGGCGTACATGAGTTTCCCTCCGACTTCGCGGCCTCCTACTTCCTGGCGACCTACCTGACGGGCACCAGGCTACCGGCGGAGAACCCGTGCCGTGTCGAAGCGACTGCGCTCGAGGCGTGCATCAGTTCCCTGGAAGCGTTGAACACGCGAAGCCTGTTCGAGATGGCCAGGGGCGATCTCGATCGCTGGCGCACGTGGCTGGCCCTGCGGCCCCTGGCCAGCCATGTATCCAGCCGTTGATCCACCCTGAAATGGTCCAGTCCGATGATGATTGATCATGCCGACCTTACCCCACGAAGCCTGGGCAGGCTGCTCCTGCCCGTGGGCGGTCAATACAGGAAGGTCGCAAGCCTGCTGATCCTGGCGATCACGTGCTGCTTCGCTTCCAGCGCAGCAGTCGCCCAGGCCCATCTGCGCGCGCACTGGGTCCAGGACATCGAAGAGGAAGCCACCTTCGTCGGCGTCCTGAGCCGCGCCGAATACGAAGACATTCGCTACGTCGACCTGCGCCTGGAGGTATTCAGCAATGGGGTTTCGCTAGGTACTGAGGTGCATCGGATCGAGCTTGCCGAAACCGTAGAGCTCTTTTCGCTGCCGGTAGAGGAGGGTATCGACTGCCTGGAAGTCGAGTCCGTCGTTGGCCTGGACAGCCAAGGCTTCACAGTCCCCAGCGAAGAGACTCCACCTGCGGGCATCGACGAATGCAGCATCAAGGGCACGCGTTATTTCTGATCCCTAGGGCAGGTCCTGGGTGGGCTTCGGGCCCGCACCAGCCGTGATGGATCCATCGAGTACTGGAAATGATCCTGAAACTGAGCATCATCGCTCCGCTCCTGGCGGGGCTGTTGGCCGGCTGCAGCGCAGCACCGCAGACAGGCTCCGAAAATCCGGGGTTCCCGGACGACCATGCGGCTCTCGCTCCCCGGGCTGAGCAAGGGGATGTCCGCTATTGGCAGGCTTCGGGTGTCGCCCTGGCTGAGCAGTATCGCAAGAGGGTTCTTCTGGAACCGCCGCGGCTAGTGCTTTCGGATGGCTCGGGGCTGGACTTCACTGCCAGGGAAATCGACACGCTGCTGTTTTTTTTCCAGCGGCAATTGCGTCGGGAACTGCTCTCGAACGGCTATGAGATGGTCGGCCAGCCTGAGCCCCAGGCACTGCGCATCCAGCTATCCGTGACCGGTTTGAAGCGAGCGCCGCAGGCCGACACTGCCGAGCCCCAGGTAGGCGACAGGTTTTCCCTGTTCTTCGAAGCCGACGTCAAGGATGCGATGAGCGGAGCGGCGCTGGCCCGATCCACCAGCTTCGTCGTGGGTGGTGAACTGGCTGATTCGAGGATTCGGGTCGAGGATCTGCGTCCCGTGCTGGCGCGCAAAGCCAGGGAGGCCAGGGAGCGGCTCGACCGGGTTTTCCAGCGCTGACTGACACCTGCTTTCAACTTTCCGAATGACTCGGCGCAGCGCTGTATGGTTTTCGAGGCAGAGGAAGCCGACAGCTTTCCTGGACTGCACTTGGCTGCTTTCGTAAGGGTTATCGCGGAGTTCCGGGGGAAGTGAGGATGCCGGCTAAAGCTGCTCACTACTCTTGGCGGAAGTGGTTTTTTTCAATGGCCCTGCGGGTCGAGGCAATGATCTCCTTTCGAGTCTTTTCCTTTTCGACCGCTCGGGACAATATCAACGCCCCTACACACTGGGCGATGATGGCCCAAGCAGCATCCGAATCGCCAACACGACTGGCCCAGGCCTTTTGGATTTGCTTCAGTCCCTTCTCAACAGCCCCCCGCACCTCGGGCTCTGCGCGTGCGATCTCCCCGCCGAGAGCAGGCAGCACACAGCCTTCCTCGGGATGCAGGACATGAAATGTACTCAGGTAGTCGCGCAAGCATCGTTCCAACTGCTCGCCGGAAGCGTTTTCCCCGCCAGCCAACATTTCGGCGCTATTTCTGATCTCATCCTCGATCACAGCTTGGAAGAGTGCCTGTTTGGACGGGAAGTGACTGTAGAAAGCGCCCCCCGTCATGCCAACGGCTGACATCAGAGCATCCACTCCCGTTGAGCTGAAGCCACCTTTCTTCGTGATCGCCCTGGCGGTCTCTATCAGCTTTGCGCGTGTCTCAATCTTGTGTGTCTTGGAGTAGCGCATCTGGGTTCCTTTGGAGCCGTATGAAGTAGATAAAGCGTAGCAAATAACTCGTTTACTAAACGATCGTCTCGGAATGGGTGAAATCCCTGGAGTTAGATCCAGATAATCCGGCCGTCATTCCGAGGAGTAGGTTTTCGGGGCGACGTGCAGTACCAAGGTGCGGCAGTAATCAGCCCTGAGGACAGAGGCGTCGCTCCGTTCGTTGGCCCGATTCCACCGTTTTCTCAAGGACGCCAATTGGTGATTAAGCGTCCCGCGCACAGGCCCGCTCGTAAGCCTCCAGGAATTCCTCCGGCATTCGCCTGGGCTTGCCGCTGGAGATCTCGACGCAAACGAATGAGGTTTGCGCTCTCAGCAGCAACTGCCGATCTGCCGGCCGGATAATCTGGAATTGGCGGACCAGCTTGACGCGCTTTTCCAGAGCGACGATCCAGGTGCCCACCAGCAAGCGATCACCTTCGTAGGCGCTGGCCAGATAGTCGAGCTCGTTGCGAACCACCGCCATCCCACGATCCATTCGTTGGTAGTCCGACAATGACATGCCCAGGCTCAAAGATTGAGTCCACGAGCACTGCTCGAGCCACTTCACGTATATCGAATGATTGACGTGACCCAGGCCATCAATATCTGCGTTACCCACCACGACTTCGATCAGAAAAGGGTTCGGTCTATCCCAATTCATTCTGATTGACTCCTGCATAGCTTTCACGCGAATGGGCAGCGCCTGGAAAGGGCACTCCGGCGACGTTCTGAAGCCACAAGGGCGGCATTGCACTTCAATTCGAATCACGTTTGACACGCTGGGGAGCATAGCATAACGTTCGTTCAGTAAACGATCGTTTTTTATATGGCGCGCAAGTCGCCTGGCAAGGAAAGCAGGTCTCCTCAACAACAGAACAACAGCACGAATGCGGGAGTCGTCAATGCAGCAACAGATCTGGCATCAGAGTTATCCATCTGATTTTCCAAAGGAAATTGATACGGCTGGCATCAGTACGCTTGTCGCCACTCTCGAGCGCTCGTTCAGGCTCTATCCTGATCGCATTGCGGCTTTCTGCCTTGGCGAGGCATTGAGCTACGGCCGGCTGGAGGTGCTATCGACGAATCTCGCCAGCCACCTCCGACAGCTGGAACTCGAAAAGGGTGATCGGGTCGCCTTGATGATGCCCAATTGCCTGGCGTACCTCGTAGCAATGGCGGGAGTTCTCCAGGCCGGCTTGACCATCGTCAACGTCAATCCTCTGTATACGCCCAGGGAGCTGGAGCACCAGCTTCGTGACTCGGGGACCAGGTGTCTAATCATCGCTGAAGGGCTCACCCAGGCCTTCGAGCAGATCGCAGACCACACAGCGGTAGAGCATGTGCTGACCGCTCCCTTGGCTGCATTGATGGAAAGGATTCGTGCACACGAATCAGGGCAAGCAGCAGTTCAGCCAGACTCATCGACTGGCTCCACCCGGCCTCTCGCTTCCGTGATTGCGCGCGGTGGGAATGCTCATCCTGGCGATCTGCGGGTGACGCTGGACGACATTGCATTTCTGCAATACACCGGCGGTACTACGGGCGTTTCGAAAGGGGCGATGCTGACCCACAAAAGCGTGGGCGTCAGCCTGGAGTTGATTCTTCTGTGGCTAGCGCCACCGGCACATGACGCCCCGATTTCCATCGTACTGCCCTTGCCGCTCTATCACGTGTACCCGTTGGCTGTTGCTCTGTTGTCGATTGCGACAGGTTCGAGTCTTCGTCTCATCCCCAATCCGCGAGATCCGGTTTCTGTACTCGACGAACTTCGACGAGAGCCCTTCGACATGTTCATGGGGGTCAATACGCTGTTCAACAGTCTGGTGGACAGTCCGGATCTGCAACGCGTCGACTTTTCCCGGACGAGCTATGTGATAGGTGCAGGTGCCTCTGTTCAGCAGGCCGTGGTGAAACGCTGGATCGCAGCGGGAGGCATGCCGATTACTGAAGCCTACGGGCTGACGGAAACATCCCCCTGCGCCATGTTCAACCCTCCGGGGAGAAATGGCAGCATCGGCGTGCCGATGCCCTCGACCGACGTTCGTGTCGTGGATGATGACGGGGTCCCTGTTCCGCTGAATGCTCCCGGAGAGCTGCTGATCAAAGGACCACAGCTGTTTGCCGGCTACTGGAACAATCCCGAAGAGACGAGCAAGGCCTTTACCCCGGATGGCTGGTTCAAGACCGGCGACATAGTCACCATGGGTGATGACGGATTCATGCAGATTGTCGATCGCAAGAAAGACATGATCCTGGTCTCGGGGTTCAACGTGTATCCGAATGAGATCGAGGCAGTGGCGGCCGCGCACCCGGAGGTGGTGGAGTGTGCCTGCATAGGTGTGCCGGACGCCCGATCGGGTGAGGTGCCTCATCTATTTGTCGTCCCCCGGAGCCCAGATGTTACGCCGGAGCAGATCAGACAGCATTGCCGAGAGCAGCTGACGGCCTACAAGATTCCGCGACACATCACGTTTACCAGCGCATTGCCCAAGTCGCCAGTTGGGAAGATCTTGCGCAAGGACCTGCGGCGCTAGCTTGGCTGCGCAGCGATCGGGTTAGAGCGATCCGCACCTGACAGCTGCAGAGGGCACTCGTCGATTGACCCTACGTTTGGACTGAGACCAGGGCTTAGCCCTGGTCCAGCGCCGCATATTTCCAGACGTTGGCTAGCTGATTTTTTTGGGCTTCTGGATTCCATTGGACATCCAGAAGCCCAGGCACCACAGGAGAAATGGCATGTCGCTGGAGTTCGTGCTGGATTACAGGAGCCCCTATACCTACCTGGCGAACACTCAGGTAGCGGATTTGAGCTCACATACGGTTTATCAGGTTGTCGATATCGTTAACGTCATGAGGAAGGTGCACAACCAACCCTCACCTGAGTGCCCGGCCAAAGCGCGTTACTCGGCCATCGACTCGGCCCGCTGGGCCAAGCTCTACGAAGTTGCCTGGGCACCCAATCTGGTATTGCTGGGAGCGATGAGAGATCGCGAATTCGATGGCAGTTTTATCAATCGCGCCGGCTTGGCGGCTCAAGAGCTGGGCGTGTTCGAGATTGTCAATTCAGCGTTGTTCGCCGCGGTCTGGGCGGGCAGCGACGATCTGCTGACATCGGAAGGCAAGAGCACGTTTCTCAAGAAGCAGGGTTGCGACATCGACATATGGGAGTACTCGAGCTCTGCCTACATCAAGGAACGCCTGGCCTCGAATGACGAAACCGCGGCTTCGCGTGGTGTATTCGGAGTGCCGTCCTTCTTTGTGGGCGATGAGCTGTTCTTCGGAAACGACCGGATCGAGTTCGTTCGGGCCGCCTTGAAAAAACTATCCGCGTGAGGTGCAGCATGAATAGTGGAAAAGTGGCTGTAGTGACCGGTGTAGGGCCGGGCACAGGAGTGGCTATCGTCCGGCGACTGGTAGGCGAGGGTTACAGCGTCGCCATGCTCGCGCGCAGCGAAGAACGCCTCACAGCGTTAGCTAATGAACTCCCCAATTGCTTTGCCTATCCGGTCGATGTCACCGACTTCCATAAGCTCCACGACGTGCTGGATCGGATCGAGACTGACCTGGGGGCTCCAGAAGTGCTGGTCCACAACGCCGTAGGTGGTGCCTTCGGGAACTTTCTGGAGATTGATCCCAAGGTCTTGGACCTGAACTTCCAGACCAATGTGATGGCTTTTCTCCACCTGTCGCGGCGTTTTGCTCCTGCCATGATCAAGGCCGGCCGCGGGGTGATCATCGCGACCGGAAATACCTCTGCGTGGCGAGGCAAGAAGAAGTTTGCTGGCTTTGCCCCGACCAAGGCGGCGCAGAGGATTCTCGCCGAATCGATTGCGCGCGAACTGGGGCCACAAGGCATCCATGTCGCCTATCTCACGATTGATGCCGTAATCAACGTTGACTGGGCAAGAAAGCGATATCCGGAAGCTCCCGAGGATTTCTTCATCCAGCCTGACGACATAGCCAGCGAGGTTCTGCACCTGGTGCGGCAACCAAAAGGTGCCTGGACATTCAGCGCTGAAGTGCGTCCGTACCGGGAGAACTGGTAATGGGTTGCCGGGTACTCAGTGAGATTTCGCGCGTTGGGTACCCGGGACCGATGAGGAAGCAACATGGGCCATTCCCAGGCAAGCAAGCCGGAAACGCATGAGCGGATTGTGAAGCTGGCAGCACGCCGACGCCGCCACGACAGTGGAGGAGGGCCATGAATGGGAACGCAATACCGACCTGCAGTACGTGTTCCAGAGCGGACCGCTCAAGAACCTGGGAGTATCGAGGGCACCTACTTGGTACGCGCCGAGGCGCCGTTCCAGGCAGTGGATGAACTCGACCGAGAGGGTGTACGCATCGCCGTAGGTCAGGGCGCTGCCTATGACCTGTTCCTAAGTCGTACCCTACAACACGCGGCACTTGAACGTGCCGCCACTTCGGCGGCGGCGGTGGACTTGTTCATTGACCGCGACCTGGATGCTGCCGCCGGCGTACGCCAGCCACTGGAGCAGGTGGCTGCCGGTGACAGCAGTTTCCGAGTGTTGGACGGCGCCTTCACTGCAATCCGCCAGGCCATGGCTGTGCCAAAAGGGCATGATGCCGGCGCCGCCTACGTGCGTGACTTCGTCGAGCGCTGCCTGGCCGAAGGCTTTGTCCGTGGCGCGTTGCTGGCAAGCGGCCAGACCGACGTCAGCGCACCGCGCTGAACCCAACAGGGACTTGCCAGCGAGCTGGTCCTTTCCGTGTGTCACCCATGAGGTAGTGAGAAAGATGGCCAAGGCCGCCGATGTAGTTGTGCAGTGTCTGGAGAACGAAGGCGTGGAATATGTCTTCGGCATTCCCGGTGAAGAAAACCTCGATTTGCTCGAGTCTCTTCGCAAATCTCAGATCAAGTTGGTGCTGACCCGTCACGAGCAGTCGGCCGGCTTCATGGCAGCTACTTACGGTCGTCTGACTGGCAAAACCGGGGTGAGCCTGTCGACTCTCGGCCCAGGCGCCACCAACCTGGTGACTGCCGGCGCCTATGCCTTCCTCGGTGGCATGCCGATGCTGATGATTACCGGGCAGAAGCCCATCAAGAAGTCCAAACAGGGCCGCTTCCAGATCCTCGACGTCGTCGGCATGATGCAGCCGCTGACCAAGTACACCCACCAGTTGGCTTCCGCCGACAACATCCCGTCGCGGGTGCGCGAAGCCTTCCGCCTGGCTGAAGAAGAAAAGCCCGGCGCTGTGCATCTGGAACTGCCAGAAGATATTGCTGCGGAGCAGACCGACAGCCTGCCGATTCCGCCAAGCCTGCACCGTCGTCCCCTGGCCGAGCACAAGGCCATCCTTGCCGCAGTGGAGAAGCTGCAGGCCGCACGTAGCCCGATCCTGGTGATCGGCGCGGGTGCCAACCGCAAGATGACTGCCAAGGTCCTCAAGCAACTGATCGACAAGACCGGCATTCCCTTCGTCACCACTCAAATGGGCAAGGGTGTGGTGGATGAACGTCACCCACGCTTCCTCGGCAACGCCGCGCTTTCATCTGGCGACTTCGTGCACCGCGCGGTAGAGGCCGCGGACCTCATCGTCAACATCGGCCATGACGTCATCGAGAAGCCGCCGTTCTTCATGGTCCGCGGCGGTACCGAGGTGATTCACGTGAACTTCCGCTCCGCCGAAGTCGATCCCGTGTATTTCCCGCAGGTCGAGGTCATCGGCGATATTGCCAACGCCGTCTGGCAGATCGGCGAGGCGCTGACTGACACCTCGCATTGGGACTTCACCCGCCTACTGGCGATCCGCGAGGCCAACGAGGCGCAAGTCGCCGAAGGCGCCGACGACGACCGATTCCCCATCTACCCGCAGCGCCTGGTGGCCGATGTTCGCCGCGCGCTGCCGTCGGAGGGCATCGTTGCCCTGGACAATGGCATCTACAAGATCTGGTTCGCCCGCAACTACAAGGCGCACATGCCCAATACCGTGCTGCTGGATAATGCTTTGGCGACCATGGGCGCAGGCCTGCCTTCGGCCATGGCAGCGCACCTGGTCTACCCGGAGCGCCCGATCGTTGCAGTGTGCGGCGACGGCGGTTTCATGATGAACAGTCAGGAGCTGGAAACGGCGGTTCGCCTGAAGATGAACCTCACCGTCATCATCCTGCGCGACAACGGCTACGGGATGATTCGCTGGAAGCAGTCCAACATGGGCTTTACGGACTTCGGCCTGGACTACGGCAATCCGGATTTTGTGCAGTACGCCCAGTCCTACGGCGCCCTGGGGCATCGCGTGGAGAGCGCCGACGGCTTCCTTCCTTTGCTGCAGGAATGCCTCAGCGCCCCGGGCGTGCATGTCATCGATTGTCCGGTGGATTACTCGGAGAATGATCGCATCCTGAATACCGAACTACGCGAGCGCAGTCTGGCTATCTGACGGCGACTACTGGCTGCCCCTACGTATGTAGGGCAGTCATCTTGCGGTTGCCTTGAGCCCATGAACCTGGGTTTGAGGCATTCAGATATCTAAGTCCTCCGGAAGTCCGTATTTGGCGAGTTCCTGCCGTCCTCAACCGGCGCCGGGATGCAGCCAAGCTGGACTATTGTCTGCTTTGGCGATTCACCCGCCTCCAGCCAGATCTCTGGAGGGGGACTCTTCACGTCTTGAATTGCTCGAGGGATAACAACAATGAAACTCTCAAGTCATTCTGAACGCATGCCGGTATCAGCAGTTTCGCCGGCTATCGCGCTAGCCATTGCATGCGCAATTGGAGCCTCTTCTGTCGCGGCTGCACAGCAAGAAAGCGGATTCATCGAAGACGCGACGGGGACCCTGACCCTGCGAATCTTCTATCTCAACCGCAATTTCGTGGACACCACCCGCCAGGGCAGGGCCGAGGAGTGGACCCAGAGCTTCATCCTCGATGCCAAGCCCGGCTTCACTCAGGGCTCGGTGGGCTTTGGCGTCGACGCTCTCGGACTGCTGTCGGTGAAGTTGGATGGCGGCAAGGGCACCAAGGGCACTCAGTTGCTCGTGCCGTAGCCAAGTCAAACGAACGGCAGGAAAGGCGTCTGCGGGATTGGCTGGATTGGTGGGTGTTCAGCCATTAAAAAAACGGCCCTTAGGGCCGGATAACATCGTTTTTCAGTGCTTTTGTCATTCCCTATATTTCCCGGCAACCAATTCTGATTGGCGAAGTTGTCTCACCGTCTTCGGGAAATTCATATGAACAAGAAAGTGGAAACTGCTCCCGGCGAGTATCCGGGTATCGGCACTCAGGTTGTCTGGGCCGGCGAGCGGATTCAGCATCCTTATAACGCCACGCAAACTCCCATAGTTGTTAGCGCGGCCTATGGCTATGACGATATCGATGTCTGGTACGACGTTGCCCTGGGCAAGAATCCGGGCTTTATCTACAGCCGCATGAGCAACCCGACGGTCTCCGTCCTCGAAGCCAAGCTCTGCGAGCTGGAACAGTCGGAGTCGGCGGTGGCCTTCAGCAGTGGCATGGCCGCGATCAGCGGGGTGCTGCACACCTTCCTCTGCAGCGGCAAGCGTGTGGTGTCCACCCGCGACAGCTACGGCGGCACCAACAAGATCTTCGAGGAGTTTCTGCCGCGCATGGGCGTGGAGGTGACCCTCTGCGACACCCTGGATACCGAGGCCATCGAGCGCGAGATCGCCCAGGGCTGCGACCTGCTGTACCTGGAAACCCCCACCAATCCGACCCTGAAAGTGCTTGATATCCGTCGTCTGGTGGCTGCGGCCAAGCGCGCTGGCGCTCTGGTGGTGGCGGACAACACTTTCGCTACGCCGCTCAACCAGAACCCCCTGGCCCTTGGTGTCGACGTGGTGGTGCATAGCGCGACCAAGTTCCTCTCCGGTCACGGCGATGTACTCGGCGGCGTGGTGTGCGGCGCGGAAAGCCTTATGGCCCAGGTACGCCATTACCGCGAGATCAACGGCGCGGCGCTGGACCCGTTCTCCGCCTACCTGATTATCCGTGGCATCAAGACCCTGGCACTGCGCCTGCGTCAACAGCAGCAGAGCGCCCAGGCGCTGGCTGAATACCTGCTCACCGAACCCCTGGTGGAGGCGGTGAATTACCCCGGGCTTCCCGGTCATTCCGGTCATGCCATCGCGCGCTCGCAGATGCGCGGTTTCGGCGCCATCGTCAGCTTCGTCCTGGCCGGTGGCATGGACACCGTGAAGCGCCTCCTGCCGCGCCTGCGCTATGCCCATCGCGCCGGCAACCTGGGCGCGGTGGAAACCATCTACGGCCCGGCGCGCACCACCAGCCACGTCGAGAACACCCTGGAAGAGCGCCTGGCGCTGGGGATTTCCGAGGGCCTGGTGCGAATCTCCGTGGGGATCGAGGAAACCGCCGACCTGCTAGCCGATCTCCAGCAAGCGTTCGCGCTGGTGCACCGTGAACTAGCGATGAGTCAACTTCGAACGCCGCTCTTGGCCTGATCCGAACGTCACACCGAGGTGGAAACCTGACGTTCGCCCCCTGACTCCTGGCCGGAGAGCCAGTGAGTTGATCATGAAAAGGAACAATAACAATACCCGATGGCAACTTGATCAGTTCTGCCTTGAAGTTGGTTGCAGAAACTTCTTTGCCCGCAAACTTTCATGAGAGTCCACTTATGTCCACGCATACAACAACAGATAAGAAGACTTCGGGTCCTGGTTTCAAACAGGATATGCAGACGCGCCACATCGTGATGCTGGCGCTGGGAGGGGTGATCGGTACCGGCCTGTTCCTGACTTCGGGCTATACCGTCAACCAGGCCGGCCCGCTGGGGGCGGTCATCGCCTACATCATCGGCGCGGTCATGGTTTACATGGTGATGATGTGCCTGGGCGAACTGGCCGTGCAGATGCCGGAAACCGGTTCCTTCAGCAGCTACGCCTCACGCTACCTGGGCCCCGGTACCGGTTATACGGTGGCCTGGCTCTACTGGCTGACCTGGGCGGTGGCCATCGGCTCGGAATTCACTGCAGCCGGCATTCTCATGGTGCGCTGGTTCCCTGATACCCCGGTGTGGATCTGGAGCGCGTTGTTCGCCATCACGGTGTTCGTCAGCAACGTGGTGTCGGTGCGGCTGTTCGCCGAAACCGAGTTCTGGCTGTCGCTGGTGAAGGTAGTGGCCGTGATCGCCTTCCTGGTGGTGGGCACCGGCGCCATCATCGGCTTGTTCGAGGTGCAGCAGGCCCACAGCATCGGCCTCGGCAACTTCACCCGTGAGGGATTGTTCCCGACCGGCTTCTGGTCGATCGCCATGACCCTGCTGGCGGTGTCGTTCGCCTTTTCCGGCACCGAGCTGATCGGTATCGCCGCCGGGGAAACCCGTGACCCTCAACGCAACGTGCCCAGGGCCATCCGCACCACCGTAGTACGCTTGGCGTTGTTCTTCGTCGGCACCATCTTCGTCCTCGCGACCCTGCTGCCGCGCGAGCAGGCCGGCCTGGTGGAAAGTCCCTTCGTCACGGTGTTCGAGTTCATCGGTATCCCCTATGCAGCCGACATCATGAACTTCGTGATCATCAGTGCGTTGTTGTCGGCCGCCAACTCGGGCCTATACGCCGCTTCGCGGATGCTCTGGACCCTGAGCGACCAGGGCCACATGCCCAAGCGCTTCGGCGAGCTGAGCCGCATGGGCACACCGTTCAACGCGATTGTGGTGAGCATGGCCGGCAGCATCGCCTCGTTGCTGAGTGGCGTTTTTGCCCCGGATACCGTCTACCTCGCACTGGTGTCGATTTCGGGCCTGGCCGTGGTGGTGGTGTGGATGAGCATTGCGGCGAGCCAGATCGCCTTCCGTCGCCATTACGTGGCCAATGGCGGCAAGGTCGAGGATCTCAAGTTCCGGGTCCGCGGCTATCCCTGGGTGCCGCTGGGCGCGCTGGCGAGCTGTACGCTGGCCTGCATCGGGATTGCCTTTGATCCGGCCCAGCGAGTTGCGCTCTACTTCGGGGTGCCGTTCATTGCCTGGTGCTACTTCGTCTTCTGGATCACCCGCAAGAGTCGTGAGCGGCGCCTAGCTTCCCATGCCGCGCCGGTCCGCACGCCCGAGACGGCCTGAGCGAAGCAGGCACCCTCTGCCTGCCCCGCCAGGATCGCCCCAATATGACCTATGAGGTACCGCGCATGAACCAGAAAACCTTGCCCCCGTTGAACTGGTTGCGAGCTTTCGAGGTATCGGCGCGGTACCTTAATTTCACCCACGCGGCGGAGGAGCTGCACCTGACCCAGGGGGCGGTGAGTCAGCAGATCCGCCAGCTGGAAAGCCACTTCGGGGTGGCACTGTTCAAGCGTCTGCCACGTGGCCTGGGCCTCACGGAGGAAGGACAGTCCTACCTGCCGGTGGTACAGGACGCCATCACCCGCCTGGCGGTGGGCACCAGCGAGATCTTCGGCCAGCACAAGCGGCGGCCGATCAAGGTGCGTGGCAGCCTGTCGTTCCTGCACTTCTGGCTGGCACCCAAGCTGGCCGATTTCCGTCGCACTCATCCCCATCTCGATATCCGTTACATCAGCAATCTTTGGGTCAAGGAGCTGGATGGCGAGGACGATGTGGAGATCCGCTGGGGCCACGGGCACTGGCCGGGGCTGGTGTCGCAGCGGCTGACCTGGGACACGCTGTTCCCGGTCTGCTCGCCGCAACTGATGGCGGACTCGCCGCTGCGCGAGCCGCGTGACGTCGCGCGCCACCCGCTGCTGCATGTGCTTGGCTACGAAGAGGGTTGGGGCTATTGGCTGAAGCGGGTGGGTGCCGACGACGTCGATTTCTCCATCGGCCCGCAGTTTGACACTCTGGTCTCCACCCTGCGCCTCGCCGAACTGGGGCAGGGTATCGCCCTGGCGCGTTCGTCCATGGTCGAAGACCTGCTGCGCGAAGGCCGCCTGGTGGAGCCTTTCGACCGTCGCATCGAGGCCAGCGAGTCCTTCTACCTGGTCCACGGCACGGGGACGAAACTGCATCCGGATGCCCTGGCCTTCGCCACCTGGCTGGTGGCCCAGGCCCATCTCTACAAGTAAGTGTCGGGAGTGAATATGCATTACGTGAGTACACGCAGTGCCGCCCTGCGGGCGGATTTCCGCACTGCGGTGTTGTCCGGGCTTGCCGCCGATGGCGGGCTCTTCGTGCCTGCCAGCCTGCCGGTGTTCGGTGCCCAGGAAATCGCCAACTGGTCTTGGCTGCCTTTCGAGGAACTGGCCTGGCGGGTGATCAGCCCCTTCGTCGGCCAGACCATTGCGGAGGATGACCTCAAGGCGTTGCTCAAGGACACCTATCGCCAATTCACCCATCGCGCCATCGCGCCGCTGCGCCAAATCGACCGCAACGAGTGGGTACTGGAGTTGTTCCACGGTCCGACCCGAGCGTCCAAGGATTTCGCCGCCCAACTGCACGCGCGCCTGGCGCGCTACTTCCTCGATCGCGAAGGCGGACGGGCACTGGTCGTTGGCGCCACCAACGGCGACACCGGGCTCGCAGCCATTGCGGCCTTCGGCGCTTGGGCGGGCTGTCGTGTGGTGACGCTGTACCCGGAGGCCGGCGTACCGCGCGACCGCCTGCATGCGCTGCAAACTGCCAACCCTGAGCGGGTGCTGGCCTGCGCCGTGGCCGGTGGTTTCGACGACTGCCAGACCCTGGTCTCGCAGCTGTTCCGTCACTGGCCGCTGGAGGAGGTGGTGCCCATCGGCTTCAACTCCTCCAACTGGGTCGGCGTGCTGGCGCAGATCGTCTTCTATTTCCACGCAGCCCTGCAGCTCGGCGGCGGCCAGCGGCCCATCGGCTTCAGCATCCCGGCGGCGAGTTTCGCCGAGGTCTATGCCGGCTATATCGCGCAGAAGATGGGGCTGCCGATCAACCAGATCATCATTGCCACCAACCGCAACGACGCGCTGCACCAGTTCATCCACAAGAACCGCTATTCCACCCGCGAGGCCAACCGCACCCTGTCACCGGCCATGGACTTCTCCATCTTCTCCAACCTGGAGCGCTTTGTCTGGGAGCTCTACGACCACGACGACCAGGCGGTGAACGCGCTGATGGAGCACTTCGAGAGCAGTGGCGAACTCAGCATCGCCAACCGCCAGTGGCTGCAGGCGCGCCTGCTGATCGACTCCTACGCGGTGGGCGACGAGCAGACGGCGGAGGAGATACTCGGGCTGTTCCGCGACACCAGCCTCTCCATCGATCCGCACACCGCTACCGGCGTGCTCGCGGCGCGCCTGTACCGGCGCAGCATGGTGACGCCGATGGTGACCCTGGGGCAGATTGCCCCGGAGAAGTCGGCCGAGCTGCTGGCCGAGCTGGGCGCCTGGAACGCGCCGCTGCCGCAGCTGCAACCGCCCGCAGAACATCCGCGACAGCTGGCGCGTGGCGACCTCGACGGCCTGTGCCGGATGCTCGGTGAATGGTAGGGGGAGGGCGGCGATGAAGCGCATCCTCGATCCGCTGGACGAACGCATCCTGGCCGAACTCACCGCCAACGCGCGCATCGCCCACGCGGAACTTGGCGACAAGGTCAACCTGTCGCGCAACGCCGTTCGCCAGCGCATCGAACGCCTGGAACGCGACGGCGCCATCCAGGGCTACACAGTGAAGACCGGCGACGGCCGTCGTCCGGCGTCGCTGATCAGCGCGGTGATCTTCGTCTACCGCTACGACCGCATGCGCGGCGAGGAGGTGCTGGAGGCCCTGCGAGGCATTCCGGAAATCGTCCAGTGCGAAGTCATGAGTGGTGAGTTCGATCTCATGCTGCGGGTCGACGCGGCGACGCCGGAGCGCGTGCATCTGGTGTGGAAGGAGATTTCCGCCATGCCCGGCGTTTCCAACACGGTTACCTCCTTCGTGCTCTCCTCTGTGATCTGAACTGGGGAGCATGCGCCCTCAGCGCCGCCCGGACCTGGTCCGGGCGGCGTTTTTTATGCGCGCTCGCATGGGCTGCCCGGTTCGAGCGAGGCCACTGTCGTCACTCGTAGCCGGATGAAATCCGTGAAATTCCCTCTCGCCCATGTTGCCGGATCGCTCCGGGCTATCCGCTGCGCCCCGCATCTGCGCAGCAGGCGCCGGCTCTGGTCAAAATGGCCAATAAATACAGCGGATTGCCATATTCAACTGCCAGCGCCCGGCTCTTAGGCTGGAACCCATCAAGCAACTGCCTGTATGGGAGGCAACCCGATGTCCGAATACAAGATTGCCCTGGTTGGTTTCGGCGGCGTGAACCGCGGCCTGGCCCAACTGATCGCCGAGCGCAATGCGGCCTGGCAGGCCGAACTGGGCTTCAGCCTGAAGATCGTCGGCGTGACCGACCTTTTCCTGGGCTCCATCATGAACCGCGACGGCCTGGACGCTGCGCAACTGGCCGCACTGCCGGCCGCCAAAGGGGCATTCGCAGAACTGCCGGGAGGCACCGCCGAAGCGTTCAACGAGACGATCATCAAGCAGTCCGGCGCCGACATCATTGCCGAGGCCACCTTCACCAATCCGGTGGACGGTGAGCCGGCGGCCACTTTCTGCCGCTGGGCACTGGAGAGTGGCAAGCATGTGGTCACCACCAACAAGGGCCCGATCGCGTTACACGGCGCCGAACTCAAGGCCCTGGCCGAGCGCAATGGCGTGGCCTTCGAGTACGAAGGCTCGGTGATGAGCGGCACCCCGGTCATCCGCACGGCGCGCCAGACCCTGCCGGGCGCGGTGATCACCGGCTTCGAAGGCATCCTCAACGGGACCTCCAACTACGTGCTGACCCGCATGGAGGAAGGCCTGAGCTTCGCCGATGCGGTGCGCCAGGCGCAGGAGCTGGGCTACGCCGAGGCCGACCCGACCGCTGACGTCGAAGGATTCGATGTACGCCTGAAGGTGGTGATACTCGCCAACGAACTGCTCGACGCCCGCCTGCAGGTGAATGACGTGCATTGCAGCGGCATCAGCGGCCTGAGCGCCGCCGACCTCGAACAGGCTCGCCAGGCCGGCGCCCGCTGGAAGCTGATCGGCTCCGCCCAGCGTCAGGCCGACGGCTCGGTGAGCGCCAGCGTCGAGGCCCGCCGCCTGGACAACGGCCACCCGCTGGCCGGCATCTCCGGCGCCACCAACGCGGTGTCCTTCAACACCGAACTGCTGCGGGCGGTGACGGTCTCCGGTCCGGGGGCCGGGCGTATCGAGACTGCCTTCGCGCTGCTGTCCGACATCGTCGCCATCCACACCGCGCGTACGAAGCGCTGAGCCTGGGAGAACACTCATGACCGCATCCCGTCTGGCCCTCGCCAAGGCCATGGAAAGCCCCTTGATCGACGTGTTCAACCCCTTCGACGGTAGCCAGGTGGGCAGCGTGCCCCGCCTCGGTGTCGCCGACGTTCCCGGCCTGCTGGAGCAGGCCCGGGCGGGCGTGCGGACCTGTGCCGCGCTGCCGCGCCATCGCCGTGCACGCATCCTCGAAGACGCCGCGCGCCTGGTCGAGCGGGACGCCGTTGCCTTCGCCGGACTGATCGTCGCCGAGGCGGGCAAGACCCTACGCCAGGCGGAGAAAGAGGTGAAGCGCTGTATCAACACCCTCAAGCTGTCGGCCGAAGAGGCCAGGCGTAATGCCGGCGAGGTGGTGCCGTTCGACTCCTACGAGGGCTCCGAATCCCGCCAGGGCTGGTTCACCCGCGAGCCGCTGGGGCTGATCGTGGCGATCACCCCTTACAACGACCCGCTGAACCTGGTGGCGCACAAGCTCGGCCCAGCCATCGCCGGTGGCAACGCGGTGTTGCTCAAGCCCTCGGAGTTGGCGCCCCTGTCGGCGTGCAAGCTGGTGGACTGCCTGCGCGAAGCCGGCCTGCCGGAGTCCGTCGTGACCATCGCCACCGGCGGTGCGGAGCTGGGCAAGGCGCTCACTGCCGCCCGTGAGGTGCGGATGATCTCCTTCACCGGCGGCTTCGTCACCGGCGAGAACATCGCCCGCAACGCCGGCCTGAAGAAGCTGGCGATGGACCTGGGCGGCAACGCACCGGTGCTGGTACTTGAGGATTGCGAGCTGGAGGCCACGGTCGAATCCTGCGTGTCCGGCGCCTTCTGGGCAGCGGGGCAGAACTGCATTGGCACGCAGCGCATCCTCGTGCAGGCGTCGATCTACGAGGCCTTCCGTGAACGCTTCGTGGCATTGAGCCAGGCGCTGGTGGTGGGTGATCCAAGCTGCCGCAAGACTGACGTTGGTCCGATGATCACCGAACAGGCCGCACGCAACGCCGAGCAGGTGGTGACGGAGGCCCTGGCCGAGGGAGCACGCCTGCTCTGTGGCCACCGTCGCCAGGGCACCCTGTATGCACCGACCGTACTGGAGCGGGTGAGCCATGAGAGCCGCCTGTGGTGCCACGAAGTGTTCGCTCCGGTGGTGGTGCTGGAGCCGTTCGACAGCCTGGACGAGGCCGTGGCCCTGGCCAACGAGCCAGAGTACAGCCTGCACGCGGGCATCTTCACCGCGGACCTCAAGCGCGCACTGGGCGCCGCGAAGCGCATCGAGGCAGGCGGGGTGATGATCAACGACTCCTCCGACTACCGCTTCGACGCCATGCCCTTCGGCGGCTTCAAATACGGCAGCCTGGGCCGCGAAGGTGTGCGCTTCGCCTACGAGGACATGACGCAACCGAAGGTGGTGTGCATCAACGATTTGAGCTGAACCGTCGGGCGACGTCCGTTCACGGTCGTCCTTTGCATCGGGCGGGTCTGCTCGCCGCGC
This sequence comes from Pseudomonas sp. BN417, assembly GCF_029871205.1. GTDB lineage: Bacteria > Pseudomonadota > Gammaproteobacteria > Pseudomonadales > Pseudomonadaceae > Metapseudomonas. The sequence continues at coordinate 65,636 of NZ_SSOJ01000163.1, read as the reverse complement.
CGTCCGGTGCGTTTTTTTCAGTCTGCAAGGAGATGGATACGCAATGATCGCGCGCTTTGACGAAGGACAGCGCATGTCCCTGGCAGTGGCCTACGGTCCTTTTTTCGAAACTGCCGGGATAGTTGCCGATGATCCCACGCTAGATGTCACCGGGCAGACACGCCAGGCTCTGGCAGCGATCGAAGAGCTGATGGCCCGCGCTGGAATCACGCGCAACGATCTGACCCGAGTCCAGATCTGGATTGCCGATTACGCGTTGTTCGACCAGGTCAATACGGTGTACGACGCCTGGGTCGACGGTTTCTGCAAGCCGGTACGTGCTTGCGTCCAAGGTGACCTGGGTGGATACCTGATCGAGATCCAAGTATTTGGCTTTTGCCTGAAATCGACGACTAGAGGAAATCTCTTAGCCAGTCGGCGGCAGCGATCGCACCGCCTACGTGCCCAGCGTGCAGGTAAGGCAAAGTAGGGGAGGGCTCGGCAATCACTTTCGTGACGCGGTGAACGCCAGCAGCTATCTGGTGTTCACCAATAAACGCGACTATCCGGCCTGTTCAGACCCATAAAAGATCATGGTGCCACTGCCTGACACCAGGCAACACCATGACCCCGAGCGCCAGGGGCCGGCGCTCCACTCCCCCTTGCGCCCAAAACCCCCTCATATACCCCCGCTCACAAAGCATTCATTTCAGCAATATCACGCACCACCTGATCTGCAGAGTGGTCGAACATCGCCTGCTCCTGCGCATCCAGAGGCAACTCGATCACCCGGACAACCCCCTCCTCTGCCAGCACACAGGGGACACCCATGGCAATATCTGTTCGCCCGTACTCGCCCTCGAGAATCACGACCGCCGGCAAAATGCGGTTTCGCCCATTGGCGATAGCATCCACCATCTGTGCAATTGCCACGCCCGGTGCATCGCAGGCGCTCCCCAGCTTCTTCAAACCCAGAATCTCGCCGCCACCCTGACGTGTGCGCTGCACAATCCGCTCTATCTGCTCACTGGACAGGAAGTGGGACAGCGGCACCGAACCGACCGCACAGTACCGCATCAACGGCACCATGCTATCGCCATGCCCTCCCAGCACCAGTGCCGTGATATCCCGAGCAGAAAACCCTGTCTCCTCGGCAATGAAACACTTCATGCGCGCTGTATCCAGCACCCCCGCCTGCCCGAACACCCTGTCGCGTCCCAGCCCACTGAGACTCCAAGCCCGATAGGTCAGCACGTCGACCGGGTTCGACACCACCAACACCGTCGCCGCCGGAGCATGACGATTAATATCCAGCATGATGCTATCGAGAATTGGCAGATTGATACTCAATACATCCTGGCGCGACTGACCAGGCTTGCGGGGCACACCCGCCGTAATCACCACCAGGTCGGAATCCTGCAGCAATTCGGCATTGGACCCACCGTAAACCCGGGTATCAGAACCTGACTCAACTGCCGCTTGCCAGACGTCCAGCGCCTTGCCCTTTGCCAACTCACCCTGCACATCAATCAACACCAACTCACGACAGAACTCTTCCCGGGCGATGATCTGAGCCGCCGCCTCACCCACCATACCGACACCCACAATTGATAGCTTTTTCACCTCACACCTCCCGGCGGCGCGCGCCACCAGCAACACGCCCGCCTTTGCAGAGAAGTATTACCCGCTAATGCAAAAAGGCCACCCGAAGGTGGCCTGTAGTTGTTTTACCTTCTTTTCGCCATTCCCATGGCGGTATTACTTCAGCCTCTGAATAGGAAGGAGCAGCCGAGAGGAGGAACGTATCGAATTTAAGCTGCTGCTACCCACAATCGTGTGTCGGAACTCCAGAAGCTAGGGGATAGCCTGGTCCAGGTCCTGGTCATCGTTCGCGAGGACCAATCGAATGCGGTGCCCCGCTCTGAAGCGTCGGGCATTTACTACCAGTGGAGTATGGAATTTCACCATCTCTCCTATCGGCACCGGCCGAGCAGTCGTGCAGGGAAGCACCGGGGCACCGATCCAACTTTGTCGTTCATCCACCTCGCGCAGGTGTCCGGCGGTGACATTTCGGACGCTACCGGACGGATCGACATCCTGGAGGCGCGCAAACCATGCGGTGTCTATCGCAGTGCTGGAGGCGTCCAGCTCTTCCCAGGACTGGGACGTCATGGTCGACAGCGGCCCCTTGTGATGGATCAGAGTCGCCGGGCGTGTACACGCGCTGTCAACCCGCGCACGCCATCGGCAACACTTGGCTGCGCTTAAGGTCAAACGCCAGGAAGTATCGGCTAACTTCCGCCGACGCGGATGTGTAGTGCACCGACCACCCCAAGTGGTCGGCCACGCGCTTGACGATAGACAAGCTCAAGCCAGTGGCGTCGTGGTCATGGGTAAGTCGATCGGCCGGAGGTTTCTCGACGGCATCAGCGGCCCCCGTTCCACGGCCCTCAATCACGATGCCGCTGGAGTTCAGTCGGACCGTTATTACGCCCCGTTCAGTATGCAAGCTGGCATTACGTAAGAGGTGGCTTACCGCGATGGCAACCAGCTCCGGAATGGCGGGGACCAGCACGTCTTCAGTCGAGATAAACTCGATCGCCAAGGGTTTTCCCTGCAGCAGCAGTTGGCAGCGTTGCAGTTCCTGCTCAATCAGCGGACGCAAGGCTACACGGAAAAGGTGAGTACTCTCGGGTACCTGCGCCAGTTCCAACAAGGCGCTCATTTGTTGCGCGATGTCCGCAGCGTTATGCCGAATCCGCTCGGTCATCGTCAGCAATTTGGGATGATCCTTCAAGCGCCGCTCCAGTACTTCTGCCGCGCTGAGCAGGATAGTCAGCGGATTACGCAATTCATGACTGACGTCAGCCGTGAACCAACGCTCGCGCTGGAGAGCCCGCCTAAGTTCGTTGGTGCGATCTTCGATCGCACGGGCCAATACGCCGATCTCGTCGGCTGCATCTAGCCCGGGAAGCGTTTCCTCTCGCTGCTCATCCTGCACTGCAGAGGCCAGTTCAGTCAGGGGCAGAATCACCCGGCTTGCGCTGGCCCGCCCAATTAGTAACGCCAATGCGAGGCCGCCCAGAAACGCCAGGCTCAAGGCAATATAGGTACGGTCTTCAATCGCTTCGAAGTCGCTTTGGTCATCCACCACGGCATAGCGCTGGCCGTCCGCCTCGCCAATCAACACGTGCAATGTCCGACCATTCAGACGCAATTCATGGGGCCCTGAGTCCAGGCGCTGCAAAGACTGTGGCAATTGCTGGCCGACAAAGAAACTCAGGTCGCTCGCTTGCAGCTGCGTTGTACTGATTAAGCCTGAAGTCCAGAGTTCGGTTACTCGAACCAGGCGCTTATCGATCAGTTGGTTCTCGATCTCCTCGATCACGAAGAAAGCCGAGCCGGCGAATACTCCACCGATGATCGCCGCTAACAGCAAAAAGGCAGCGACCATTCGGCTGCGTATCGAATTATGGTTCTTCATTGGCAGCCACCAAGCAACCGCCGTTCTGGGTGTATTAAACATACGTGCGCTCCATTCGACACCGGAGAAGCAGGTGGAACCCCTCCAACTACGCGAGCTGGAACGGTGCGTGGTCTGGCTGGTGCGGGCAGGGGGATCGGCCCCGGCGGGCCTGGTCGGTTCGACCCGAGCGAGACCGCTTGCTCCAATTCTTTCAGGATCCCTGCGTCCGAAGGTCCATCGACAGTCGCAGGGATGGCTGGGGTCTGCGGGATCGTCCAGATACCGCCCCGTTCAACCCACCTGGAGTATCCGCATCATCTCGTGGTCCTCATGCGAGAGGATGTGGCAGTGCCATACATATTGGCCCGACTTGTTGAAGTGGGCTTTTACCCGAACCATCTGGCCCGTGGGATTGCCGGACTCGGGCTCGGGGTTTCCCGGCAACGCCATGACCATGTCCCTGGGAGCCGCCTCGAAGTACTCCGGTCCGACGGGAGCGGGGGCGAAATTCCCGACGAAGGAAATCTCCGGCGCCTCGCCGGTCATGCCGTCGTGCTGATGGGTCATCTGCGAACCGGTGACCTGGTACTCGAATACCTGCCGGTCGAGGATCTCGAAGTTGACCAGATGCAGGTGGACCGGGTGGGCGTCGGCGGTGAAGTTGTAGATCTCCCATATCTCCGTTGTGTCCACGCCCGGAGTCTCGGTTGTCGGTTGGAACCACGCGTAAGCGGTGGCGACGTTCGTGGTGTTGAGGTTGCCATCCTTGACGGTGCCCAGCAGAGGCTGGAGCCGCCCGAATTGATCCATGCCTTCGAAGAGCGCGACCCTGCGGGTCGAGGCACCGCCGGATACGCCCGCATAGCTGGGGAGGCTTCCGGGGTTGAAGTTGTCCGGCACGCCGGATTTCGGCTTGACCACATCGAAGGCCATGACCCGGTCGGTTTGGCGATCGTCGAACAGGTCTTCCGGGGCAAGGTCATCACCGAAGGCGCCGCCAAACGGCGTATCGCCCCCGAGGTTTTTCATGATGACGCGGTTACCGGCGGGGACCTGCGAGAAGTCGATGACGACGTCGTAGCGTCCGCCTGGCTCGAACACCAGGGTGTCAGTCTGGCGCGGAGTGCCAAGTCCCTGGTCGCTACCAATGACCCAGAAGGGCAGTGGTGCGCCGGCGCTAGAGTGCTTGGGATCCGCGACGCCAGGGGCGACAGCCACAAACTGGAGCACCATGAACCGCGAATCGCAGCCGTTCACCAGGCGCACGCGATAGTGACGCGGCTCGACATTGGCCTTGGGCCAGATCTTGCCGTTGACGACGATGTGATCGCCGAAGAACTCGGCCAGCGCGGTCGGGCCACCGTTGGGGAAGAGTTCAGGTGGCAGGATCGCGCCTTCGCCGGTGATGAAGTCGGCGTAGGAGGGATCGCCCGGAAAGGCCGGATAGAACAACGCGCCCTTCTCGGTGAACATCCGATCCTGGATGAGATAGGCCAGCTCGTAAGGGTAGGCGGGCAGGTTCAGCGGGTTGTTCGCCTGCCCGGTATCAAACTCGTCGCGGACGAAGTACTGGCCCGCGAGGCCGGCATAGACGTTGAGCCGGGTAATGCCCAGGGCGTGATCGTGATACCAGAGGTGGTTGGCTGGCACGCCATTGTTGTAACGGAAGCGGTCGGTGAAACCGCCGTCAACGAAGTCCCACTGAGGCCCCCTGACCTTGGCATAGGGGCTGTAGAAGAACTCGGGATTGCCGTCGAACTGGAAATCGCTGTTCCCGCCATGGAGGTGGGTGCTGATCGGTACGCCATTCTCTCTGATGCTGAACTTCCGGTAGTCGACGCCATTGGCCGAATGCTCGCCGTGCAGCGCATAGCACCAGTGCAAGTTAGTGTCGAGGGGAAGCAGGTGCTGCCTGCTCTGCAGTTCGTTCCTCCAGCGCACGATGGTTTCGTCGGCGCCGCCGGCCGAACTGCTGACAACCTGGATGGTCTGGCCCGGCCAGCTCACGGTCTTATTGCCGTAGCCCCAGACTCGGGTCCACAGCTTCCTTTGGTTCTTCGGGTTGATAAGCCCTGTCTGTTGGTCGGTTTCACTCAGGCGAATGTTGAAATTCGGCAGTTTGCTTGGATGGCCGTCACTGTTTAGGTCCTTGAACAGGAAGGCCGGATCCAGCGCATTGGGTGCAAGCTCGACGAACTTCGGCTGCAGTGCCGGATCGCTCAGTAAACCGACATTGGATAGGAACGCGACCGCCTGGGCCTGACGTAGAAAGGGGTGGCTGGGAAGCAGATAGGCGCCCGCTGCGAACGCGCTGTACTGCAGGAGCTGACGTCTCGTGATCATGTCGAATTCTCCCATGCAAGGGACGAGAGACTGGTAGGGCCCTTATCTGCAATCAGCTGGAGGAAGGGTTGATTTCTTGTGCGCCCTGCGCGGATGGTTCGAATTGATCTAGATCAATCGTTGAAGTTGCGCGATGCAGTTGTGCGCACGAACGGTGCTGCCAGGGGAGCGACCGGTATCGGGAGACAAGCATGTGCAGAGGCAGGGGGCCGTTCACTGACCCACCCTGTCACCGGAATGCTGCTTACAGCGCGGTTAGGCCTGCCCATTTGGATTCGCTTCGTGTCGAGAAAGCCAACACCTAATCGGCAAGTCTAGGAAGCGGCCTGAATGCTGTGACTGTCCGGCCACGTCACCTTCCCGAGGCGAATCCTTCGGCCAACGCGACTTGCGACCCAAAGCTGCCGGTGGGGCCGGCAGAAACCGGGCAAATGCGGTCATGCACGCCCCTCTTCATTGCGTGTGTTGAGGCTTCAGGGTCAGCCTTTGACTCACATCAGTTTGCGCCCTTAACCGAGGCCTATATTGGATAGTGGCAATCCATTCCCTGCCCACCATCCCCTGCAAGGATCTGAATGATGAAAGCATCCAAACTCGCCGCCCTCGCTTTGGCGGCTGTGCTTTTCCCCGTCCTAGCTTTTGCGCAGCAGGATGCTGACGCCGCCAAGCCGACTCAGCAGCCGATGAGCATCGAGCAATTTGACCAGGAGATGGCGAAGGCGCAGGAAAACCTGAAGAACATGCAGGAGCAGATGAGCCTAATCCAGAAGACGACCGATCCTGCGCAACGCCGGAAATTGATGCAGCAGCACCAAGCCATGATGCAGCATGGAATGCAAATGATGAACGGGATGTGGGCCGGCGGAGTGATGGGTTGCTGCGGAGGCGGCAAGATGGGCGGGCATATGACGGGAGGCGGCCACATGATGGGCTGGGGTCAAATGGGCAGCCACTATTCCCAGATGACGCCTGAACAGATGAAGCAACATCAATACATGATGGACAGGTACATGGGCATGCAGCAGATGATGATGGATCAGATGATGCAGCATCAGCAGCACATGGGCACACCGCCTCGCTAAGCCCTCACGCTTGTTCCACGGGAATCGCCCTATTCCCACTGTTAAGCGTCTGCCCAACTCACCTACGCGTGAGTTAGGCAGGCCCCCACCGATGGCCAGGACCTGTCGGAAGCGCTCGGCTCGCTTGATTCCGCCCAAGTCTGGAGACGCGACCACGAGAGGTTCGCCGTCGTACCAGCGGATGAAGTGCTCGGCGAAGAGCTGGGCGCTCTACAGGTGCCGGGTCGGAACGCGAAACGTTGTCGAAGGCTGCTGGGTCGTGCACGTCCATGGCCGGCCGTCAGGCCGTCGATGCTGCTCGCTTCCATCAGCGTCGCGAGGTAACGGGTGATGACCGGGTCCTGGGCCTGGATGCGCCGTTCCTTGCGCGTATAGCAGAGGTAAGGGGAAACGACCTGAAGGTGCCTGGCGCCTGCGTCCTTGATCGCGGAGCAGAAGAACAGCAGGCGGCATAGCTTGTCGTGCACGCTCAGGTCAGGTTCTGGATAGAGCCCTGCAAATACGACGACATTTCTACCTGTCACAGGTTCCAGCGGATGGCATTTGTACTCGCCGTCTTCATACCTGCGCTCCCCGACTGTGCTGAGGGGGATGGCAAGGTGCCGGGCGACGCGGGTAGCGAAGGGCTGGCTCTCACGAAGAGCGAAGATCAGTGGGGCGTCGTTGACCATAGCGCTTTCTCCTCGAGAGGCAGGGCGCCTTTGGGGCGCTGGAGAAAGCAGGCCCTGCCGCCCGCAGGGCCTGCGCAATGGCGATCAACTCGACTTGACCGGGATGACCTTCTCCGGCTTGATCGCCTCAGGGCACTTGGGCAACGAGATCGTCAGGACCCCTTTGCAGAAGCCCGCTTCGATCTGTTCCGCATCGATGCCTTTTGGCAGGCTGAAAATGCGCTCGAAGGAGCCATAGTGCCGTTCTGAGAGGTAGTAGTCCTTACGCTTTTCATCCTTTTCGTCCCTTTTCTCACCGCTGATGACAAGGTTGCCGTTAGCGAGTCTGATCTGAATGTCCTTTTCTTCCATGCCTGGCAGTTCGACAGTGATTTCGAACGACTTGTCCTTCTCCGCGATGTCCACCGCAGGCAGGCCGTGACCGGTCATGGTGCGCTTCCAGAACGGCTCGACATCGAACGCGCTGCGGCCGAACGGAAAATGCAGAGGGGGCCGGCCGAAGTCCTCGAATAGACGGTCCACTTGCTGGCGCAGGGTTTCCAGTGGTCGCCACGGGTCGCTCGGGGCGGGACTTCTGCTTAGTTGGGATTTGGGCTCTTCAGGTGGTTTCTTCGCGGAATCAGCCATTTTTATTCCCTCCAGTTCAGGGTGTTCTGAACTTGACCGTCGTGATTCTGTAACGCCCGCCGGGGAGATTCTTGATCTTCATCAAGAAAGCGCTTGCCAGCTAGCCGCTCACTAGAGGTGTAGGCTGTGAATCAGCTGTGCGGCATCCTGCGGATCGCGTGTACTCAGGAAGCCCAGTTCGCGGGCCAGGGCCTGCACGTGCGTGTTGGCGGCCGCGTCCACCGAATACATCTGCTTGAAGCCGTTCTTCCGGGCGGTTTCGATGAGGTGGCGCATCAGCGCGGTACCGAGGCCGCGATGTTGCCAGGCATCGGCTACGGTCACGGCACATTCGCACTGACCGTTTTCTTCGGTGGCTGCATAGCGGCTCACTCCGACCTCGATCAGCTTGCCGTCCTGGTGGGCAAGCGCGACGAAAGCCATCTTGCGCCTGTAATCGACCTGCATCAGCTGATCGAGGAGGGCAGGGCTGACTTCCTTGACGGCACCAAGGAAGCGAAAGTGGCGGGCTTCCGGAGACAGGTTGCGGATGAACTCCACTTCACGCTCCCGGTCCTCGGGCCTGAGCGGTCGGATCAGGACGTGACTGTCGTCGTTCAGAGGCTCGATCCAATGTTCTTCGGCTTCTGCGTCGAACCCTTGGTTGGCCAGGTGAGTGTTGTTGGGCGTGGACATGCTGCGTACTCCCTTGAAGAGAAAGCCACCTGCAGCTTTACGCCCATCCCGAAGTGACGGATTGATGAGGATCAATTCTGCGACTGGCACGGACTGCCTCGCGTCGGTCCGCAAATCCCGTCCCGGTTCTGATCGGACCCAGAAGCGCTTTCTTGATCCTCATCAATCCGACCGCAGCGCCGTATGCATAGCTTGAGACAGGCGCTCACTGGCGGGAGCGTGGGGAGGGGAGATGGGTACATTCAGGATGGAACACCTCGAAGTACTGCGATCCGATTTGGAAAATGGGCGACGGCAATATGAGGCCAGTCTGGAAGAGCAGGGCGGGCAACAAGTCGATGCGGAGGATAACCGCGAGCGGGTCAGCGACTCCTGCGTCCCCAGGGACTTACAGCTGGAAGCGGGCGGGCAGAGTCCCAGCAGCGCAAGTAGGCGAGAGCAGCACTTCTGGTTGCCCAAGTCCGGCAACGACTTCAAGGCTCGATTTGGTCGCTATGGTTGCGTCGGCCGCGCTCGCTGCAGTGGGTCCGAAACGCACGGCGTAGGCGCGCGACAGCTGTTGCGTCGGATCGCCAGGCTATGAAAAGCCTGACGCCCAGGACGCTGCGGCTATCCGGCTCCCAGGCGGATGGCGAAGGCGCGCGGGTATTCGATTTTGTCATCGAACGGCCAATGGATTGCGACCGGGATGTCATTCCCGGGCAATTTTTCATGCTCAGTGTTCCCGGGATGGGTGAGGCGCCGTTCAGTTACCTCGATTTGCCGGACGTGGCAGGCAACTTTCAAGCGCTGATTCGTCGTCGCGGAGTCCTGACGTCGGCCCTTTTTGCCCAGGCGCCCGGGGCGATACTGGGCTATCGCGGGCCCTATGGGATCGGCTGGCCACTGCTCATCGGCCGGCACAAAGTGTTGGCCGTCGCCGCCGATTGTGGGCTGATTCACCTGACCTCGTTCATCGAAGAGGCCCGTGACTGGCATCTTCCGGTCAATCTGAACCTGCTGCATGTCACCGGCGGTCACCAATCCCGGACCCTGAGTGCTGCGCAGGAAGGCTGGAAGGAGTGCTTCCAGGTAGTGGCTACCACTGGCGAAGACGCATCGGCATTGCGGCTCCAGGGGGCGCCGCTTCTGCAAATGGAGCAAGTGCTCGACAGCGAGCGGCCAGATGCGGTGCTTTGCTCCGGCCCCGAAGCGCTCATTCGAATACTGGCGCGAATGTGCACTACCAAGGGAATCCAACCAAACAATATCTGGCTGTTTATCGAGCGTCGCATGCCATGCGGGATTGGCCTGTGCGGACACTGCCACTTCGGCACGTCCTACGTTTGCGTGGATGGCCCGGTCTACCGTTACGACCATTATCGACACCAGATTGACATCTGCGAGTCACGTGCACCCAGAGGTGGTGACTGGTATTCCTGAAGTGCATCCAGTGGCTGGAGCATCCGGGACTGTTGCCTTGATGCACATCAATTCGGCCCGAGGCTACCAGGCGCACGCTGGCCCCACCGGACGCCTAAGTAGCCCGCCCATACAGCGGATTTCCGAGCTTGGGCTGTCCAACTTATTGGAGGTCGACATGAGCGCACAACAACGCCTGTTACTGATCAGCGACCCGGACCAACCCCAGTCTCCGGCATTCGATAGAGCTGCCGCCCTGGCGGAGGCTACCGGGGCCACGCTGGACATATTGGTCTGCGGTGGACCCTCAGGCACGCTATGGCTGTTGGACGAAAATATCCGGGATCAGGTAAGGGCGGCTTTTTTCGAGCGCCAACATGCGTGGCTTGACAATCTGGGCGAGCACCTACGGGCCAGAGGTATCCAGGCGACTGCCGAGACCTTTTGGGCGGACAAGCCCGAACTGGAAGTGCTCCGTTTCCTGAAGACCAAGCCAGCAGATCTGGTGATCAAGCCGACCAGGCATGAGTTCCTGCTCAAGCGAGCATTCATCACGCCACTGGATTGGCAGCTGCTGCGAAATTGCCCGATGCCGCTGCACCTGGTCAGCACGGCAGAGCATCGGCTTCCACGCAAAGTCGCCGCAGCTGTGGATCTGTCGCGAACTGATGCAGAGAGCACTGCCCTGAACGAACATATCGTTTCAGTCGCGGAAGACTTTGCACTGCAATGTGGCGCAAAGCTTCACCTGGTGATGGCGTACGAACAGTCACAGTCCTTTTTCGCCTATGCAGCGGGTCCGGTTGGCTGGACCGAGGCGCTCCAGGAGCAACTCACCGGGAACCTGCATAGCACATTCAATCAGTTCGCCGAGCGTCGGGGAGTACCAGGACATCGTCGTCATTTTCTGCCCGGCGTTCCCGCAAAGATCATCACTGAGTTCGCGGTACGCGAGGAGATGGATGTGGTGGTGGTGGGAACCCTGACGCGCAAGGGACTGGACAAGGTGCTTGGCAGCACGGCCGAGCAAGTCCTGTACAAGGTACCCTCGATTATCGCAGTACGCCCGCCGGAGGCTTGAGCCTGCGGTCACTCTAGAGGTGGCTTGCGTTGGTGGGGTGGTTCTGCTGGCACAGGGCCTGGATATCAAGCAGGCGCAGTTCGCGGCCGGAGGTATCAATCAGGTTCAGGTCACGAAAGCGGGTAAACAGGCGACTGACCGTCTCTGTGGTCATGCCCAGGTAGTTGGCGATGTCGCTGCGGCTCATGGGCAGGACGAAGTTCGATGCGGATAGCCCGCGTTTACTATAGCGGGCCGAGAGATTTAGCAGGAAGGCCGCAAGGCGCTGCTCTGCGCTTTCCCGTGTGTGGCATTGGCGTTCATGCTCGGCCTGGATCTCCCGGCTCATGCTGTGGAGCAGCTGTTTGCGCAGCCCTGGAATCAGGCCGGCCAGCTCTTCGAGCTGATGCAACGGAAGGGCACATACCATCGAGGTGTCCAGGGCAACGGAATAGCTGGGGTAACTGTCCTCACCGATGGCGTCCAGGCCGATCAGCTCGCCCGGTAAATGGAAACCGGTGATCTGATCGACGCCGTCCGGATTTAGCAGGTAAGTCTTGATCGCGCCGGAGCGCAAGGCGTACACGTTCTGTACCGGGTCGCCTGCGCGAATCAAGTACTCGTGCTTACGTAGCGGTCGACTGCGCTTGATAATTCCCTCAAGGCGGCTGATGTCCGCCTCGAGAAGGCTGTCCGGAAGGCACAAGTGGCTTAGCGAGCAATCATGGCAGGTGACGTGCGTTGGCCGCGGCGATGACACAGGCCTGCTGAGCGGATTGTCAGCCATCGGGTATACCTTTCTGGTGCCAGACATTTAAGTCTAGGAGAGCGATTTCCTGTGGAATCGGCGGCTCGTCGGAATAGTGACATGTGGGCCGAGGCGAGCATTTGGTCACAGTAATGCCCTGTCAGCATTGGTTGTTTTCTGAATGATTGGCGACCTCGAAAGCTTCGCGCCACAGGTTGTCGATGTGGGCCTGCCGTGGCCAACAAAATTGACGCACATCAATTCGCTCGTTCTTCCCTGTCGCAGGATGCACTTAGCCCTGGGTCTCGAGATGGCTGTAGACCAAGCAGGGAATCCAAACTAGATGAAGTATCCGTCAGGCGGAGGTGGGTCATGAGCCAAATGCGAAGAATTCTGCTGGTCGGCCATGCGGAGCAACGCCAGTCCGCGGCGTTTCAGAGAGCGGTAGCGCTCGCGATGGCTAGCGGTGCTCCGCTCCATATTTCGGTTCTGGTCGAGCCCTTCATGACCTTTCCATTATTGGCAATTGAGCTCAGGGAGCAGATACGCCAAAGCGTGCTCAACGAGCAGCGTCGATGCTGGGAAAAGGAAGTCGAAATCCTTAGAGATAAAGGCATCCAGGCCACTTGCTCTGTGGTCTGGGCCGAGAGCCTGCATGAGGAAATCATTCGCCACGTGCAAGAGATCCAGCCGGATATGCTGGTGAAGGACATTCAGCGCGAGCCAGTGCTCAAACGTGCCTTCGTCACGCCTCTGGACTGGCACCTGTTGCGCGAATGCCCTGTGCCGCTTCATCTGGTGAATGACGCCCGCCATCCGAGGCCGCAGGTGGTCGTGGCAGCGGTCGACCCGACCGATCCCGAGGCACAGTACTCGGGCCTCAACGATCAGATCATAACGGCCGGCGCCGGCCTGGCCATGCAATGCAGCGCCGAGTTCCAACTGCTGTATGTCTACAACAACATTCCGGCCTACATGACAAGTTCCGGCGAAACGGTTGGTGCCTGGGCGGACGTTGTCGAGGAGTTGCGCAGCGCGCTACATCAATCCTTCGTCGACCTGGCCGAACGACATGGCGTCCCACAGGAGCGACGTCACTTCATAGTTGGCCATCCGGTCACGGGAATCACCGAGTTTGCAGAAGAACAACAAGCCGATGTGGTGGTCATGGGGCGCGTTCACCGAAAGGTCCTGGACAAGTTTATCGGCAGCACGACCGAAACGGTCCTCTACCGGCTGTCCGGGAGTGTCCTGGCCATCCAGCCCAAAGACAGCGACGCAGAAACCTGACTCGGGAATGCCGAGGCTTTCCTTGGCTGTAATGATTACAAGAAAGTTCATAGTGCGGCCCGTCCCGCGAACGGAGTGCGCACCAGCTGATCATGAAGATGGAAACCACGAGGAGGCCAGCGTTATGGCAACTTCACACAAAAATGCTTCCGCGCCTGAAGACAAGCCAAATGAGATAAAGCGCTCTTCAATTGGCTGCTGGTTCAAAGCTCTGGCCGAACGCTTGAATCTGTTCTTTTTCCAACTGATACGTACGCCTGACACGTCGGGCTCTGTGACACTGGACACCCAATCCGGCCGAAAAGCTACGAAGAAGCGCAGAGCGATGTAGAACCAACATCCAGGGGCGTTTCGAGGGCAGCAAGATGAAATTCTCCGGTTCGATCCATATCCCAATTCTCGACCGTCTGGCCGCTGGGCAGGCGCTTGTGCCTATGTTGCTCTCATACAGGCGCCGACCTGACACCATTGTTCTCGCCCTGCCACGAGGTGGCGTCCCTGTTGCCTATGAGATCGCTGCAGCTCTGGAATTGCGCCTGGATCTGATGCCGGTGCGCAAGCTGGGCCTTCCTTTCCACGACGAACTGGCCATGGGAGCCATCGCCAGCGGCGGTGTACGCGTTCTCAATCGTGACGTGGTGAAGATGCATGGCGTCGATGAGGCCACGCTGGATTCGGTAGCGCAGCGGGAGCTACAGGAGCTTCAACGTCGGGAGCGGGTCTATCGCGGCGATCATCCCTTGCCGGACCTGCGTAACCAGCAGGTGATTCTGGTGGATGACGGGCTGGCTACTGGCGCCACCATGCGGGCGGCCGTGCGGGCGGTGCACAGCCAGGGGCCGGCGCGAATTGTCATTGCCGTACCCGTGGCGCCAAACGACACGATTACCGAGTTGCGTAGGGAGGTGGACGAAGTGGTCTGCCCCTTCGTGCCTGAATGGTTCACGGCGATTGGCCGCTGGTATGTGGATTTCTCACAGATCACGGATCGAGATGTGATCGATCTGCTGCAACGCGCCTGGCAACGTAAGCTGCATGGGCGAGCTGAGTCCCGGGAGGTGACCGATGCTCCAACCTCAACATCAAGGCATTGAGCTGCCGGGTGTGCAGCTAGTTGGAGACCTACTGCTACCGGCCCGAGCGAAGGATCTTGTGGTGTTCGTGCACGGCAGTGGCAGCAGCCGCTCCAGCCCACGCAATCAGCACGTAGCGCGTTACCTGAGCGAGCGTGGTCTCGCCACTCTGCTGTTCGACCTGCTCACCGAGCGAGAGCAGAGCATCGACCGGATTACCTGCGAGCTGAGGTTCGACATTCCAATGCTGACGCATCGGCTTGTCGGGGTACTTGACTGGCTCGCCGTCAAGCGTGAGCTAAACCATCTGCCGGTTGGGCTGTTTGGTGCCAGCACCGGCGCAGCCGCGGCGATTTTGGCTGCCATTCAGCGGCCAACACAGGTGCATGCAATCGTCAGCCGCGGCGGAAGGACCGACCTGGCCGGCGATGCGCTGTGCCAGTTGCGAGCACCGATCCTGCAGATCGTTGGCGCCCGTGACCTGTCCGTGCTCGGGCGAAACCGCAAGGCCAGTCGGGTTTTGGCCTGCGCGCAACGACTGGAAGTGATCCCCGGCGCTACGCACCTGTTCGAGGAACCGGGCACCTTGCAGGAAGTTGCGCGACTGGCCGGCAACTGGTTCGAGGCGCACCTGCATGAACCGATGCAACGGGGCGCCTAGGTCCTGACGAATGCGCTGATGTGGGCGGCTTTAACGTTCGAGAGCGTGCTGAGCCTGTATATCAATTGCACGCCGTTGGGCGATTGGCTGGTCGGCGCCACGTCGCTGCCAGCCGCTGCCAGCCTCTGCCTGGCTATTTATGGTGCCCTTTTCGATAGCCATGGCGTTGTTCGAGGGAGCGCGCAAAACCTTGATTGCGAGAGCGCGATGAACGGTGTCGAATTCACATCAGAGCAGTCGCGATGCCGAGGTAGATCAGGATCGATAGCAGGTCCTGGACAACGGTCGCCAGAGGGCCGCTACCGAATGCGGGGTCCATTGAAAAGGTGCTGAGCAGCCAGGGCAGCACCATGGCCGCCAGGGTGGCAGTCCCGCAGGCTGCGAATACCGCGAGGCCGACGCAGAGAGCAATGTCCGTCTCGCCCCAGAGCAGCCATACCAGCGGGCCGGCAACCAGGGCCAAGGCGAGACCTATGGCCAGGCCCACCATCAGCTCACGGCCCAACATATTGCGCATACCTACGCCCACCGAGAGTCCGCGGACAACCACGGTTTCGGTCTGGGTGCCGACGGCATCTGCCAGATAGATGATCCCCGGAAGGAAGAACGCCAGCATGACCTTACCCTGTAACTGAGCCTCGAATCGTCCAACGAAACTCGCCGCCAGCAGGGCCCCCGCGAGCCCCACCAGCAACCACGGAATGCGATGACGAAAGCGCCGCTTTACGGGCTCCTCGCTGGACATGCGTGCAGCCTCAGTGCCCTTGATGAACCCGCCCAGGCGTGTCAGGTCCTCCTCGTGCTCGCTAAGCAACACCGCCAGCAGGCGATGGGGCGGGATCACGCCAATTAACCGCCCCTCGCCGTCGACCACGGTGAGCGCCGATTCCTGATGGCGAACGGCATGCCAGGCAGCGATCTCCTGGTCTATGCCCGGTGCCACGATGGGGGCGTCGCGGTCCATCAGCGCATCGAGGGTGATGTCCGGTGGTGCGCCAAGCAGGTCCTCGATCCTGACCAGACCGAGAAAGTGATGGTCGTGGCAGACCACGATGTGGCTAGCGCACTCGTAATGCTGGCTCATCAGGGTTACATGGGCGTCGCCGACCTGCTGCTCGGGCGTGAATACTGGAATGCGGAGCGTGGCGTGTTGTGCTGCGGTTTCGAAACTGATCCGCTCTCGGGCTTCTTGAGGGGCCGACGGCATGGGCATCTCCTGTCCTGCGGCAGTGGAGGCAGGGGCCGTGCCATCTGTCTCGGAGCTGTCTGGAATATAGGCGGAATCGCCGTTGGCGCCCTGCTGCAGACAATTGACTGGCGCTACCGACCACACGCTGCATCAGGTACCTAGCTGCATCCTGGCGGTTCAGGTCGACAAGTAGTTGCTTCACAGGGGGGACTGGGGCGCGACGTGGCTCCCTCTCGCTCCCCCTTGCTGATGTATCGATCACTCCTGCGTGCTGAACCGGTACGCGCCGCCCCCAATCGCCTTGGCCTTGTACATGGCTGCATCCGCCCGGTCGAGCAGTAACTCGGCTGTAGACCCGTCCGTAGGATAGAGACTAATGCCAATACTGATATGGGATTGCACGAGATGTTCATCCAACATGAATGGCTGGTCGATGCTGGCTACCAATAGGCTTGCCATGGATTCAAGAACCTCGGCCCGGTCAAGGTTGGTTACGAGAATCGCGAACTCGTCTCCACTGAGCCGCGCCACAACGTCGGTCTTGCGCACGGAACGCCCCAGGCGCTCGGCAACGGCCACCAGCAACTGGTCGCCAATCGCATGGCTGAACCGGTCGTTGACCTGTTTGAACTGGTCGAGGTCGAGAAACATCAGGCCCAGCATCAGCCCTTGCTGTGCTGCATGGTTGATTGCGTGGCGAACTAGTTCGAGGAACAACATGCGGTTAGCCAGCCCGGTCAGCCCATCGTGGTAGGCCAGCTGGTGCATTTGGGCACGCTCCTGATCTGCCATGGTCTGGCTGTGCTGAATAGCGACAAAGTGAGTGATGCACCCGGTGTCGTCGAACAGCGGCGTGATGACCTGGTTGACCGTGTAGCAGCCGCCGTCCTTGCGCCTCTCGATCAACTGACCTTGCCAAGCCCGGCCAGCAAGGATGGTTTGCCAGAGGTCCTGGTAAAAGGCCAGGTTCTGATGGCCTGAATGGAGCAGGTGGGGTGTCTGCCCTATGAGCTCGTGGAGCATGTAGCCACTCTGGTGGCAGAGCGCCGGATTGACCCAGACGATGCAGCCGGAGCGGTCAGTGATCAATATGGCGTTCGTTGCGGCTTCCAATGCCTTCACCAACAACTGTTGGTCATGTTCGTACATTGGAGCCTCCGTCTTCGATCGGAGTTCTTAGCTTGATATCACCACGTTAGCCCGCAGGACTGCTAAACCCTTTGATCAGGATCAATCGACTTTTGAGCCGCGCCCGACGGGAGATTTCGATGCGACTGACATTCCTGGGGGCTGCCGGCACCGTGACTGGCAGCAAATACCTCGTCGAAGACGAACATGGACGTGTGCTGATCGATTGCGGGTTGTTCCAGGGCTACAAGCAGTTGCGCCTGCGCAACTGGGACCAGTTTCCCGTGCCGATCGAAGACCTGGACGCCATCGTGCTGACCCACGCTCACCTCGATCACAGCGGCTACCTGCCGGTGCTGGTACGGGAAGGTTATCGGGGGCCCGTTTATGCCACGCCAGCTACTTGCGAGCTGGCTCGTATCCTGCTGCTGGACAGCGGCAGACTGCAGGAGGAGGAGGCCGATTACGCCAACCGGCGGGGCTATTCCAAACACCATCCAGCGAAACCGCTCTATACCGAGGCCGATGCCGAGAGTGCACTCAAGCTGTTTCATCCCATAGAACTGCACCACCCGCAGGACATCATTCCCGGCATGCGCATGTTGCTGCGCTCTGCCGGACATATCCTGGGAGCGGCGACCGTCGAGCTGGAGGTCGGCGGCGTCAAGTTGCTGTGTTCCGGTGATCTGGGGCGGTTGCAGGACCCGGTCATGCCAGCACCTGAAGCCATCGACCAGGCCGATTACCTGCTCGTCGAGTCGACCTATGGTGACCGCAAGCAACCGCCAGAGTCCGTCGAGTCACAACTGGCGGATGTCATCAACCGAACCGCCATGCGCCAGGGCATCACCCTGGTACCGGCCTTTGCGGTGGGGCGTGCGCAGCTGCTGATGTACTACCTGTACCGTCTCAAGGCGCAAAAGCTTATCCCCGATCTGCCAATCTTCCTCAACAGCCCTATGGCGACCGATGCCACCTCCCTTTACCACCGATTTCGGAGCGAGCATCGGCTGACGGCGGCGGAGTGCGAGGGGACCTGCACTGTGGCCCATATCGTGCGATCGGTGGAAGAATCCAGGGAACTTGATGACCTGCGCAAACCCGCGGTGATCATCGCCGCGAGCGGCATGGCGACCGGCGGGCGAGTGCTCTACCACCTCAAGACCTTGGCGCCGAATCCCCGTAATACCTTGCTGTTCTCCGGCTTCCAGGCCGGCGGTACGCGGGGTTCGCTGATCGTCAACGGTGCCGGGACCGTGCGCATGCACGGTCAGGAAGTGCCGATTCGGGCCGAAGTCGTGCAGATGGAGAATCTGTCCGCGCATGCTGACGCGGACGAAATCATGCAATGGTTACGCGGTTTCAAAATTCCGCCTAAACACACCTATGTGGTGCATGGTGAACCCATGGCGGCAGACGTTTTACGGCGACGGATCAGCGTCGAGCTGGGCTGGTCGGTCTCGGTGCCAGAACATCGGGACGAGGTAGAGCTCAAGAAAGCGTGAGGACCGGGGCTTGCTCCACCTGCGTGGCCATCGACACGAGCCTTGCGCGGTATAGACATGTAGTAGCGCAAAGGCGGGAGGAGGCCCACAGCCTGTCCGGTCAAAGGGCAGGAATGCAGAAGCTTGAGCCGCGGATTGCCAAGACATTCCTCAGGTGCTTGGCTACAGGGCCCTTCGGCAATCGGAGGAGGCCCATGCCTAGAGTGCAAAGCGGCATCGCACCGCTTACTCGAAAGCATCCAGAGTTAGCACAGTCTCTTCGGCGTCTTTCTGACAAGGGGAGGGCGTCAGGATATCGGCCGCATGTGGATACCTGACTGGTTTACTCACCAGGCTGAGCTTTTAAAACCTAGAGCAGCACGTGGAGTCGAGTGTCTAGGACCACCTATCCTCGGTCTATTCGCTCCTAGAGAACGAAGGTCAATCCGTGTAATTAAATCTGATCGGAATCAAGCAGCCTACACGCGCACGCGGATCCAGGCTATCTCCAGCCAAGAACCCTGCGCAATTGTAGATCGTTTAATTTGATTTCCAGTATTTCTGCATTTCAATAAACAAGAAAGATGCCGTCCAAGTAATAAGAACAAGGCCAGTTAGCGCCTCAAGGCCCGTCAGGTACCTCAGATCCCCAATTGGTTCGATGTCCCCGAATCCTATGGTTGTGAACGTCGTGAACGAGAAATAAACACAATCCAAAAGACTTCCGTCGAAACGCCCTGTCAAGGTGCCCCAGCCCTCGGCCCGAATCATCAAAAAATAGGAAATTGCGAATATCCATACTTCGACGGCATGCGCGACGAGGGCTCCTAGTACTCCAAAAATTATCCTAGACCTATGCCATACTTTGAGCTTCGGCATGAGAAGATTCAAACGAAGAAGGAATTCGTAATGAACAATCACTGCCATCAGTACTACTAGAATGTTAACCAATATTGTTGAGGTCATTAATTTTTCCCGGGCACCAAATTTGATGACGTCTGGGGCAGGACGTCACCCTAGAAAAAACATTAGCAGGTCAAGCCACTCCGCCATTGAAAATAACATTGCGATGTAAACCGATAAAAGCTGCTACGTTGCCCGCCATAACCGGGAAAGAGCGGTTTGATGTGTTTGCAGTTTTCAGAAAGTCTCTTGGAGCGTCTTGCAAGCAGCCATTTCCGCCGCGGCTTCGCCACCTGGGCGACGGGCAGCGGCTGAGTCCAGAAAACGTTCAGTGACTTACAAGCGGACCGGCAAAGCTTCATAGGCGGGAAGGGCAGCCCATCTCCTGACTTGGCACGGCGACTGGGTTAATGATGCGTTGGCTCTACTGCTGAACCATTGGGTATCAGCCATGGGAGACACCAAGTAGCTCGTCCCTGGCTGCAGCGTTTATCCGCTCAGGTTGGGTGGCTACCAGATCCTGAGGTCGCTGGCCGCCCAGGAAGCTATTCACTGAGGCAAACCAGTAAGCCAACTGCCAGCGGTCCTTCGCATAACCAAAGAGCCCGAGTCCGCATTTGGCCGATCTCTGCCGGTCGTAACCGACAGGAACTAGCCGATTCTGTTGAAAAACTCCCTTCGAGATTTCTGCCCACAAAAGTGCATTGCTTACGCTGA
>NZ_SSOJ01000163.1:0-45089 GCF_029871205.1 Pseudomonas sp. BN417 | reverse complement strand
CCGATTCTGTTGAAAAACTCCCTTCGAGATTTCTGCCCACAAAAGTGCATTGCTTACGCTGAATTCTGAGCCATTTGCGGGGCAGAACTGCCTTGGATTTCACGTAGCAACGCGCAAATCAGCCACTTTTTGAGCTACGAACAGGCGACTTTGGCCAACACCGACTTTTTCAACAGAATCGGTCGACTCCGGCCTGTCGTGACCGGCAGCAGTCGACCCATTAATCAGTAGGGAACAGACCACGGTTTTGGCTTGAATGATCAAGCAGAAGCGAAATTAATCGTCGTCCCCTATTGCTATGCAGGTCTGTGACCGCACCCGGACACTTCGGCGGCACCAACATTTCTCTGGGGTGGATTACCGCCAGGGCGGTAAGCAGTAGGGCCAGCCTTGCCGCTTGATCCATATGGGTGACAGGCGCGACTCGGTCGTAGCCAGGAATGAGGAAACGGACTCGACCGGATCAACCAATCAGGTTTGGAAACGAACAACCCCTGCCGACAAGCAACGGCAGGGGATGCATGGTTTCGGTCTTGACGAAGGGCCGGCTATTGGGTGTCCCCCTTCTTGCGATCATTGACGAAGCCGTCCGACAGGGTCTTGAGGAAAGCAACGATGGCGTCCTCATCCTCTTTGTCGAGCTGAAGGTTGCCCAAGGGGACGCCGCCGAAATTTCCTCGCGTGACATTCTGGGGCACCTCGGGTGGCGGCCAGTTCTCGGACGGAATGTCCCGAGTGTTGTAGAAGTGGACTACGTCTTCGAGCGTCCGGAGAGCACCGTTGTGCATGTAGGCCTTCGGAAACCCGACGCCGGGGCGTTGATCAACGTTTCTCACAGTCGGAAACTTGAACTTCCCGTCGTTTGCCTCAGCCAGGGGAGCCCACTCCGGCCGGGTGCGCAGGAAGTCGCCCAAGCCCAAGTCGACGAAGTCCTTGCCAAGTGGATTGATGGGCGTCCCATCGTCCAGAAACTCCGTGTCCATGTCGTAGAACGGGTTTTCCGGGTTCCTCGGCGTGCCGATGTTCGCGAAGCCGAAGCTGGTGAAAAGCGGTGGCTCTCCGTTGGGCCCCGGGATATGGCTCACGTGACAGGCCGAGCAGTGTTGTCCGAACTTGGTGAGCCCGTGGAACTCCTTGTCGGTGAGGATTCCCCTCGGGTCCAGAACGCTCCTGTCGCCCTCCGCTGGACGCCCACAAGCGGCGAAAGCGTTGCCAGCTTTGAGGCACGCCGTGAAGTATGCATCGAACTTCGAGCTGAAGGGGCTGACCTCCCGTGAGCCTTCGTATGCGGCGATGGATAGGCCGATCCGGGCGTGGGTCCCTTCGATCCCGCCAGTACTGCAGTCGAGTGAGCCCGCCCCCCAGACCTGCTCGAACAGCGCGACGTATTGCGACCTGGCGACTTGCTCGCAGACGGCCTCCCGGGTCGGGTTATTCTGCTCAACAGGGTTGAGGAAAGGGGCTAGCGCCTGGTCAGCGGCCGGGTTTCCGAGCAACTCGCCCGTCGCGCGGCCGTCCCAGAAGTTACCACCGACGAACCTCCCGGTGGCCGGATTCGCCAGGTGAAACAGCGGGCTGAACGTCGCGTAAGCCGAACTCGGTGGTTTGCGGTTCCCGAAGAGATGCCGATCGGCCCCGCGAAAGACGGACCCATGCATGTTGACGCCGGCAACGCCTCCGGTCCACCCGGCAGCGGGCAGGTGGCAGGAGCCGCAAGACTGCGATTTCGCCGGCTGCGAGATGTTGTCGAAGAACAGTTCCTTGCCAAGTTGCTCCAACGGGGTCAGGACGACCTCCGAGCTGGATCGAACCACATGAGCGGCCAGCAGAATTCCCGCGGAGGTCAAAGCGAATCCGGTCCAGACCTTGAAGTCGAGCCGCGCAGGCCCTTTCTTGATTGCCTCGATCCCCTTTTGAATGAGGCGGGTCAACGTCGCATAGCTTTGCATGTGCTACCTCCAGAGACGGGCGCTTCCATGCGGTTCCACGTAGACGATAGATCGACTCGCCGCGGTTTCAGGCGAGGAGTGGAGCGGGGGGACAAACGGTGGGAGAGGGGGGCTGGAAGGTCCGCCATCGTTATGCGGACCCGCGAAAAAGGGGGCGCACACGGATTTATTTATATGACAGACCGCCTGCTTCTGGCCGCTTTCTGCCTGTTCCCACCGGCAGCTTCGGGCCGATTCTGTTAAGAAAGTAGCTGCCGCCCCATGCCGCCGGCAAAATCACGCGCTCAGTGAGCGTGGGGGCAGACAGCATGATGGGGCAGTTACCGGGAGGACAGGCGCGCCTGTTTTACTCGTTCAATCTGGACGAGCACGTCCCGCCCCAACACCTCCTGCGCAGCATCGATCAGTGCCTGGATCTCAGCGACCTGCGTGCTCACTTGGCCGACTTCTACAGCCCCATCGGGCGACCGTCGATTGATCCGGAGTTGATGGTGCGCATGCTGGTCGTTGGCTACTGCTACGGCATCCGTTCCGAGCGGCGGCTATGCGAAGAGGTGCACCTGAACCTGGCCTATCGCTGGTTCTGCCGGCTGCGCCGTGCTACCGCGAGCTGAGGGTTCCGAGGCCAAGAAAGTGGCCTCGTATCAGCTGCTGGCCCACTGCACCGAGAAGACCAATGCGCCGGCCAGTGTTAGCCAGTGGCAACGGGTGTTTGAACGGCTGGGGCTGAATCTTTCCGTGCTCGCTACGGGTTGCTGCGGCATGTCTGGCACCTATGGCCACGAAACCCGCAATCTCGAGACGTCCAAGGCCATCTACGCACAGTCGTGGGGGCGCCTGATTGAGCGACATGGCCACAACGGGAACCTGTTGGCCGATGGCTATTCATGCCGTAGTCAGGTCAAGCGAATGGAAGGGAAGGCGCTGCCGCACCCCTTGCAGGCGCTGCTAGATCATTTACGTGAGGGTGACGCGAACAGCTGCGCTTGAGGCCACTTGAGCGCTTGCGCCGTGGTGGGACGTCGTCACCGGTGTTCGCCAGGACTTAGTCTACGGGGTTAGTGAGGCATAAGAATGAGTCGTCCAACGCTGGTGATCGCTTACGCCAGCAGGTTCAGTATCCTCCTTGACTGACCGGCATCAGGGCGAGCTCGCTCCCGCAGGGTGTGGGCTTAACCCAAGGCTGTGAAATCGCTGGCGTGCAGATCCTGGACGCCCACCAGTTGGATTTCGAACTCGGGGGTGGCGTCGGCGTTGACACTGCCCTGGAGCATGCCATTGGCAAAGCGCAGTTGACCGGTGGCGTTGGCAGGGTCGAAGGCGTTGCTGCCGATGAAGGTGAAGGCGTCGACAGTTGCGGTCAGCGGGTTGGCGTCCAGGCCGGTGAAATCCAGATGATCGCCCTCGGTGCTCTTGAAACCGTTGATCACATCGCGCAAAGCCCCGACGCCCATGTCCGACAGCGCACTGAACGCGAAGACATCCGTGCCAGTGCCACCGGAGAGGTTGTCGCTGCCGGCACCGCCGATCAGCCGGTCATTGCCCGAACCACCAACCAACGTATCGTTGCCTGCACCACCGTTCAGAACGTTTGCGGCGCTGTTGCCCGACAGACTGTCGGCGTAGGCGCTTCCCGTCAGGTTTTCGCAGAATTTCAAGGTGTCGAGCCCGGAACCCGTGGTGTTTTGTTGCGCTGACGTCGACAGGTTTACGGTAACGCCGGACAGGGCACGCTCGAAGGACACCGTGTCAATGCCATCGCGCCCGTCGAGCACGTTGTTGCCGGCTCCGGCGAACAGCGTGTTGCTCAGCGCGTTGCCCGTGCCATTGGCGGCGCCAGCGCTATCGATATACAGATGCTCGACGTTGTTGCCGAGGGTATAGGCCGCCAGGCTGCTGTGCACACTGTCGATTCCTCCAGGCGCCGCACTGCTGTTGGTCTCGATCACGGTGTCTTCGGCGTTGTCGACATAGTAGGTGTCGTTGCCATCGCCGCCGCTCATGCTGTCGGCCCCGGCGGCACCGTCGAGCAGGTTATTGGCGGCATTGCCGGTGATGAAGTTGTGCCGCTCATTGCCGGTGCCGTTGATGTCCGAGACGCCGGTGAGCACCAGGTTCTCGAGATTGGCGCCCAGTGTCCAGCTGACGGAGGCCTGCACCGTATCGATCTGCGAGGTCGATGTACTGGTTTCCACCACGCGGTCGAACGCGTTGTCGACCACATAGATGTCGTTGCCATTGCCACCGGTCATGGTGTCGGCGCCAAGGGATCCATCCAGTGTGTCGTTGCCCGAACTGCCCACCAGGGTATCGGCCTGGTGGGTGCCGGAAATCATGTTCCGGGCGTTGTCGAAAATGTCCTGCACGCTGTTGTTGTCGTTGGGGTTGCCCTGGAAGCCGAGGTCATCGGCAATGTAGTCGGCCAAACGCTGGCCGACGATCTCCGCTGATTCTTCGTGCAGATGCCAGACGTCGTCGGGATACGCCAGCGGATCGACTTCGTGGCGCAAGGGGAGGTCGGTGTAGTCCACCGCCAGCTTGACGTCGGCGCGCTCGGCGGCGATGGCTTCCTGGGCAGCGCGGACATAGCCAACCCCCTCGACGATGGAGGCAATCTTCTCTTGCGAATAACCACGGGCACGCGCCGCATCCTGATCGTAGTGACCGGTTTCCATCATGTACACGCTGAAGTTGCCGAACTGGGCATGCAGGTAATCAAACACCTTCAGGGTCGCGGACTTGTACGCCGCTGCTGCCGCTGCTTTGTCCGTGGCGCGGGCGATCTCCTGCGCGGCTTCCTCGCCCTGACCCCAAATGATGCCCATGGTGACGTTATTGATCGATTGCAGTTCGCTGAGCTGGTCCCGCAGTAGAGTTACGGCGCGCAACAACGCGGCCCCGGGTTGGTTGGTGTCGGTCAGCCACCAGCACAACTCGAGTTCCCCGGCGCTGAGCGTCGACAGGCCGGTGACCGTGCTGCCGCCCACTGCCATGTCGATGCCGTTGCCATTGGCATCGGTGAACTGGCTGCGCACGTCATAGGGGGTGTAGCGGTCCAGGTCGTTGACCAGCATAGAGGTGCCGGACTGACCGTCGTCCTCGGTCATGCGCAGCAGGCGCGCATTGGATTGGCCGAGGGTGGGCAGGTAGAGGATGTCCTGCTGGACGCGCTCGCCGAACACAAAGTCGCTGGCGGTCAGAGTATTGAGGCAGTTGCCGTTGAGGGCGATTTCAAAACGATTGCCATCGGCATCCGCTTCGGCGGACTTGATGTAGGTCTTGTCGCCGGCCGCGTTGAGGGTGATGTACAACGTGCCATTGTGGCCATCACCGAGGCCAAGAAAGCCCAGGCCCGAAACATCGATCTTGTCGACACCCACGGTGAAGTCATAAATCGTGTCGCTGGCCGTGATACCACCGGTGTCGTAGTCGCGGTAACTGTCGAGCAAGTTGCTGTAGCGACAGGTGTCGGCACCGGCGCCGCCGTACAGCGAGTCGCGTCCGGCGCCGCCGTCGAGCTTGTCGTCGCCCGCGCCGCCACTGAGGCTGTCGTTACCCGCCAGGCCGAGCAGGGTGTCGGCCGAATCGCTACCCAGCAGCGAGTCACTGGCGCTGGTGCCGGTGATCACACGATTGAAGATGAAGTGGCTGGCGGTCAGGGTGCCGGTGAGGTTGCCCGAGAGAATCAGCTCGAAGCGATTGCCACTGGCATCGGCATCGTAGTCCTTGATGTAGGTGCGGTCGCTGCTGGCGCTGTAGCTGAGCTGCAGGGTGCCGCCACGGCCATTGCCCAGTCCTGTGAAACCGAGGCCGGCGAGATCGATCTTGTCCTGCGTGACGTCGAAGTCGGTGATGGTGTCATCGAAGCTTGTGGTTGCGTTGCGGTAACTGTCGGACTGAACGGTGAAACGGAACGTATCGGCGCCAGTGCTGCCGGTGAGTTTGTCGATGCCTGCACCACCCACCAGAATGTCGCCACCGGCCCCGCCATTGAGGGTGTCGTTGCCGGCAACGCCGTAGAAAATCTCGCTGGCGGCGCTGCCCAGCAGGGTGTCGTTGCCGGCCGTACCTTGCACGATGGTCATCGGCACCGTGGCGCTGACATAGCTGCCGTCGCCATAGATCAGCGTGGCGCCGTTGCTGGTGTGACTGATGGTGTTGCCGATGATGGCATTGCGATCGGTGCCGTCTTCATTGCGCTCTGCAACGCCGTAGGTCGACAGGTTGCTGCCGCTGATGATGTTGCCCTGGATGGTGTTATCGCTGCCGTTGAAGTACTTGCCGGACACGCCCAGGGTATCGTCGTAGGATTGGATGATGATCTCCGGGACGGGGCTGCCCAGGGAATTGTTGTTTAGCGTGTTGTCGATGATCTCGACGTGGTTGCTGCCGTAGATGCGCACCCCTGCGCTGGCGTTGTCGTGAATGTCTACGTCGCTGACGGTCACCTCGCTGGACAGTTTGATCAGCACCCCTTCGGCGCCGTTGCCGTACACCTCGCCACCGGTGATGGTGATGTTGCTGGGGGAGGGGATGTCCTCGCTGCCGCGCTGCACCACGATGCCAGTGCCTCTGTTGTTGTAGGCAACGTTGTTGGTGAGCGTGAAGTCGTGGGTGCTGGTAACGATGTTGAAACCGTGCCGGTCGTTGTCGTAGGCGACGTTGTTTTCGAAAGTGCTGTCACTGAGAAAGTCGGCAACGAAGCCGTCCAGGCCGTTGCCGTGGGACACGCTGTTCTTGATGACCATGTTCACGGTCTGCTCGTGGGGGTCGAAACCGTATCCGGAGCAATCCTTGATCTCGACGCTGTCGAGGGTGACGTTGGAGTCGTAGCCCGCTTCGCCGGGAATGTAGCCGTTGAACCAACCGTCGATCTTGCCCGTGGTGTTGTCGCGGTTGCCGTCGATGGTGAGGTTGCTGACGCCGAAGTCGTGGGTTTGCTCGCCATAGGCGGAGCGGATGACTCCGGTGATCTTGGTGTCGGAGCCGTCAGCCACCTTGACGGTGGTTGCGCCCATGCCGTCGCCATACAGGTAGACATTGCTCTTGAGCATCAGGCAGCCGTCGGAGGGTTCCTCACCTCCCGAAACGATATAAGTTCCGGTCGGCATGTACACCTGCCCCCCGCCTGCAGCGGCCGCCGCATCAATTGCATTTTGTATTGCCGCCGTGTCGTCAGTGATGCCATCTCCTTTGGCGCCAAAATTTTGTACATTAAAAATCATGAGTTTATCTCCGTGTCGGCCGAAAACCTCGGTAGTGCCAATATTCAATCGACAGCTACCGTTTTATGGCCCAACGGAGCGCAAAAGTTGTGACCGCATATCGGGCGATCGTCAAAAAACCGAACGAGCTGATTAGAGGTTATGTGATGTTTCGAATAAATAACGTTTTATTGACGTTCGCTCAGGTAGCGAGGTCGCAGTGGACCAGCCAAAGAGTTGGCGGAAAGCTGTGTGGAAGGGGTCTGGATAATCCGGGGCGATTCAAGCTGACGTCCGAGACCGAACGCCGGGAAACGCGTTCTTCGGAATACGTACAGAACATTTCCGGCATCGTGCGCAACCAGTTGGATACCAATGATGCGGTATTAACGCGTCACAACCCATGACGTTGCTGTTTGAACGTCAACTGCGGTTTGGAGATGTTCTGACCCATTTTCGAGTTGTGTTTCTCAACGACTTTTTGTCGAATCAAGGCCTTACGAACCTTATGAACACTTCGAACATGGCATCTGGTTTAACAGTGTGGGTCGTTTCGCCAAGCGTTGCGCCCTGTGGGCGCCTCCGCGCAGCGTCACTACAGCACCTCCCGCTGTTTCTTGAGTGACGAGGCCGTTGCACCTCAAAAGGCCTGCGCCGTTGCAAATGTTCTGTAACAACCCCAGAGCGTCGTTGCCTTCTGTCTCCAGGGGCTAGGGACGCTCGTCCCCCAGGTAAGCTCCGTTTCGTTCGCGCCGCATCAGCTCCGGCTTGCATCTTCCTCATGCTCTGGCAGGGCATGGCCGGTTACCGCTGCACACCGCGGATTAGAGTGTGTTCAATTGCAGGCCATGAACCACCAGTTGCTGACGCTGGCCGCTCAGTCAGACCTCGATATCGACATGCTCCGGGACGTGGCCGCCCAATGCACCAGCATTCAAACCGGTTGGGGCCGGTTGCACTCAGCCCTTGTCGGGACGGATGAACCCAGCCTGCTTCTGCAGTGTTACGCCGCCCAGTCGCCGGTCTCCGACGCTATCGCCAGGTTTGGGAGGTGATATGAGCCAGATCACTGAACACGTCGGCATTCGATCTACCGTGACGGGAGACTTAAAAGCGGTATCGGCTCGACTGAGTGCCGAGAATGCTGAGCAAGTCGTCGCCATTACGGTGGACCATGCCTCGGGTGAGACATTGGCCGCACTAGGTGAAGCCCTGGAAGCTGCCGCGCGTTTTATGACCGAAACGATGCTCAACCCTCAACAGGCTACCGTTGAGCAGCTAGTTTCGCTGCTGCTGCCGAAGGTACCGATCCGACCGGGAGCACTCAAGGAGGCGCAGATGCTGGCCATGGCCAAAAAGGCCATCCTGGAAAGCGGCGACTGGCTGTCTGCGCGAGACATTGCGACTCTGGCCGGATTGACCTCGGAGAATCCAAGCTCTCGCCCCAGCCGATGGAAACGAGAAGGACGGATCTTCGCTATCCGCCACAATGGCAACGACTACTTCCCGATCTACGCCTTGTCCAAGGATTCGGGGTTTCGCCCGCTTCCAGCGGTGGCCGAAGTACTGAAAGTGTTCGCAGGGCAGAAGGACGACTGGGGCCTGGCCTACTGGTTCGCATCAGTAAACAGCTTCCTTGCCGGCAATCGGCCTCAGGACCTGCTCATTACCGATTCGGACCGCGTCGTGGCGGCTGCAGCGGACGAAGTTGCGGGCATTGTCCACGGATAATCGACCGCGCCCGCGGGGTCGAGCGGAGCGCGATAGCCATTCCTGACGATGAGCGCCGCCGACTGCTCGGCAGTGAAACAGCCTTCGCGTTGCTCTTGGGGGGAGCGCGGGCGTTCATCACCGGGGAGAAGAGGAGGGCGCTGCTGGAAGGATCGCCTCACCTTTCAGATGACCTTATTGATAGCTCTTGGTCTCTGATTGCCAAGTTACCTAACGGTTTGGCGGTTTATTGCACGAAAATTTGTTTATGCGCAATTATGTGGAGACACATAATTGGCATCGAGGAAAGGGAGTGCAATGGCGGTGCCCTGATCCTGAGAATGTAGTGGGCATAATTGAACCAGGAATTGCTAGCGCTAAGTTTTCAGAACGATAGGTCAGATGCCGGCGGTTGGGCTTGAGCGATGAGGGAGAGGAGGGGAGTGCTGGGGGAAAATGGCCAGGTAAGCCCGCGCCCGTTCAATCTTCTCGAGCGTCAAGTACGGGTAGTCCTCCTGTAACACGGCGAACGACTCACCGGCGTCGAGCCGCCCCAGCGTGATATCGACCGGCAGGCGCGTGCCGCAGAAAACAGGTCGGCCGCCTTGGATCTCGGAATCGCAATGTACCGTCTCCTTGATGGCTGTGAGCTGGATCATTCGACTCACCACCCGCACCAGTTCCTTTTCCAGGTTGACCACTACGGAATCCAGCTCTATTCGGCCCATCCCCGCCAGCTCGCCCGTCTGGCGTAAGCCTTCCACGACTTCCAGCACTGCGGGGGCATAGAGCGTCGTCCAGCGCAGCATCACTTGCTGGCGGGCAGCGGCCGTTAGGATTTCCTTGAACGCTTTATAGAGGCTCACCGTCAAAGCGGCACCAAGTAGATCGAAGGTCCTGGGCCGTGAGCCTGCGAAAAATAGCGTCTGGAATTCACCGGCCTCCACCAGGTTGTCGACTGCCGACTCTGAAACCTGGGCCACGAAGCCGACCTCTGACGCGGAACCCGTTAGTCGCGTTAGCCGGTCCCTCATAGCGCTCCACCTTTAGGACGTGCGGTACGCAGATTGTGCTCCGTTTAGAAACGCGAAGCAGTCCTCTTGTCGCTGTAGGCGGGCGAGAGAGGGTCCATAGCCAGCTATCTCGTCGGGAATGAACCTGAACCGCAAAATGCAGCGATGCAGGTGCGAAGCGCCACTCACCGAACGAAAGCCATGACTCGTCCATCCGCCGTGTTCAGCGGGTTCATGTCCAGGTAGTTCCCTGGCCCGTGGAATCGCTAGCACTTGTTGGGCTCACTTTGACCCCGGCCGCAGCCCTGGGCACGAGCTAGAGCCCCGCGCAAGCAAATTTCGCGTGTCGGATTCATCAGCGCGTCACTTTCCAATTTCTCTTCACCAGGAATCTGACTTGCAAGCCGATTAGCTTGTTGATCCAGCCCGGGCATTCGGCCGGAGCTGAATGGCGCCCTGAACCCGGGGCGTGAAATTGCTGTGCATCCAAAGGCATAGCGGGTCAGCAAGTCGCCGAGCATCTTAGATTCAAGCTCGCGCACAGCCTGCGTGAGTGGCGAAGTAAATCTGGGTGTTGTCGGCGAGCGGGGCTGTTTCCAGTTTTACTTGCTCGGTTTTTCCACTTTTAGTTCACCGGACTGCACTGGAGCACTTCAATCGTCCAGGCACCCGATATTGAATTTAACATAATATAGATTATGCGAAGCCATGGTAATGAACCGCCCCAACCAGGGCAATCAGAATCAGCGCAGGTAAATGACCCAGTTACCGAAGCTAAAGCACGACACTTCGAGCATCTCGGCGCACCGCCTGGGGAGGCACACCATAACCTCGCATAAAAGCTTCGCGCATGTGTCGACGATCGCGAAACCCGGTTTCCCTCGCGATCATTTCTAGAGAGTGGCGGCTTTGCTCGATCATTAACCGCGCAGCCTCCAGCCGCAGACCTTCGATGGCCTTCGCTGGCGATTGCCCGGTTTCCGCGGTGAACACTCGGGTGAATTGGCGCGGGCTCAAGTGTGCGGTCTCTGCCAACTCCTCTACGCTGAGCGGCCGCGTCAGGTTTTGACGCACATAGTTCAGCACGTTCTGCATGCGATCCGACTTAGGGGCCAAGTCAAGCATCTCTGAATGTTGCGATTGCCCACCCGAACGGCGCTGGTGCATCACTAAATTGTGCGCAACCGAACGCGCTACGTCTGCCCCAAGGTCCTTTTCTACCATACCTAGGGCGAGGTCGAGTCCTGCGGTCATGCCGGCAGAGGTCCAGATTGGTCCGTCGATAATGTAGATGCAGTCATCGTCGACATCGATGTTCGGATAGCGCTTTTGCATTTCTTGGGCGAAAAACCAGTGGGTCGTGGCGCGGCGCCCGGCGAGCAGACCGGCCTCGGCCAAAACGAAGCCACCGGTGCACACGCCAGCGGTGCGCCGTGCTTGGCTACCGGCCTGTCGCACGAAGTCCAACACGGCCTCCACAGGCTCCGCAGTCAGTGGATCGCTGACCCCGACGATGATCCACGTGTCAGCCAGTCTGGGCGCCTCCATTGGACGCGTATCAACTGCGAGCCCCAGCGACGAGAGCACCAAGCCGCCAGCCGGCGAGAAAATCTCAATCGTGTAGAAAGGGCTCTTCACAACGAAATTGGCGTATTCGAACACCGTCTGCGTCGCCAATGTAAGCATCTGGAACCCATCCGTCAGCAGATAGCCGATGCGGTGCATACACTTTTCCTCCGATGTCCTAAAAGACGACCATAAGCGTCATTTAGGGCGTCGTCAAATCGGTGCAATATCAGCTTCAGGTTCACTCTCCCTCGGAGATCCAACATGGCTCACGCACATCCCGGCACCGCGCTCATCACGGGAGCCTCATCCGGAATTGGTGCGACCTACGCAGACCGTCTGGCGCGTCGCGGCTACGACTTGATCCTCGTGGCCCGCAATCGCGAACGTCTTAATGCCCTGGCTAACCGCATCATCCGAGAGACTCAGCGGACGGTTGAAGTACTTGAAGCCGATCTCAGCGACCGCAACGCCCTGGCCGGCGTTGAAACCAAGCTGATAGAAGACGTGGGCATAATTGATGTTGAAATAAACTTGGTCTAACTCCGGCTTTTAACTCAGTTTACCGTCTGATTTGTTGCGCCGGAACCGTGGCATCACTGAATATTCTGTCGATAGAAGTGGTGCGCTCAACCCAATATGTGACGATCCCAATGTGCGGGGAACTTCTAAACTCTAATGAAGTTCCCTTGCCTGCAAATTGAGGTGCTTACTGATGAAAACTTTTCTGGTTACAGGCGCTACCGGCGCAACAGGTTCTCCGACTGTCAAATTCCTGTTGGAGAAAGGTCATCGAGTAAATGCGTTTGTTCACAGCGAAGATGCGCGCGCCCAAAAGCTTCGAGATCAGGGTGCTAATGTCTTTGTGGGAGATCTGCTAAACCTCAAGCACGTTCGCACGGCAATGGAAGGCGTTGATGGGGCATACTTCTGCTATCCACTAACCGGGGGATTAGTTGAAGCGGCAGTGATATTTTCCCAAGCGGCAAGAGAACAAGGGATAAAGCACATTGTAAATTTGTCCCAAAAGCAATCACGTCCCGATGCGCGTAGTCCGGCCACCCTAAATCACTGGATGTCCGAGCAAGTGTTTATTTGGACTGGGATCCCCACCACTCATCTGCGTATTACCTTCTTTGCCGAGTGGATGCTCTACATTGCGCCCCTGATTCGGGATGGCCGGTATGTCACGCCATTCGACCCAGACAGCCGATTTGCTCCCTTGGCTGCAAGTGATATCGGACGCATCGTTACAGGTATCCTGACCAATCCTGAAGGGCATGGCCATCAGACTTATGAACTGCATGGGCCAGAAGAATACAGCCACCAGGAACTAGCCGGCCTCCTGAGTACTGTTCTAGGCAAGGAGGTGCGCTTTGAACAGATCCCGGTTGAGGACTTCGTCTCCCTGCTGGGTCTGGACCACGATCGCTCCTATCTTTCGCATTTCAGTGCAGTAAAGATTGACCAACGTGAAAGGCGTTTGGAAGGTTTAGACAGCATCGGTACCGCTATCATCGGCCAGCCCCTGCTGACCCCTGCGCAGTTTATCGAACTGCACCGTAATCTGCTGACTTAAACCCATCTCGGCATGGGGCATGATAACTGACTGCTCCATGCCGACTATTTTCAACTGTGACGATGTGGTCGTCTCGGCCACCTGCCAACCAAAGCGGCAGCTTCGATGCTGAACAGTACAAAGCTGCTAGATGAGCTGAAGTCACTCGAAATCGACTGTGTGAATCGCCTCGGTTTTGTAGACGCGTGCGAGCGTCAGCAATGGGGCGATTCTAGTAAAAATGCCCGCTGCAATTTTCGTTCACGCAAGTGCGTGGCTGAAGTCGCTCCGCCCTGCCCCGCTGTCTTTTCGCAGTGGTGGCTCATGGCGCCGCTAAAAGTAGTCTGCATGGTTCGAGATGGACCGAACGAGGATCTGGGCTACCTCTGTTAGGGCGCCAATGACGTCAGCTACTCCATCCATTGCCGGCGAAACCCGGCAAGCGTTCATCGAAGGCACCTGGCTGATCCCTGTATTCAGGGCAACTACTGCGTCTTGCCTTGCCCGGGAAACAACGACTCGAATCGCGGCGTCGCCCGGGCAACGAAACCCTGCCCCTGGCGCATGATGAAATAGGCGGCGACGTCATGCCGCTCGGCGAAGGCATAGCCCTCCTCTGGGCCGAGCACCATCAACACCGTAGACAAGCCATCGGCATGCAGCCCCGAAGGGTCGACCACCGTCACCGCCGCCAGCGCGTGCTTCACCGGCCTGCCGACACGTGGATCGAAGGTGTGCGAATAGCGCTGGCCACCTTCCTCGAAATAGTTGCGGTAATCGCCGGAGGTGGAAACGCTGTAGCCATCCAGTGCAATGGCGCGCTCCACTTGCTGCTCGCGCCCGCCGCTCGGTACTTCCAGGGCGATGCGCCAGGGCGAGCCATCCGGCTTGCGGCCGACCGCCTTGAGTTCGCCGGTAATTTCAACCAGATAGGCCTGGATACCCAGGGCCGAAAGCCTGTCGCCGACCCGATCCACCGCATAGCCGGCGACCATGCTGTCGAAATCCAGTTGCGCCGCCACATCCTTGCACAGCTTGTCGCCATCCAGGCGCAGGTGCTGTTGCCCTACCCGTGCCTGCTCCCGTGCCAGCGCGCTCGCATCCGGTACCTGCCCCCCCCGTGACTGCGGACCGAAGCCCCAGAGGTTCATCAATGGCAGCACCGTCAGATCGAAAGCCCCGCCACTCTCTCGGAACAGAAACCCACCGTACTCCAGCAATCGACGCATATCTTCCGGCAATGCCTGACAGCCGCCGGCCGGCAGATCGTTGAAGCGGGAAACCACGGAGTCGCCGCGCCAGGTGGAAAACTGCTGGTCGAGCGCCCCGAGTATCGTCTCGACTTCGGCCTGTACTCGCTGCGAGTCGGGCGTCTGCGCGGTGGGTACGTACTGGATCGAATACGTGCTCCCCATGGTCGGCCCGGAAAGCTGCTCGATCCGTTCGCCGCAGCCATACAGCAACGTCAACAGCATCACCAGCAGGCTTGCGCGTATCAATCGGCACCTCTCTGTTCCGGCCGCCCCACCGCGGCCTGACATCGTTCCGACGCTCCCACGTGGGCTGGGAATAGGCCTACCGTTTGTCAGGGAATATGATCAAAAACTGAACAAAACCTTCATTCGGTGCTCTTAGTCCCGTCAGTTATCGAGTGTCGCCCTCGCGTTTCGCTCAATTTCCCGGAAGCAAAAAACCATTATGTGCATTAGCGCGTAGGGGTGTTTTTTGCCCCAAAAAATTGGAGGACAGAACATGTCTAGCCATTCGTTGCAGAGCGTCGAGCGCATGCAGAACCCCGTCCGCGCCCAGCGTCAGCCGCAGCAGAAGCCCTTCTTGCGCCGCCTGCTGGCCATCGCCTCACCCTCACAGCGTAGCTGGCACGGCGGGCTCAAGCTCAGAGGCTACAAGCAATTATCCAACGCCACGCCGGTTGCCCCGATCGAGGTCGGAAACATACAGCTGGCGATCCCGCTCGAGCGGGGTCGCCGCAGTGTCCAGGCTTGCGTGCAGCCGGGACAGCATGTACGCAAGGGCGAGGTGATCGGTATTGGCGATGACAACACCCCTTGGGTGCATGCCAGCACCTCCGGCATCGTGGAACGAATTGATCTCGCCTTCGCGGCCGACTCGGCCGAACCGGTCATGGCCGTCATTCTGAACGCAGATGGTCTGGATGAGTGGATCGAACGCCCGGTGCTGGAGCTGCCGCAAACGCCCGAGGCGCTGGTGGAACGGGCATTGCAGATGGGCATAGTCGGCCTTGGTGGGGCCGGTTTCCCGACTGCCCTCAAGCTGGCAGGTGCCCAGCACCCCGATCTGCTGCTGATCAACGGTGCCGAATGCGAACCCTTCCTTACCTGCGATGACCGTCTCATGCGCGAACGCGCCGAGGCGCTGATCGAGGTCGCCGACTATCTCGCCGAGCTGATGGGAGTAACGCTGACCCGCTTCGGAATCGAAACCAACAAACCTGAGGCGATGGCCTCGTTACGTGCCGCCGCTCGCCAGGCGCGTACCCCGGTCGAGATCTGTCCGCTGCCGGAGCGTTACCCGGCAGGGGGGCAGCCGTTGATGATCAAGAGCCTGAGTGGCCGCAACCTGGCGCCGGGGACCCTGCCCGCCGATATCGGCGTATTGGCGCTGAATGTCGCGACGCTCTACGCACTGGGACGGGCCGTCTTCCACTCCGAACCACTTGTAAGACGCGTGTTGACGCTGACCGGGGACTGCGAGCGCCCCGGGAATGTCCTGGTGCCGGTGGGTTACCCGGTCAGCGCACTGCGCGAAATTGCTGGCGCGGCCCCCGAAGGCGAGTTGACCCAGGTCGGCGGTCCGATGATGGGACAGCCACTGCCGGACCCCACTGCCGTCATCAGCAAGACCAGCAGTTGCCTGATATTCGGCGCCGAGCGCTACCTGCCGGCACCGCAACCCGCAGGTAGTTGCATTCGCTGTACGCGCTGCGTGGATGTCTGCCCGATGTCGCTCAGACCGCTGGATCTCTACGATGCCGCCCAACGCCTCGACAAGGGCAGCCTGCAGGAACTGCGATTGGATGCCTGTATCGAATGCGGCAGCTGCAGCAGCAGCTGTCCGAGCAATATCCCGCTGCGCGAAACCTTCCGCCAGAGCAAAACGGAGCTGCGCGCATGAGCCTGATACGCCGTCCTACCCCGCACAAACTCCGCACGGTGATGCTGCTGGTCAGCTTGTGTCTCATGCCGGGCACCGCCCTGTACGCCTGGCAATTTGGCAGCGTGGTCTGGTTGCAGACCTTCTGGTGCGTGCTGCTCGCCCTGGGCTTCGAAGCCGGCCTGCTGCGCCTGCGCGGACAAAAGGTACGCGAGGGTTTGAGCGACCTGAGCTGGCTGGTGCTGGGCCTGATACTGGCTCGGGCATTGCCGCTGCTGGTGCCGCTGTGGATGATCGCCGTGGCCAGTTTTGCCGCTCTCGCCCTGTGTAAGCACGGCAGCGGAGGCCTTGGTCGCAACCGCCTCAACCCCGCCATGGTTGGCCTGGGGATCATCGCCATCTGCTTCTACCAGCAGTTGTACCCCGCGCCCTCGAACTATGCCCCCTGGACCCTCACCCTGGACGCCAAGGCGGTTCTTCTACAACAGTTGCAGCTGGCGCCACGCCTTAACCTCGATGCATTCGTGGGCGCCACTCAGTTGGCTAAGAACCAGTTCACACTGATCACCCCCAATCTGTCGGGGTACGGCTACATTGCCGGCGGATTAATACTGGCTGTCCTGCGGGTGATCCGAATCGAGATTCCGCTGGCCATGCTCGCTAGCACCGTATTGCTGTGCCTGGCAGCCGGCCATACTCCGCAGGAAAGCCTGTACAACCTCAGTCTCGGTGGCTATCTCTTCACCGCCTTTTTCATCGCCACCGATCCGGTCACCAGCCCCAATACACGTGGCGGTCGCATCCTCTTCGGCGTGGCCATTGGCGCGGTGACTGAATTGATTCGCGAATTCGGGCTTTATGCCGATGGTCTCTGCTTCGCCGTTTTGGCCGCCAACCTGCTGGTGCCGCAGATCGACCGCTTGGTGCTGCGCATACAGCGCCCCTGGTACACACGAACAGCTGGCGCTGAGGGCGTGCGTAGCGCCGTAGGCGGGCGCGAAGGGTGAGTGCAGCGAGTAGCCAGGCGATGACGACCTGGGTCGGAGTACTGTCCTGCTCGCTGGCGACGGCAAAGACCACATCGAGGAAAGCGGTTTCGCGAGCGCTCTTCTCGGCACACACCAGCATGCCCAGTTTGGTGGCACGGGAGTTGTCGGAGCCGGCGTGTAACTTGCCGGTCAGGAAGCCACCCACCGGGTAACGGCCAGGCCGACTGCTGCGGCCTGTCCTGCCTGGTAGCCATTGGCAGTGTCGAATTCTGCACCTGATCGAGCCGCGCATCGCCGGCGCCATGGAGGACGAGAGACGGAGCCGGAATCCGGTAGCGGCCCACCTCGTCAGCAAGCACTACAAGGGGCAGCCCATCACCGCAGGTGGCTTCACCGGTGAATTGGCCAAGGCGATTCTCGAAGCAGGTGATGCCGATCTGGTCGCATTCGGCCGCCGCTTTATCCTCCAACCCTCAGTCTCGCGTAAAGCCCGATCCAGGGTGACGATCGCTCCAGCTCCGCACTTGCCCTGAGAATCGTATCCTCATCACCGAAGCGCCCAACCAACTGGATGCCGACGGGAATTCCTTGCTGATTCCAGTACAAGGGTACATTGGCCGCAGGTTGGCCCGAGGCGTTGATGATCGCGAGGAACATCGTGTATCGCGCCCCTTTCAGCCTGAATGAACGGAAGTCGTCGTTCATTGACAGGGTCCCCAGTGTGACCGGCAGCTGCGTGAGCGTTGGGGTCAGTAGCAAATCGAACCCCTGCATGTATCGCTCCATCTCCCGCGAAATCTGCTGGAAGCAGGCTATGGCCGAGATGTAATCGGTAGCCCGCAGCGTCTTGCCGTAGTGGTAGGCCCCGAGAATCGCGGGCTCGAGAAGTCCGCGCCATTGCTCGCTCGGCCTGCCTACCGCAGCAGTCTCGATGGAGACGACGGCGTTGGCAGCGATTACGTCGATAAGAGCATTCGCAAACCCGTCGAAGTCGATATCAGGTGGGCTGATCTCGACCACTTGGTGGCCGTTCCGAATGAGTAGCCTTTCAGCCGATTCCACGGCAGCCAGGCAGTCAGCGTCGAGGGGAATGTCATTCCACGTGGACACCCACTTGGCGACACGCAGCGGACGATCGAAGGGCTTGTCCAGCCCTGCCAGGAAGGACTCCGGCATGCGAGGAGCCG
Source organism: Pseudomonas sp. BN417 (assembly GCF_029871205.1). Taxonomy (GTDB): domain Bacteria; phylum Pseudomonadota; class Gammaproteobacteria; order Pseudomonadales; family Pseudomonadaceae; genus Metapseudomonas. The sequence goes on along the minus strand of NZ_SSOJ01000163.1, from coordinate 26,781 downwards.
CGTAGGGCGCACCTGGATCGGCCCCTGCGATCGCATCGAGAACCGCAGCGGTATCCCGGACCGTACGGGTGATGACGCCATCGGTTGCGAGACCGCCCCACCCCTCCCCGCGCGCCGGCCCCATGGGTAGAAGCCCACGCGAAGGTTTCAAGCCAAAGACGCCGCAGCAGGATGCGGGGATTCGTATGGACCCTCCTCCATCGCTACCGTGGGCGATGGGTACCACGCCCAATGCAACAGCCACCGCCGAGCCGCCGCTGGAGCCTCCTGGCGACCGCGCAGGATCCCAAGGGTTGAGCGTCGGACCACCATTGGCGACGGCCTCGGTTGTAGGTGCCATGCACAGCTCCGGGACTGTCGTCCTGGCGAAGCTGATAAAGCCGGCCGCCTCGAACCGCTCCACCAGGGTGCTATCGAAACTGAACCGGGTGTCGCGAAACATCCGCGAGCCCATGGACGATGACAGGCGCCTGGAGGCAAGCCCGGAATCCTTCAGCAGGAAAGGCAGGCCTCCAAATGGCCCGACCAGCTGCGCCGTCCTGGCCATCTCCAGGGCTTCCTCGAAACGCTGGTAGCACAGCGCATTCAAGGGCATCGCCCGTTCCCGGGCGAGTTGCACCGCTATCGTCATCAGTTCGAAGGCAGAGGTCTCACCCTTGCGCAGCAGGGAGGCAAGTGCGAGTCCATCAAGCCTGCTGTAGTCCGCTGGACGCATAAAAGACTCCTGACAAAAGCTCCGTAAACTGTGGACGGGCTACCTTTGGCAGCTACAAGGCTGCCCTTCATGCAATTGCCGGGACATGCCCTGGTCTCGGTAGACCGATTCCCATTGATCGGCAGGCCTGGTGGCCGACGGGGTTCTCCTTGCTTCGAGACCAAGGTGACGCACACCCTCCAGCACGAGCAGGCCAACGGCGATCCAGATAGGAATGTAGGTCAGCCATTCCTCAGTCTGGATTTGCTCGCCAATGACCAGAGCCACGCCCACCATCAGTACAGGCTCAACGTAGCCCAGCAATCCAAAGAGCCCGAAGGGCAGTATGCGGCTGGCAACGATATAGGTCATGAAGGCTGTAGCACTGATCACGGCCAGAATCACGATCAGGATGAATAGGCGCGGACTCTGCGCGAAATGTTCGACGCCAGCGCCCTGCCCCATGATGATCCAGGTAGCGAAAGGCAGGGTCAGCAGCATGTCGAACCAGAGGCCGCCCAGGTGATCGGTTCCCAGCTTTCGGCGCAGGATGAAATAGATCGGCAGGCCAATGGCGACCAGCAGCGTTTCCCAGGAGAACCCACCTACCTGGTAAAGCTCATGCGCTACGCCGAGGGTGGCCGAGAGAGCTGCCATTTTCTGCAGCGGCGTGAGGCGCTCCCGATAGAACAGCCGGCCGACCAGCAGCATCGCAAGGGGCAGCAGGAAATACCCCAGGGACACCTGGAGCCCACGGCCATTGAGGGGAGCCCAGAGGAACAGCCACAGCTGAATCCCCAGCAGCGCGCTGCTCATGCAGAGCGCCAGGATCAGACTCGGCCTTTTTCTCAGGCGCTCGGCTATCTCGAGCACGCGCTTCCATTCCCCGCCGATCAGCATGAAGAGCGTGACACAGGGCAGTGTCAGCAGCATGCGCCAGCCAAATATCTCCACTCCAGTGAGGGGAGCCAGCAAGGTGGCGAAGTAATACAGGCTCGCAAACATGCACGACGACGCGACCGACAGAGCCACAGCCTTGTTCAAGTGACCTCCGTAAAGCATTCAGGGACGGGTGAAGGGACTGTCAGGGCGCCCCGATCGTCCAGGGAGCGCCATTGACGAATTTCGACTCGATCCATTCCATGAATGCGAGGGTGGTGGCAGGTGAAAACCTCGCCGAGGGACGTACCAGATAGATCGCCCCCTGAGAATCGAGCTGCCAGTCCGGCAGCACATGAACAAGTCGGCCAGCCGCCAGATCGCGGCTCATCAGCCATTCACCCGCCCCAATGATTCCCGTACCGGCCCGCGCCGCGGCAAGCAGCGATTCACTGTCGTTGGAGATGATCGATCCTCGGGTCACCACCGTTTCCTGCCTATCACCGTTGGACAGGCGCCATTCCGGGAAGGACGCGAAGCCGGTAAACCCCAGGCAGTCGTGGGAGTCGAGATCCCCCGGCGAGCCCGGCACCCCATGCTCCTCCAGGTACCCGGGCGATGCGCACAGGATGCGGCGATGATCGCCCAGCTTCCGGGCAACCAGGCGGCTGTCGCTCAGCTCCCCGATCCGGATGGCCAGGTCGTAGCCTTCGGCGATGATGTCCACGAAGCGCTCGCTGTAATCCGCCACGAGCGACACCTGGGGGTGGGCCTTGAGGAACTCCGGCAGCATGGGCGCCAACCACAAGCGGCCCATTGAGGCGGGCAACGCCAGGCGCAGCATTCCGCGCACTTCTGCTGCGCCGGACGATGCCTCCTGCTCCGCTTCCTTGATCGCCCCTATGGCCGCTCGCAGGCGCTGCTCCAGTTGCGCACCAGCACTGGTCATCCGGACCTGGCGAGTCGACCTTTCGATCAGGCGAACCCCCAGCCGCTTCTCCAGGGCAGCCACGCGCTTGGATACCACCGTGGGATGCCGCTGTAACAAACGGCCGGCGGCTACAAACGAACCTTCCGATGCCACGGCGAGCAAGGCAGCGATTTCGTCACTCTGTCCGGAGTCGAGCAAATCCTGTGTCATGGCTTCAGGATAATCGCGCCGGATGATTGCCCTGACTCCAGTGCGGCGTGGGCTTGTGCGGCGTCTGCAAGCGGATATTTGCCCCAGATGCGCGGCGTGACGACACCTGAAGCGATTGCCTCGAGGAGGTCCCGCGCACGCTCCTGGTACTCGAAAGCGGTAGCGGTATGCGCGGCCAACGATGGCCGAGTCAGAAACAATGACCCCTTCCTATTGAGTGTCGCCAGTTCCACAGGCGCTGGTGTGCCGGAAGAGGCGCCGAACGACACCATGGTGCCGCGCGGTCGCAAGCTATCCAGGGACGCCTCGAAGGAAATGCGACCGATGGGGTCATACACGACATCCGCCTTTCGGCCATCGGTGATGCGTGCGATGTCTGCCGCAAGAGTGAGCGGATTGAACACCAGGACGGCATCGCAACCGAGGCCCTTCGCCTTCTCCACGCTGGCTTCCTTCGACACCACGCCAATAACGAACGCACCAAGATGCTTGGCCCATTGCGCCATGATTTCGCCGAGCCCACCCGCTACGCCGTAAAGCACCATGGTCGTGCCTGGGCCGACGGGATAGGTGGTCTTGAGCAGATACTGGGCCGTGATTCCCTTGAACATCACGGCGGCGGCATCATCGAACGACATCTCGTCCGGAATTCTGACCAGTCGCTCGGCGGGGTACAGCCGTGCGCTGGCATAGGCGCCGATCGGGCCGGTCGCATACGCCGCGCGATCACCCACGCGGACACTGGTGACACCCGGTCCGACTGCCGTGACTCGGCCTGCACCTTCCAGCCCCAGACCGGAAGGAAGAGCGATGGGCACTGCGCCATTCCGTTGCGTCACATCCAGGTAATTGACACCGGCGGCTACCTGCTCGAGCCAAGCCTCGCCAGGCCCGGGTTCGCGCTCGCCCAGGTTCTCGATCCGCAATACCTCGGGTCCGCCGAGCCGGTCTAACCGAATTACTTGAACCATCTCTGTCTCCACGTGCTGAACATGGCCCCGTGACGAGGATGGGATGGATTATGTGAGCCTTGCCCGCATTGAACAATTTGGTTCACTTGCATTTGTTTGCTGCATGTAGTGCAGCAATAGGCGACTCGATCCTTTCGACGCTATTGCTGGCGGCGCCCGCAGGTCTGGCTGTCGTTCCGGCAGTTCTTTTTTCCTGAAGTACCAGTCCCGACCTTCTGAGGCTACTTGGCACTAATCGCCATAGCGATTCATTCTAGAAATGGCGAAACATGGAGCTAACTTTCTTTCGTGGATGCTGGTCAGAGTTTCATCACCGGCTGTTCATCGATTGCAGGGTTCTTTGCCAGGTTCGATCCAAGCGCTCGAAAACGGCAAGCAAGACATTACATGAACCGCAGTTCGAGACAGGTCAGTACGAGGCATTTTGGATAGCCTCGCCTTGTCGCAAGAAAAAACTTCCAGGAAGGATCAGATACCGACTTTTAAGCCGGATGCCGCCTTTTGTCAGGGCGCATTCGGCTTCCCGGTTATTTTGCCGAGCACAAGCATTGAGTCGATTCACTTATCGGTTATGCATTTTATTGGCGTACGTAATGAACCTAATGAAATTGACGACTAAGGAGAATAAAAATGCGTCTAAGCATTTTTGGGCTCGGCTATGTCGGTGCGGTCTGCGCCGGCTGTCTTTCCGCGCGGGGTCATGAAGTTGTGGGCGTGGACATTTCGTCCACCAAGGTAGCGTTGATCAACCAGGGGAAATCCCCAATCGTCGAACCGGGATTGCAGGAGCTGCTGCAGCAGGGCATTCAGGCCGGTCTCCTGCGGGGTACTACCGATGTATCGGAGGCCATCGCCGCCACGGATGTGTCGCTGCTCTGCGTCGGAACGCCGAGCAAGAAGAACGGCGACCTGGCCCTCAATTTCATCGAAGGCGTCTGCCGTGAAATTGGTTTCGCCCTGCGCGACAAGTCAGAGCGGCACACGGTCGTCGTGCGCAGCACGGTGTTGCCGGGCACGGTGAAAAACGTGGTGATCCCGATTCTCGAAGACTGCTCCGGCAAGCAGGCGGGCGTGGACTTCGGCGTCGCGGTCAATCCCGAGTTCCTCCGCGAAAGCACCGCGATCCAGGATTACAACTTTCCGCCGATGACGGTGATCGGCGAACTGGACCGGCATTCCGGCGACTTGCTGCAGTCGCTCTACGAAGAGCTCGATGCCCCTGTGGTGCGCAAAAGCATCGAAGTGGCGGAGATGATCAAGTACAGCTGCAACGTCTGGCATGCGACCAAGGTCACCTTCGCCAATGAGATCGGCAACATTGCCAAGGCCGTTGGCGTCGATGGCCGCGAGGTGATGGATGTGGTCTGCCAGGACCACAAGCTCAACTTGTCCAGGTACTACATGCGCCCTGGTTTCGCCTTCGGCGGCTCCTGCCTGCCCAAGGATGTGCGCGCCCTCTCCTACCGCGCCGGCCAGCTGGATGTGGCAACGCCGCTGATCGGGGCCCTGATGCACAGCAACGAGGCGCAGGTTCTGCACGCCCTCGACATCATCGCCGGTTACGACAAGCGCAAGGTCGCCCTGCTCGGCCTGTCGTTCAAGGCCGGTACCGACGACCTGCGCGAAAGCCCGCTGGTACAGCTGGCCGAGATGCTGATCGGCAAGGGCTATGAGCTCAGCATCTATGACCGCAACGTCGAGTACGCCCGGGTCCACGGTGCCAACAAGGACTACATCGAATCGAAGATCCCCCATGTGTCGTCATTGCTCAACAGCGATTTCGACAGCGTGATCGCGAATGCGGAGGTCATCGTCCTCGGCAATGCCGATGAGTGCTTCCGGGCTCTCGTCCAGCAAGTGCCGGAAGGCAAGCATGTCGTAGACCTGGTTGGCTTCATGGCCCATGGCAGCGACGACAGCCGCGAAGGCATCTGTTGGTGAACAACTGAAACCGGGTGGCGATGGCTTGGCCGAATAGACGAAGCCATCGCCCTATCCGAAACAGATCACGGACGCAGACGATGGAGAGGCTCACGCAGGGTTTCATCGATATCGCCGGGTGGTTGTTCTACCTCAGCCTGCTGATGGTCCTTGCCCTGGCCGTACCGCAGACGCTTTTCGATCCCACGTCCAGGGACTTCCTCCTGCTGCTCGGCGCGGTCGGCATCTGGCGCTATTCCATGGGCCTCACCCATTTCCTCCGCGGCCTGCTGTTCCTCTACGTCGTCTTCCCGCACTACCGGCGCAAGGCGCGTCAGCTCGTCGAGGCGACCGCCCTCCCCCACGTTTGCCTGCTGGTCACCAGCTTCCGCATCGACGCGCTGACCACCGCCATGGTCTACCGCTCGGTGATCGAGGAAGCCATCGCCTGCGGCCACCCCACCAGCATTGTCTGTTCCATAGTCGAGCTGTCCGACGAGTTGCTGGTGAAGCGCCTGTGGGCGAGGTACGACCCGCCGGCACGGGTCAAACTGCACTTCGTGCGCATCGCCGGCACCGGCAAGCGCGACGGCCTGGCCAATGGCTTTCGCGCCATTTCCCGGCATCTGCCGACGCCTGACGCGGTCGTAGTGGTCGTCGATGGCGACAGCATCCTCAAGCCGGGAATCATTGGCAGGACCGTTCCTTATTTTCGCCTGTTCCCCAGGCTCGGCGGGCTGACCACCAACGAATTCTGCCATGTGCATGGCAGCTACATCATGCGCGAGTGGCACAGGCTGCGTTTCGCCCAGCGCCACCTCAACATGTGTTCGATGGCACTCGGCAAGCGAGTGCTGACCATGACCGGGCGCCTGTCGATGTTCCGCGCCGAAGTGGCGACGGACCCCGGCTTCATCGCCGACGTCGAGAGCGACTATCTCGACCACTGGCGACTGGGCCGTTTCCCCTTCCTCACCGGCGACGACAAGTCCAGCTGGTACAGCCTGATGCGCCTGGGCTACGACACCTTCTACGTACCGGATGTGGCGATCGACACCATCGAGCACCCGCCGGAAAAGAGCTTCTTCAAGGCCAGCCGCAAGCTGATGTTCCGCTGGTACGGCAACAACCTGCGGCAGAACTCCCGGGCGATGAGGCTCGGCCCGGGGCGCCTCGGTCTGTTCACCAGCCTGGTGCTGTTCGACCAGCGCGTGTCGATGTGGACCTGCCTGCTCGGCCTGGCCGTGGCGCTCATCGCCAGCCTCAAGTACAGCATCGCCTACCTGCTGATCTACCTGCTCTGGATCGGCTTCACCCGCCTGGTCCTGACCCTGCTGCTGACGGTCACCGGCCATCCCGTCGGCCCGGCTTACCCGCTGCTTCTTTATTACAACCAGATAGTCGGCGCGCTGGTGAAGATCCATGTCTTCTTCCGCCTCGACCAGCAGTCCTGGACGCGCCAGAAAACCAGGCTCAACCGCGACCTCGGCGGTTTCCAGCGCTGGTTCAATGTCTGGTCGTCACGTTCGATGACCTTTTCAGCCGCCAGTCTGTTCATTGCCACGCTGTTGCTGGTGGTGTGAGCCAAGCCAATGGAATTGAGTAGGAACGTCGCCATGAACACAGCCGTCAACGTCGTGCATGAATCGGAAATCCAGCGCCAGCACGCCCGGGTGCGGATGCCGGCGAGGATACGTTTCGCCGGAAAGAACCAGCACCTGGTCGAGCACAGCCTGCAGGAGCTTTCCGCCGGCGGCTTCAGCTACCTGGCGGGAAAGCACCCGGTCGCGGTCGGCGACTACCACAAGGGCGAACTGATATTCGCCATCGACGACCTGGCGCTGGTCATGCGCGTCGAGTTCCAGGTGCGTTCGGTGGATCCGACCAGCAACCGTGCCGGTTGCCAGTTCCACAACCTCAAGCCGCGCGACATCGTCACCCTGCGCCACCTGATTTCCGCGCACCTTTCCGGTGAACTGGTCAGCGTCGGCGAGTTGCTCAGTACCCTGCAGCGCGACAACTTCGGCGCACCGCGCAAGAACAAGGGCCACTCGGGGCTGGGGCGGTTCGGTCGCTTTCGGGCAATGATCCTCAGTCTGGTCGTGCTGGTCATCGGCGTGGTGGCCTTCGTCTTCATCGCCTCAGCGCTATACGACCTGTACTTCGTCACCCATGCCCAGTCCGCACTGGTCACTGTCCCCAGCATGGAGGTGACCATGCCACGCGAAGGTACGGTGCAAAGCCTGATCGGCGAAGACGGCGTGGTGACCAAGGGGGCACCGGTCGCCACCTTCAAGACCTCGATGATGGATATGTTCAAGGGCCAGCTGGCCGACAGCCAGATCAAGCCCGAGCGTCTCGAGGAGTTGTTGGGCCGGCAGATGAGTGGGACGGTCACCAGCCCATGCGATTGCACCCTGCTCCGCCAACTGGTGGCCGACGGACAGTACGCCGGCAAGGGCGACGTGATCTTCCAGTTCGCCCAGCGCGGCAGCCAGGCCAGCATCGAAGCCAAGTTTCCCTATGCGAAGTTCAGGGCGGTCGCCCCGGGAAACCGGGTCAGCTTCGTGGTCGCGGGTGAAGAGCAGGAGCGCGGCGGTAGCATCGTCAGCAGCAACCTGAACTCCGCCACCATCAACGACCTGTCCACCGATATCCGTGTACAGATCAAACCTGACGAGCCGCTGGACAATGCCCTCGCCGGCCGGCCGGTGGAAGTCAGCGTCACTCGGGGGCCATCGCTTGTATGGCTGATCTACTAGCTCCAGGCGCTGGGGCCCTTTGGAGGACCTGCTCGTGGCTGAGATACCTGTACGCCCTCTCCTGCTCCTAGGCGTTCTGGGCCTGGCCGGCTGCACCGGCCTGCCCGATCAGCGCCTGGCCCAGGAGGCCATGGCCCGCGGCGACACCGCCACTGCCGAACAGAACTATCGCCAGCTCGCCGACCTCGGTTACGCCGACGCCCAAGTGGGCCTCGCCGACATCCAGCTGGAAACCGGCGACCCCGAGCAGCGGCGCCAGGCCGAGGCAACCTACCGCCAGGCCGCCGCTACCTCACCGCGCGCCGCCGCGCGCCTGGGACGGCTGCTGGCGAGCAAGCCGGACGCAACCGAAGCGGAGCAGCGGGAAGCTGAAACGCTGCTCAAGGATGCCATGGCCGCCGGCGAGCAGAACACAGCGCTGCCGCTGACCCTGCTCTATGTGCAACACCCGCAGACCTTCCCCACGGTCAATGCGCAGCAGCAGGTCAACCAGTGGCGCGCCGAGGGCCAGCCACAGGCGGAACTGGCGCAAGTGCTGCTGTACCGGGCCCAGGGCAGCTACGACCAGCATCTCGATGAAATCGAACGCATCTGCAAGGAGGCCCTGACGGTGCAGGATGCCTGCTACGTCGAATTGGCCACGGTTTACCAGAAGCGCGGGCAGCGCGAACAGCAGCAAGCCCTGATCGCTCAACTGCAAACTGCCTACCAGAACGGCCGGGTGCCACCGCAACGGATCGACTCGGTGGCCCAGGTGCTGGTCGACCCGGCGCTCGGTAAACCTGATTTCGAGGCCGCCAAGGCGCTGCTGGAACCGATCGCGCCGAGCTATCCGGCGGCCTGGGTGAGCCTCGCTCGCCTGCTCTACGACGCCCCGGACCAGGACAATACCGAGCAGGTGCTGGACTATCTGCAACGCGCCAGCGATGCCGGCGAACCACGAGCAGAGCTGCTGTTGGGCAAGATCTACTACGAAGGCAAGCTGGTACCGCAGGACCCGGCCAAGGCCGAGCAGCACCTGCTCAAGGCCGCGGCTACCGAGCCGAGTGCCAACTACTACCTGGGGCAGATCTACCGCCGCGGCTATCTCGGCGAGGTAAATCCGGACAAGGCCCTCGACCACCTGCTCAGTGCCGCCCGCAGCGGCCACGCCAGCGCCGATTACGCCCTTGCGCAGCTGTTCAGTCAGGGCCGTGGCATCCAGCCGGACCTGGTCAACGCCTACATGTTCAGTCAGCTCGCGGTACAGGCGGGCAAGCCCGAAGCGCCGGCCTATTCCACGCAACTGGCGCAACAGTTGTCGCCAGCCCAGCGCGCCGAGGCGCAAAAGCGGCTACAGGCGGAGCGGCAGTTTCGCGGTGATAGCACTATGCTCCGTGCTGCTGCCGGCGGTGACGTTCCCAGTGTCGAACCGCCCGCCGGCGGCACCGCCGAACTTAGTCCCCAACGGAACAGACCATGAAACGAAAACAATGGATTCGCGTTAGCCTGACCGTTCCACTACTCTGCGGCGCTCCGGTATGGGCCGCGGCGATGAACGACAAGCCGTTCGGGCTCGACATCAAGATCACCGCCCAGTCCGAGGACGACCGCGACCTTGGTACCCGCGACGGTGGCGACGTCAACGGCATCGGTATCGACGTACGGCCCTGGGCCTACTTCCAGCGCGGTGACTGGAGCGCCTACGCCATGGCCCAGGCGGTGGCCGCCACCGACACCATCGAAACCGACCCCCTGCAGTCCCCCGACCTGGACGAGGGTTCCAGCAGCGTCAGCGACAATGACAACGACCGCCAGGCCGATGACAGTTACCTGGCGATGCGCGAATTCTGGATCGGCTACTCCGGGTTCACTGCCTACCCGGGCGAAGAGCTGCGCTTCGGTCGCCAGCGCCTGCGCAACGACGACAGCCTCTGGCGCGACACCAACATCGAAGCCCTGAACTGGACGTTCGACACCACCCTCCTCCGTGCCCATCTCGGCCTGGCCGAACGCTTCAGCGAGTACCGCACCGATATCGACGAACTGGCGCCGGAGGATGAGGACCGTCAGCACCTCTATGGCGACATCGCCACCCAATGGACGCCCGGCCACTGGGTCGGCCTCAACCTGCACTACAGCCACGACGACGGCGACTTGCCCAGCCCCGGCGAAGAGGTCGAGCAGTTGGACAAGGACACCACCGGAGACCTTACCTGGGTCGGTTTGAGCGCCAACAGCGACGCGTTCGACTGGCGTAATCAGCAGACACTGAACTACTGGGCCAGCGTGATCTGGCTGAATGGCGACCGCGACCAGTTGCTCACCACCAGCGGGCCCGGCGGCCAGCCCATTGCCAGCGGCGAGGAGAGCGCCAATGTCAACGCCTGGGGCACCGACCTCGGCCTGCGCTGGAGCTTCGACCCGAGTTGGCGGGCCGGTATCGCCTACGCCCGTGGCAGCGGCGGCGGTGATGACGGCGAGGACAACTTCCAGCAGACCGGCCTGGAGAGCAACCGCAACAGCTTCACCGGGACGCGCTCGCGCGTGCACCGCTTCGGCGAAGCCTTCCGTGGCGAATTGAGCAATCTGCAGGTGGCCACCCTGTTCGGCTCCTGGCAGCTGCGCGATGAGTATGACGCCAGCCTGGTCTACCACCGCTTCTGGCGCGTCGACGGCGACCAGCCACTCGGCGACAGCGGCGTCAACGCCGCCCTGGTCGAGGACGACAAGGACATCGGTCAGGAAGTCGACCTGGTGCTCACCCGGTACTTCAAGGAGGGCCTGCTGCCGGCCTCCATGAGCCAGGCGATCGACGAACCCTCTGCGCTGGTGCGCTTTCGTGGCGGCCTGTTCCTTTCGGGCGATGCCTATGGCAGTGGCGTCGACTCGAACATGCACCGCGCCATCGTCGATGTGATCTGGCGTTTCTGACCCCAGAGGAGGACCGTAACGATGTTCAACCGGTGGTGCGCAACTCGCTCCCTCGTCGTCCTGCTGATTGGTGCACTGCTGACCGGCAGTGCGCTGGCAGGACAACCGAGCGTGCCGCTGGTGGACACCAAGGAGGTTCCCAAGGCCAGGAACTATACCGTCACCAGTGTGCCGGTCGAATCGCTGACCCTGGCCGAGCCCAAGCTGCCGGACATGTCGGGCTACACCGCTGCCGCGGTGCAAGCCAGGATCCCGCGTGGCGAACCCGGCCAGGTGACGCTGCGGCGCATGCTGCAGCAGGACACGCTGAAGCAATTCGTTGGCGGCAACAACCGCCTGGCCGAGTGGGTCAGGCGCCAGCGCGGCATGCCGCAGGCCATTTTCATCGAAGGCGGCTACGTCGACCTCGCCACACTGGCGAAAAAGTTGCCCAAGCAGCATTTCAGCGTCAGCGCCGAGGGCATCTACCTGGCGCGGTTGCCAATAGTCGTGGCCCGCGGCGCGACCCTGCACATCGACCGCCAGACCCTGCGTCTGTCGCAGGAGCGCGGCGCCTTCCTGATCAACGACGGCAAGCTGTTCATTACCGACAGCAAGGTCATCGGCTGGCGCGAAGCGGAGAATGCCGCTGCGGGCCTGCGCAAGCCCGGGGAGTTCCGCCCCTTCCTGCTGTCCTGGGGCGGCACCGAGACCTACATAGTCAAGAGTTTCCTCGGTAGCCTCGGTTACAACAGCAACAAGTCCTATGGCATGTCGCTGTCGCAGCACACGCCGGATATCAATAAACGCCTGCGGCGCCCTGCGCCCATGGGCTGGCTGATCGATTCGGAGTTCGCCGACCTCTGGTTCGGTTTCTACTGCTACGAAGCCCGGGATGTGGTGCTCAAGGGCAACACCTTCCGCGACAGCCAGGTCTATGGCATCGACCCGCACGACCGCTCGCAGCGGTTGATCATCGCCAACAACACCGTGCGCGGGACCCGCGAGAAGCACGGCATCATCATTTCCAGGGAAGTCGACGACAGCTGGATCTTCAACAACCAGATCCACGACAACCACCTTTCCGGCATCGTTCTCGACCGTAACAGCGTCAACAACCTGGTGGCCTACAACGAGGTGTACGACAACCGGGCCGATGGCATCACCCTTTACGAAAGCTCGAACAACCTGTTCTGGGGCAACCGGGTAATCGGCAATGCCCGCCACGGCATCCGCCTGCGCAATAGCGTGAACATCCGACTGTACGAAAACTTCGTCGTCGGCAACGGTTTGAGCGGCGTCTATGGGCACACCAGGAAGCTCTCTGATAAACGCCGCAACCCCAAGCTCGACCCCTACGACACCAAGGTGTCGATAACCCTGGTCGGCGGTCAGCTGTCCGGCAACGGCAGCACCCCGCTGACGATCGATTCGCCGCTTTCCATCGAGTTGTACCGGGTGGACATGGCGCTGCCGGGAAAATCCTCGGGTATCAGCCTCAGCGGCATCCTGGGTGAGCGCCAGGACGAAATCCTCGATCTGCTGGTGCGCCAGCGCAAAGCCGTGCGAATCGCCCTGGTGGAAAGCCAGGCGGGACTTCAGGACTGAGGTGACCCTCATGAACGCAAGTCAACTGTCATACCTGCCACTGGCCCTGACGATGCTAGCCGCCAGCGCCGTACAGGCAGAAGGCCCGGTCTATCAGGCCACGCCCTGTTGCAGCCTGTGCCCGGCGGCACATGACGCCAGCCGGTACACCACCAATTACCAGAAGAACTTCATCACCCTGGTGCAGGCCCAGGGCGACTGGCTATTCCGCACCCGCGAAGACCTGCGCACCGAGTTCGATACCTCGCCGGCCGGCTACCGTCGGCTTCAACGCTTGCACGACGCCTTCCAGAGCAAGGGCATCGAGCTGGTACTGGTCTATCAACCGACCCGCGGCCTGGTAAACCGGGACAAGCTCAACCCCGCACAGATGGCCAGCTTCGACTATCAACGGGCACTGACCAACTACCAGGCCATGCTCGGCCGCTTCAAGCGGATGGGGTTCGCCGTGCCGGATCTTTCGCAGTTGGCCGGCGAGCATGAGGAGCATGCCTTCTACTTCCGCGGCGACCAGCACTGGACCCCATACGGCGCGGATCGCACAGCCAGGCTGGTGGCCGAGACGATCAAGCGGTTGCCGGTCTACCAGGGCATCCCGAAACGCGAGTACGTCAGCAAGGTGACTGGCCGCATGGGCAAGAAAGGCACCCTGCACAAGGTTGCCGGGCAGCTGTGCGGCACCAGCTATGCCACCGAATACACGGACCAGTTCGCCACCGAGCCGAAGGATGCGAGCGGCGGCGACGAGCTGTTCGGCGACACCGGCAACCCGCAGATAGTCCTGGTCGGCACCAGCCATAGCGGGCCGAACTACAACTTCGCCGGCTTCCTCGCCGAACACCTGGGCGCCGACGTGTTCAATGCAGCCTTGCCCGGTGGGGGCCTGGAAGAGGCCTTGTTGCAGTTGCTCGGCAGTCAGGAGTTCCTGAACAGCCCGCCGAAGATCCTGATCTGGGAACTCTCACCGCTCTACCGGCTGGACCAGGAAACCATCTACCGGCAGATCTTCGCCATGCTCGACAACGGCTGTGTCGGCAAGCCGGCGATACTTTCGGCAAAGACCCGGTTGCGTCCAGGCAGCAACGAGGTGTTGGTCAACGGCCAGGACGGCCTGAAGAATGTACGTAACGGCCAGTACCAGGTGGACATCCGCTTCGCCGATACCTCGGTGAAGACCCTGCAAGCCTCCCTTTGGCACCTCAACGGCCGGCGCGAGACGCTGAAGATCGAGAAACCCGCATCCAGCGAGACCGATGGCCGCTTCGCCTTCGAGTTGCGCTCGGACCAGGACTGGGCCGATCTGATCCTGCTTTCCCTCGAGTTGCAAGGACCGCCAGTGGGCAGCAAGCCGCTCGCTGTCGAGGTCAAGGTGTGCCAGCGCAACCGTTTTGCCGCACCCGCACAGCAGACGGCCCAGAGCGAGCCGTGAGGACCACATGATGCGCGCGCAACGTCTGCTGCCCTGCCTTCTGGCATGCGCCCTGCTTGCCAGCGGCACTGTGCAAGGTGCCGGACTGGTGCCGCCGCCCGGCTATTACGCAGCGGTCGAGCGGGACAGGAAGGGCGACCCGCAGGACTGCACGCTGACGACGCCTGAGCCCTATACCGAGGCCCTGGTATTCCGCAGCAAGTACGAGGGTTCGGACCAGGCGCGCGCGACCCTCAATCGCGAGGCCGAGCAGGAGTTCCGCGCCAAGACCAAGGCCATCAACGACCTCGAGCGCGGGGTCAACAAGCAAGTGATGCGCTACATGCGCGATGGCCAAGCCCAGAGCCTGCAATGCACCCTGCAATGGCTCGGTGATTGGGCCCAGGCCAACGCCTTGCTGTCCACCGACTTCAATCACACCGGCAAGTCGATGCGCAAATGGGCCCTGGGCAGCCTGTCTGCGGCCTGGCTGCGGCTGAAGTTCTCCAGGTCGCAGCCTCTTGCACCCTACGCCCGGCAGAGCCAGCTGATCGAGTCCTGGTTCGTCAAACTGGCGGAGCAGACGATCAAGGACTGGAGCGACCTGCCGCTGAAGGAGATCAACAACCACTCCTACTGGGCCGCCTGGTCGGTGATGGCCACCGCCGTGGCGACCAATCGCAGCGACTTCTTCGACTGGTCGGTGGCGCAATTCCGCGTGGCCACCGGCCAGGTGGACCGGGACGGCTTCCTGCCCAACGAACTCAGGCGCGAGCAGCGCGCCCTCGCCTACCACAACTACAGCCTGGCGCCCCTGGCGATGATCGCCGCCTTCGCCCAGGCCAACGGCGTCGACTTGCGCGAAGACCACAATGCGGCGCTGCGCCGCCTGGCCGAGCGGGTGCTGCAAGGTATCGAGGATCCGGACGACTTCGCCGACAAGGCCGGCAAGCGCCAGTCCATGTCCGAGCTGAAGGAAGACGGCAAGTTCGCCTGGCTGGAACCCTACTGCACGCTCTACCGCTGCAGTGCTGAAACGCTGAAGTGGAAGCAGTCGATGCAGCCATTCAGGAACTTCCGCCTCGGCGGTGACCTGACCCGATTGTTCGATCCAGCGGCGGCGAAGAAGGGCTGACACGGGCGGTGCGCACGGCGGGCGCATCGCACAAACGAGCTTCACGGCGACGCAGAGCGCCTTCCCACCCCATGCACGGGGTGATGCAACACCCCGATCGTGCCAAGAGGCGGCGGGCGAAAGACCTTGCAACACCAGGGGAGGAACGGGTGGGCCGCTTGGCCCTGACAGTTCTTCAATGGAGGAAACGCGGATGGTGTTTTCATCCAACGTGTTCCTGTTTCTGTTCCTGCCGACCTTTCTCGGCTTGTACTACCTGTGCGGGGCACGCTATCGCAACCTGCTGCTGACCATGTTGCTCGGCGGCCTGTGGCACGGCGCCAACTTCACCTTCGTGCTCTGGGGTGCCTGGCACGGATTCTGGCTGGCGATGGAAGGCGCCCTTGGCGTCGACGCCGCCCCGCTGCGTTTCAGCCCGTTGAAGTGGGTCGTTACCTTCCTGGTGGTGATCCTTGGCTGGGTGCTGTTCCGCTCGGAAAGCCTGCAGGTCGCCACCCTGGTCATTGCCTATGCCAGCCTCGCCTTCTTTGGTCTGCACGACTTCCATACCAGGCCGCTCGCCCATGCCGCACCGAAGGCGGCGGCCGACGAGCCCGCCGGCGCGGCCATGCTCCCTGCGGGACGCCTGGTCGCCTGGTCCGCCACGCTGCAGCGCCCGCTGCTGCCGATGCTCAAGTACCTGCAAACCGACGCGTTCAGGGACTCCCCGCCACAACTGGTGATCTGGGAATTCCCCGAACGCTATCTACCGATGGCCCCCGACCTCAGCCAGTTCGATCCGGCCTGGATCGACCAACTCGAGGCCAATGGCGCGGCAGGACGAAGTCTGGCTACCCAGGCCGATTGATTCGGCCCCTCGAGGAGCAACCGACCATGAAACCCATGCCCCACCCTCGTTCGCGACAATCCCTGATCGCCACCGGCGCCCTGCTGCTCGCCAGCCTGTTCACCTGGCAGGCCCAGGCCGACGACGCCGCCCTCTACGGCCCCGCCGCGCCCAAGGGTTCGACCTTCGTGCGCCTGTACAACGCCAGCAACCAGGAGGTCAGCGCCAATGTCGGCAGCGCCAGCCTCGAGGATGTCGGCCCACTGGCCAGCACCGACTTCAGCTTCCTCCCCGGCGGGAACTACAGCGCCCAGGTCGGCAGCCAGAGCCTGCCGGTAAAACTCGGCGCGGGCCGCTACTACACCCTGGTCAACCTGCCCACCGGCCAGCCCAGGCTGGTGGAAGAGAAGCCGTACCGGAACAGGCAGAAGGCCTTGGTGCGGGTGCAGAACCTCAGCGATACGTCGCTCAGCCTGAAAACCGCCGACGGCAAGACCCCAGTGGTGGAGAACGTCGCGCCGCAGAGTTATGGCGACCGCGAGATCAACCCGGTCAAGGTCAACCTGGCGCTGTTCGCCGGCAACCGGAAAGTCAGCGACCTGAAGCCGGTCTCCCTCAATCGCGGCGAGGTCGTGTGCCTGTACGTCACCAGCAGCGGCGGCAAGCTCGCACCGGTCTGGGTCAAGCGTCCGCTGGCCAATGAATGAAGCGCCTATGTCGCGCAGCAGCTTCAAGATCACAGTAGGAGAAACAGCATGATTCCCGTCATTCTCTCAGGTGGTTGCGGCTCGAGGCTCTGGCCGCTGTCACGCCGGCAATTCCCCAAGCAATTCCTCGTGCTCACCGGCGAGCACACGCTGTTCCAGCAGACCCTCCAGCGCCTGGCATTCGAAGGCATGCAGGCGCCCTTGCTGGTCTGCAACAAGGACCACCGATTCATCGTCCAGGATCAGCTCGCCGAACTGAAGTTCACCACCCAGGCGATCCTGCTCGAACCCTTCGGCCGCAATACCGCTCCGGCGGTGGCCATCGCCGCCATGCAGCTGATCAATGACGGCCGCGACGAACTGCTGCTGGTGCTCCCCTCCGATCATGTGCTGGAAGACCAGGAGGCTTTCCAGCAAGCCGTGGCACTTGCCAGCAGTGCCGCCGAGAACGGCGAGATGGTGCTGTTCGGCGTACCGGCGAGCAGGCCGGAAACGGGCTACGGCTACATTCGCTCCGAACCCGCCCCGCAATTGCCGGATGGGGTGAGTCGCGTCGCCCAGTTCGTCGAGAAACCCGATGCGCAACGCGCCAGTGAATTCGTCCAGTCCGGCGACTACTTCTGGAACAGCGGCATGTTCCTGTTCCGGGCCAGCCGCTACCTCGAGGAACTGAAGGAGCACGCCCCCGAGATACACGATGCCTGCCAGCAGGCACTGGAGCACAGCAGGCATAACGGCGAGTACATCGAGATAGACGAAACCACCTTTGCCAACTGCCCGGAAAACTCCATCGACTACGCAGTGATGGAGAAGACGGCGCGCGCCTGCGTGGTGCCGTTGGAAGCCGGCTGGAGCGACGTCGGCTGCTGGGCGTCGATCTGGGATGTGCACGAGAAGGATGCCGACGGCAATGTCATCAAGGGCGACGTCGTGCTGCAGGACAGCCACAACTGCCTGGTGCATGGCATCGGCAAGCTGGTCTCGGTGATCGGCCTGGAAGATATCGTGGTGGTGGAAACCAAGGACGCCATCATGATCGCCAGAAAGGACCGCGTGCAGGAGGTCAAGCAACTGGTCGAGAAACTCAAGACGCTGGGCCGCAGCGAAACCGAGAACCACTGCCAGGTCTACCGGCCGTGGGGCTCCTACGACTCGGTCGATACCGGCGGGCGTTTCCAGGTCAAGCACATCACCGTCAATCCCGGCGGCCAGCTCTCGCTGCAGATGCACCACCACCGTGCCGAACACTGGATAGTGGTTTCCGGCACCGCCCAGGTCACCTGTGACGACAAGGTGTTCCTGCTCACCGAAAACCAGTCCACCTATATCCCCATCGCGTCGGTACACCGCCTGACCAACCCGGGCAAGATTCCGCTGGTGCTCATCGAAGTGCAGACCGGCAGCTACCTCGGCGAGGACGACATCACCCGCCTGGACGACGTCTATGGTCGCAGCGAGGAACACCTCGAAGTGCCCGATATCCCCAGCACGCCCTGAACCCACGGCCAGGTAGGGTGCGCCGCGCGCACCAGCGGATGGGCGTGGTGCATGGGCTAATCAATGGCACGTCGTGCGAGGGACCAGATGTCGGAGAAGTACCTTGGCCGTCCGGGTACGCCTCCTCTACGGGCATGGATGTCGGTTTTCTGGGCGACACGGGCCGTCCATCCGCCGCCATGCCGCCAAGGCTACAGGCGACCGAACACCTCACCGATGCTTGCCACGGGCATGGCGGGACCGTCACGAGTAGACTGTGAGTCGCCAGGGTATTGATCGGCCAGTAGCAACAGGGTACCGACGACGGCGAAGCAGATCAGGGTGAACAAATAGTGGCGCATTGCGCTCCTCCTGCATCCTGCAAGTAGCCAGGATGTTGCAGACTCTTATTGTTGGAGCCTGCACCCTCGCCTTTCTGGGCTTTGCTGTCTTCGCATAACGTGCCAAAGAACTGGCATTTCGTGACACGGCCTGGACGTCCGTCTGAAACTGGCCCGAACTTTAATCCCGCGCCTGGCGTGGGCCCGCGGGACTACCTTGCCGCAGTGAAGGTCCGGCGGCTCTCGGCGGGGATTGACGTGGAGCAGTCCCACCCTCGCCCTGCCCTCAGTTGCCCTCAGTTGCCCGCTGACAGGCCGCAGTCGATCGCCATGTCCGCCCCGGTGATCGAGCGCGCACCGGGCTGGCAGAGGAAGAATGCCAGCTCGGCGACTTCTTCCGGCTGGATGAAACGGGCGCGTCCGTCCTGTGGGTACTTGTCGAGCAACTCCCGGTAGTAGGCCTGCGGGTCGCCGTTGCCGTAGCGCTCCGCCTGGAATCTGAGCATGGGCGTCTCGATATCGCCCGGAGACACGGCATTGCAGCGCACGCCAAAAGGCGCCAGGTCCAGGGCGAGGGCCTTGGTCAGCAGGGTCACGCCACCCTTGCTCGCGCAATAGGCGGCGGCATTCCGGTTGCCCTGGCGGCCAGCATCGCTGGAGATGTTGAGGATGGCGCCTTCGGCCGCTTTCAGGTGCGGTATCGCGGCGGAACACATGAAGAAGGTGGCCTTGAGATTGACGTCCAGGACCAGGTCGAAATCCTCTTCGCTGAACGCATCCACCGGCCCCTCCCGCCAGACGCCGGCCGCATTGACCAAAGCGTCCAACCGTCCACTCGCCGCAACCGCCGCCGCGACCACCTCCTTGCAGGTGTCCGGCCTGCGGATGTCCCCGGCGTGGGCGCCTGCAAGCGGAAAATCCGTCTCCAGCCTGGCCAGCCCTTGTGGGTCCAGGTCGGTGGCGAAGACCCGCCAGCCGCCCTGGGTGAAACGCTGCACCAGGGCGCGCCCGACACCACCCGCGGCCCCTGTGATGAGTACGACCGGAATCGTCATGAGTTCCTCCTAGGGCGCCTTGTTCTCGATCAGGCAGTTGCCGCCATCGACCACCAGCAGCTCACCGGTGATGTAACTCGCTTCCGGCGAGGCCAGGAAGGCGACGGCGGCCGCCACTTCAGCCGGGCGCCCTGCCCGCCCGACCGGGACATAGCGCGCCGCCTCCACCTCTTCCGGCGTGCTCGACCCCGTGGCGATCCAGCCCGGAGCGACGCTGTTCACCGTGATGCCCTGCCCCGCCACTTCAAGGGCCAGGCCCATGTTCAGCCCCACCATGCCGGCCTTGGCTGCGCTGTAGGCCGCTTCGCCCGGGTTGCCGCCGCGGGTGCCAGTGGTCGAGCTGATGTTGACGATGCGGCCGTAGCCCCGAGTCCGCATGCCGGGCAGGACTGCACGGGTCAGCAGGAAGGCCGTGGTCAGGTTGCGGGCGATGGAAAGGTTCCAGGTGTCGAGGTCCATGGACACCACTTCGGCAAATGGCTCGGGACTGCCCTGCATGGCCATCCCGGCGTTGTTCACCAGGATGTCGATGCGGCCCCAGAGCGCTTCGGCCCATTGCCCGAACGCTCGCACCTGGCTCTCGTCGGTGAGGTCGACAACGCGCCCCTCGGCTTCGAAGCCTTCGGCGCGCAGCTCTGCCACGCGGTCGACGATGCGTTCGCTGCTCGCGGTGACGATCAACCTGACGCCCGCGGCCCCGAGCCGGCGGGCGACCGCCATGCCGATGCCGACCTCGCTGCCGGCGCCGCTGACCAGCGCCACCTGCCCTCGCCACTCTGCATTGAACATGCTGCTCTCCGAAATGCTGTTGTCGTGACCATGGAACTTACGTTCACGACTCTGATATGAAAAGACGACTGTCATCAGAAAAACTGAAAACCAAATGGCCTTCGCCAGCGCATCCCTGAAAGTGTTCCTCGCCGTACTGGACGGTGGCTCCCGCTCCGCGGCCGCCCGAAAGCTCGGGCGCTTCCCTTTGGCGGTGAGCATGGCGACCTGGACCTGATGCGCAAGCTGGCCGAGACTGAACCGCGAAGGTCCTGAGCGCATCCCGCGCACCATCTCCAGGGGCATCATGTCCAGCTTCGCCGAACTGCTGCAGCAGGGCCCGGCCCACGCCTGGCTGTACTTCCCCAGCGCCATCCTCCTGGGAACCTTGCACGGCCTCGAACCGGGGCACTCCAAGACCATGATGGCGGCCTTCATCGTGGCCGTGCGCGGCACCGTGAAGCAGGCCGTCCTGCTGGGCCTGGCCGCGACCGTTTCGCATACCGCCGTGGTCTGGCTGGTGGCCCTGGGCGGCATGTACCTGGGCCGCAACCTGGATGCCGAAGCCAGCGAGCCCTACTTCCAGCTCGCCTCCGCCGTGATAATCGTGACCATTGCGCTGTGGATGCTCTGGCGCACATGGCGTGGCGAGCAGATGTGGCGCCTCGAGCAGGAAGACCAGTACCGCCAGGCTGCAACCCGGCGCCTCGACACCGGCCACGGCGGCGTCGAATTATCGATATTCCAGAACGGCCAACCACCGCACTGGCGCTTGCAGGTGCTGAGTGGGCACGCTTGGCAGGCCGCCGAGGTCAGCCTGCAGACCACCCGCGCTGATGGCCGCATGCGACGTTTCGCCTTCGTGGATCGTGGCGGCTATCTGGAGTCGGTGGAGGAGGTTCCGCAGCCTCACCAGTTCACCGTGCGTCTGAGCCTGGGCCATGCCGGACACTCCCATGACTACGACCTGGACTTCCATGGGCCTGGCCAGGATCGAACCCCTGCCGAACCGCAAGGGCTGGAGCTGTCGCCGGACGACTACCGGGATGCCCATGAGCGCGCCCACGCCAGTGACATCCAGCGGCGCTTCGCCAATCGCAATGTCACTACCGGGCAGATCGTGCTGTTCGGCCTTACCGGTGGCCTGATTCCGTGCCCTGCTGCCATCACCGTCCTGCTGCTGTGCCTGCAGGTGCAGGCGATTACGCTGGGGGCGGTGCTGGTGTTGTGTTTCAGCCTCGGCCTCGCCCTCACCCTGGTCAGCGTTGGCGCCGCCGCTGTGGTGGGGGCGCGCCAGGCAGCGAATCGCTGGCCCTGGCTAGGAGGGTTTGCGCGGCGTGCGCCGTACCTGTCCAGCCTGTTGATCGTTGGCGTGGGTCTCTATGTGGGTGCCCAGGGCTGGGTGGGCCTGAGCGCCCGGATCGGCTGACCCGGGCGCCCGAGGTCTCACATCTGCGGCGGCCAGTTGTGGCTCTCGCCCTGGCAGTCCTTGCACCAGGCATAGAGCGCGTCATAGAGGACCAGGCCGTGCTGGAGCATCTCGTGGTCATTGGCAAAATTGTGCGAAAGCCCCAGGGAAATCGCGTAGAGGCCCGCCGACTGGGGAGTGAGATCGAGCCGCGCGGTGTCGGCGCCGCGGACGATTTGCGCCAACCGTTGCAAGGCGGGGTCGCTCAGCCCGTACTTATCCAGGAAGGCGTCGAAGCTGCACAGCTCCCCGACATGACTGAGTTCGACGCCCGGGATGTCGTAGGGTGACGCCTCCTGCTCGGCGGCGACTCGCAGTACCTCGGAAGCGGGCACATAGAGAAACTCGGGTTGCGGATCGATGAAACGCTTGATCAGCCAGGGGCAGGCGATCCGGTCGATCTTTGGACGTTCACGGGTAACCCATTTCATGGAATACCTCCCGCCTGGTTCTACAGGCCTCGGGTAGGCCGGCCGGCGTCGCGCCAGCCGGCAAAGCCGTCGATCAGGTAGCGTGCATCCAGCCCCATGGCCTCGAGCGTGGCGGCGACCCCCTGGCTGAGCTCATGGCCGTGGGCGCAATAGAGCACCACTGGCCGATCCCGTGGCACCGAATCCTTCCAGGAGAACACCGACTCAGGCTCCAGCCATCGGGCGCCGGCGATCTCGGCGGCGTCAGCCAGCCGGGCGCTCGCCCGGCGCACATCGAGCAGGGTGAAGCTGCGGTCCGCCGCCTGCCATTCCGCCAGTTCGCAACTCGTTATCCGGCCCATCGCACACCCCTCAGACTCGCAACAGATGCACCGCCAGTCCCACCAGGGCACAGCCCAGCAGCACCTGGATCACGCCACGCTTGAAGCGGAACAAGGCCACGGCCGCGGCCAGGGCGATCAGTGCCGAAGGCCAGTCGAACCGGCCGGCGAAGCCTTGCGGCCAGAGCACGTGGTAGCCGAAGAACAGCGCCAGGTTGAGGATCACTCCGACCACTGCGGCGGTGATGCCGGTCAGCGGCGCGGTGAACTTCAGCTCGTTATGGGTGGACTCCACCAGCGGCCCGCCGGCGAGGATGAAGAGGAAGGACGGCAGGAAGGTGAACCAGGTGACCAGGGCCGCCGCCAGCGCTCCGGCGAGGAAGGCCTGGTCAACGCCGAACATCGGCTGCACATAGGCGCCGACGAAACCGACGAAGGCCACGACCATGATCAGCGGCCCCGGCGTGGTTTCCCCCAGGGCCAGGCCATCGATCATCTGGGCCGGGGTCAGCCAGCCGTAATGGCCGACCGCGCCCTGGTAGACATAGGGCAGCACCGCGTAGGCGCCGCCGAAGGTGAGCAGCGCGGCCTTGGTGAAGAACCAGCCCATCTGGGGCAGGGTGCCGTCCCAGCCGAAGGTGGCGGTCAGGATGCCCATGGGCAGCAGCCACAGCACCGCGCCGGTCAGCGCCAGCAGCGCCAGTCGCGACCAGCGAAAGCGCGCATGCTCGGGCGTCGGCGTGTCGTCGTCGATCAACGCCGGGCCATAGGACTGCTTCGCTGCGCCGTGGCCTCCGCCGACACGGAATTTTTCGGGCGCCACCCTGCCGCCGATAAAGCCGGCCAGGGCGGCGCCGAGCACGATCAGCGGGAACGGCACATCGAGCGCGAAGATGGCGACGAAGGCCGCTGCGGCGATCGCCCACAGCCAGTCGTTCTTCAGCGCCCGTGAGCCGATGCGATGGGCGGCCTGGACGACGATGGCGGTCACCGCCGGCTTGATGCCGTAGAACAGCCCGGCCACCGCCGGCACATCACCGAAGGCGATATAGACCCAGGACAGGGCGATCAGGATGAACAGCGAAGGCAGCACGAAGAGCGCCCCGGCGATCACGCCACCCCAGGTGCGGTGCATCAGCCAGCCGATGTAGGTGGCGAGCTGCTGGGCCTCCGGCCCGGGCAGCAGCATGCAGTAGTTCAGGGCATGGAGGAAACGCCGCTCGGAGATCCAGCGGCGTTGCTCCACGAGCTCCTGGTGCATGATCGAAATCTGCCCGGCGGGACCGCCAAAACTGATGAAGCCCAGCTTCAGCCAGAACCAGAACGCCTGCAGCAGGCCGACCGGAGCGGCGCTGGATAGAGCCTGTTCTGTTTTGTGCATGGCGGTATCACTCATGGGCGTTGTCTTCCGCAGCGAAAGCCGCCAGCAGGCCATCGAAGATGGCACTGGCAGCGGTCAGGAGTTGATCGTCATCGCCGATGGTTTCGCGCAGCCCCGCCAGCACACGTTCGATACCGGCAGCTTCGGCCGGCTGCGCGCCGCCCACGTCGAGGTAATGCACCAGCGCAGCCACCCGGTCGAGGGACGCCAGCTCGAGCTGGAAGCTCGCCTGCAGGGTTTCGAAGGTGACGCGCTTGCCAACGTGACTGAAGGTGGCGCCGTCGAAATCGAAACCCAGCGCGTCCGGCGGGCAGTCCTGGGGGGCCGCCAGCCAGAGGATGCGCGCGTCATGGTCGATGAACCGCCGGATGAACCAGGCGCTGGCCAGGCGGTCGACCCAGGGCCGCTTGCGGGTCGCCCAGAGACGGCCCTGGTAATCGCCGCGGTCGAGCACGGCGATTGGCTGGTCGTGGCTGCTCGGCTCGTCTGCCGACAGCGCACGGCTGATGGCGGTCTCCAGCTCCTGCAGGGCCACATCGGCCCGCTGCCGGGCTTCGCCGGGAAAGAAGTCGATCGCCGCCAGTTGCGCGAAGGCCTTGCGCAGTTTGCGTACCTGTCGGGTTGAAGCCAGCGCGTTCTCGCCGCTCAACTGCCCGCGGCAGGCCTCGACCTCGGTGCACAGGCTCGCGTAGTCCTCGCTCCGGTCGAACATTTCGATGAAGCGTTCACCCTGCGGGTCATGGATGGGCAACAGGTAGGCGGTGCCATTGATCGCAAGGATGTCGCGCTCGATGGCGACGAGGGTATCGCGGCAGCTGTCGTTGTTCGGCAGCAGGTACACGCCGTCCCGCAGCACTGCCGCGCCGCTGGCCTTCAGCGCCCGCCAGGCGCGCATGCGCGCGGTGGCGTTGGCAGTGGGCAGGCCGATGACCAGGGATAGCCATTCGTTCATGTAGAGATTCCAACAGATTATGTTGTACTCTCTACACCTCAATCACTTTTCCTGCAACACCCTTTCTATCCGCGGTGATTACCGCGGAAGAAGTCGATCAGGCCCTGGGTCGAGCCATCCTCGGCCGGGGCTTCGTCCTGGCCGGTCAGGCGCGAGTAGACGCCCTTGCCCAGCTCCTTGCCCAGCTCCACGCCCCACTGGTCGAAGGCGTTGATGCCCCAGAGCACGCTCTGCACATAGACCTTGTGCTCGTACATGGCGATCAGCGCGCCCAGGCGACGCGGGCTGATGCGTTCCATCACCAGGGTGTTGCTCGGGCGGTTGCCCGGCACCACCTTGTGCGGCGCCAGGCGCTGCACCTCGTCCTCCGCCAGGCCCTGGGCGCGCAGTTCGGCCTCGGCCTCGGCGCGGGACTTGCCGAGCATCAGCGCCTGGCTCTGCGACAGGCAGTTGGCGAACAGCCACTGGTGGTGGTCGGCCACCGGGTTGTAGCTGGACACCGGCACGATGAAGTCGGCGGGGATCAGCTGGGTGCCCTGGTGCAGCAGCTGGTGGTAGGCGTGCTGGCCGTTGCAGCCGACCCCTCCCCAGATCACCGGGCCGGTGCCGGCGCTGACCGGCGTGCCGTCCTGGCGCACGCTCTTGCCGTTGGACTCCATGTCCAGTTGCTGCAGGTGGTCGGTGAAGTTCCGCAGGTAGTAGTCGTAGGGCAGGATGGCGTGGCTGCGCGCGCCCCAGAAGTCGCCGTACCAGACGCCGAGCAGGCCGAGGATCACCGGGATGTTGCGTTCGAACGGCGTGCCCTGGAAGTGCTGGTCCATGCTGTAGGCGCCGGACAGCAGCTCCTTGAAGTTGGAGATGCCGATGGACATGGCGATCGGCAGGCCGATGGCGGACCACAGCGAGTAGCGCCCGCCGACCCAGTCCCACATGGGGAAGATGTTCTCTTCGCGGATGCCGAAGGCCACCGCCGCTTCGCGGTTCGAGGAGACGGCGATGAAGTGGCGGTACAGCTCTTCCTCGCTGCCGCCCTGGGCCAGGTACCAGGCACGGGCGGCCTGGGCGTTCTTCAGGGTTTCCAGGGTGCCGAAGGACTTGCTGGAGACGATGAACAGGGTGGTCTCGGCATTCAGCTTGCAGGCCAGCTCGCGGAACTCGCTGCCGTCGATATTGGCCAGGTAGTGGCAGCGCACGCCCTTCTGGGCGAACGGCAGCAGGGCTTCGGAAACCAGCTGCGGGCCGAGGAAGGAGCCGCCGATGCCGATATTGACCACGTCGGTGATCGGTTTCTCGGTGTAGCCGCGCCACAGGCCGTTGTGCACATGGCCCACCAGCTCGGTCATCCGGTGCAGCACGCGGTGCACCTCGGGCATCACGTCGACGCCTTCGACCTGGACCTTGTCGCCGATCGGCCGGCGCAGGGCGGTGTGCAGCACCGGGCGGCGCTCGGAGCTGTTGATCACCTCGCCGCGGAACATCGCCTTGATGGCATCGCCCAGCCGCGCCTCCTCGGCCAGCCTGACCAGCAGCGCCAGGCTGTCGGTGCGGATCAGGTTCTTCGAGAAGTCCAGCAGCAGGCCGCAGGCGTTGAGGCTGAAGTGCTGGAAGCGTTCGGGGTCGTCGGCGAAGGCCTGGCGCAGGCTGAA
>NZ_SSOJ01000162.1:246049-276816 GCF_029871205.1 Pseudomonas sp. BN417 | reverse complement strand
TTCGCACCGACAATCCGCAGATTGTTTGGGTGTTATATGGTCAAGCCTCACGGGCAATTAGTATCGGTTAGCTCAACGCCTCACAGCGCTTACACACCCGACCTATCAACGTCGTAGTCTTCGACGGCCCTTCAGGGGATTCAAGATCCCAGTGAGATCTCATCTTGAGGCGAGTTTCCCGCTTAGATGCTTTCAGCGGTTATCTCTTCCGAACATAGCTACCCGGCAGTGCCACTGGCGTGACAACCGGAACACCAGAGGTTCGTCCACTCCGGTCCTCTCGTACTAGGAGCAGCCCCTCTCAAATCTCAAACGTCCACGGCAGATAGGGACCGAACTGTCTCACGACGTTCTAAACCCAGCTCGCGTACCACTTTAAATGGCGAACAGCCATACCCTTGGGACCGGCTTCAGCCCCAGGATGTGATGAGCCGACATCGAGGTGCCAAACACCGCCGTCGATATGAACTCTTGGGCGGTATCAGCCTGTTATCCCCGGAGTACCTTTTATCCGTTGAGCGATGGCCCTTCCATACAGAACCACCGGATCACTAAGACCTACTTTCGTACCTGCTCGACGTGTCTGTCTCGCAGTCAAGCGCGCTTTTGCCTTTATACTCTACGACCGATTTCCGACCGGTCTGAGCGCACCTTCGTACTCCTCCGTTACTCTTTAGGAGGAGACCGCCCCAGTCAAACTGCCCACCATACACTGTCCTCGATCCGGATGACGGACCAGAGTTAGAACCTCAAGCATGCCAGGGTGGTATTTCAAGGTTGGCTCCACGAGAACTGGCGTCCTCGCTTCAAAGCCTCCCACCTATCCTACACAAGCAGGCTCAAAGTCCAGTGCAAAGCTACAGTAAAGGTTCACGGGGTCTTTCCGTCTAGCCGCGGATACACTGCATCTTCACAGCGATTTCAATTTCACTGAGTCTCGGGTGGAGACAGCGCCGCCATCGTTACGCCATTCGTGCAGGTCGGAACTTACCCGACAAGGAATTTCGCTACCTTAGGACCGTTATAGTTACGGCCGCCGTTTACCGGGGCTTCGATCAAGAGCTTCGCTTGCGCTAACCCCATCAATTAACCTTCCGGCACCGGGCAGGCGTCACACCCTATACGTCCACTTTCGTGTTTGCAGAGTGCTGTGTTTTTAATAAACAGTCGCAGCGGCCTGGTATCTTCGACCGGCATGGGCTTACGCAGTAAATGCTTCACCCTCACCGGCGCACCTTCTCCCGAAGTTACGGTGCCATTTTGCCTAGTTCCTTCACCCGAGTTCTCTCAAGCGCCTTGGTATTCTCTACCCGACCACCTGTGTCGGTTTGGGGTACGGTTCCTAGTTACCTGAAGCTTAGAGGCTTTTCCTGGAAGCATGGCATCAACCACTTCGTGTTCCAAAGGAACACTCGTCATCAGCTCTCGGCCTTGAACACCCGGATTTGCCTAAGTGTTCGGCCTACCACCTTAAACTTGGACAACCAACGCCAAGCTGGCCTAGCCTTCTCCGTCCCCCCATCGCAGTAACTAGAAGTACGGGAATATTAACCCGTTTCCCATCGACTACGCATTTCTGCCTCGCCTTAGGGACCGACTCACCCTGCGTCGATTAACGTTGCGCAGGAACCCTTGGTCTTTCGGCGTGGGTGTTTTTCACACCCATTGTCGTTACTCATGTCAGCATTCGCACTTCTGATACCTCCAGCAAGCTTCTCAACTCACCTTCACAGGCTTACAGAACGCTCCTCTACCGCTCGTCTTGCGACGAACCCGTAGCTTCGGTGTCTAGTTTGAGCCCCGTTACATCTTCCGCGCAGGCCGACTCGACTAGTGAGCTATTACGCTTTCTTTAAAGGGTGGCTGCTTCTAAGCCAACCTCCTAGCTGTCTAAGCCTTCCCACATCGTTTCCCACTTAACTAGAACTTTGGGACCTTAGCTGACGGTCTGGGTTGTTTCCCTTTTCACGACGGACGTTAGCACCCGCCGTGTGTCTCCCACGCTGACACTTCCAGGTATTCGGAGTTTGCATCGGTTTGGTAAGTCGGGATGACCCCCTAGCCGAAACAGTGCTCTACCCCCTGGAGTGATACGTGAGGCGCTACCTAAATAGCTTTCGAGGAGAACCAGCTATCTCCGAGCTTGATTAGCCTTTCACTCCGATCCACAGGTCATCCGCTAACTTTTCAACGGTAGTCGGTTCGGTCCTCCAGTCAGTGTTACCTAACCTTCAACCTGCCCATGGATAGATCGCCCGGTTTCGGGTCTATTCCCAGCGACTAGACGCCCTATTAAGACTCGCTTTCGCTACGCCTCCCCTATTCGGTTAAGCTCGCCACTGAAAATAAGTCGCTGACCCATTATACAAAAGGTACGCAGTCACCTAACAAAGTAGGCTCCCACTGCTTGTACGCATACGGTTTCAGGTTCTATTTCACTCCCCTCTCCGGGGTTCTTTTCGCCTTTCCCTCACGGTACTGGTTCACTATCGGTCAGTCAGTAGTATTTAGCCTTGGAGGATGGTCCCCCCATATTCAGACAAAGTTTCACGTGCTCCGTCCTACTCGATTTCACTTCCTGGACCCTTTCGCGTACGGGGCTATCACCCACTATGGCCGCACTTTCCAGAGCGTTCCGCTAAAATCCAAGAAGCTTAAGGGCTAATCCCCGTTCGCTCGCCACTACTAAGGGAATCTCGGTTGATTTCTTTTCCTCAGGGTACTTAGATGTTTCAGTTCCCCTGGTTCGCCTCTTGCACCTATGGATTCAGTACAAGATACCTAGGTTATCCTAGGTGGGTTCCCCCATTCAGAGATCTCCGGATCAAAGTCTGTTTGCCGACTCCCCGAAGCTTATCGCAGGCTACCACGTCTTTCATCGCCTCTGACTGCCAAGGCATCCACCGTATGCGCTTCTTCACTTGACCATATAACCCCAAGCAATCTGGTTATCTGTCTCGAACGTGAAGACGACATTCGCCGAAAATTCGCGCTTGAACTCGCAAATTTTACCTTGAGCTAACTGATCGCCAGTGATAACGATCAATCAGTCACTTCTATCACATACCCGAATTTTTAAAGAACGATTCTGAAACAAAGTCCAGAATTCAATATCCATTCACGGATATTCAATTCTGAGCTCTTGGTCTGCTTCGCTGAGAGTGGTGGAGCCAAGGAGGATCGAACTCCTGACCTCCTGCGTGCAAAGCAGGCGCTCTCCCAGCTGAGCTATGGCCCCAATGTCAACCGGTCATACGACCCCGCGACAATTGGTGGGTCTGGGCAGATTCGAACTGCCGACCTCACCCTTATCAGGGGTGCGCTCTAACCAACTGAGCTACAGACCCAATCGCCTTCGCAATTGAATCAAGCAATTCGTGTGGGAACTTATGAAGAAGCTGAAGTCTTCGATTAAGGAGGTGATCCAGCCGCAGGTTCCCCTACGGCTACCTTGTTACGACTTCACCCCAGTCATGAATCACTCCGTGGTAACCGTCCTCCTTGCGGTTAGACTAGCTACTTCTGGAGCAACCCACTCCCATGGTGTGACGGGCGGTGTGTACAAGGCCCGGGAACGTATTCACCGTGACATTCTGATTCACGATTACTAGCGATTCCGACTTCACGCAGTCGAGTTGCAGACTGCGATCCGGACTACGATCGGTTTTATGGGATTAGCTCCACCTCGCGGCTTGGCAACCCTTTGTACCGACCATTGTAGCACGTGTGTAGCCCTGGCCGTAAGGGCCATGATGACTTGACGTCATCCCCACCTTCCTCCGGTTTGTCACCGGCAGTCTCCTTAGAGTGCCCACCATAACGTGCTGGTAACTAAGGACAAGGGTTGCGCTCGTTACGGGACTTAACCCAACATCTCACGACACGAGCTGACGACAGCCATGCAGCACCTGTGTCTGAGTTCCCGAAGGCACCAATCCATCTCTGGAAAGTTCTCAGCATGTCAAGGCCAGGTAAGGTTCTTCGCGTTGCTTCGAATTAAACCACATGCTCCACCGCTTGTGCGGGCCCCCGTCAATTCATTTGAGTTTTAACCTTGCGGCCGTACTCCCCAGGCGGTCGACTTATCGCGTTAGCTGCGCCACTAAGATCTCAAGGATCCCAACGGCTAGTCGACATCGTTTACGGCGTGGACTACCAGGGTATCTAATCCTGTTTGCTCCCCACGCTTTCGCACCTCAGTGTCAGTATCAGTCCAGGTGGTCGCCTTCGCCACTGGTGTTCCTTCCTATATCTACGCATTTCACCGCTACACAGGAAATTCCACCACCCTCTACCGTACTCTAGCTCAGTAGTTTTGGATGCAGTTCCCAGGTTGAGCCCGGGGCTTTCACATCCAACTTGCTGAACCACCTACGCGCGCTTTACGCCCAGTAATTCCGATTAACGCTTGCACCCTTCGTATTACCGCGGCTGCTGGCACGAAGTTAGCCGGTGCTTATTCTGTCGGTAACGTCAAAACACTAACGTATTAGGTTAATGCCCTTCCTCCCAACTTAAAGTGCTTTACAATCCGAAGACCTTCTTCACACACGCGGCATGGCTGGATCAGGCTTTCGCCCATTGTCCAATATTCCCCACTGCTGCCTCCCGTAGGAGTCTGGACCGTGTCTCAGTTCCAGTGTGACTGATCATCCTCTCAGACCAGTTACGGATCGTCGCCTTGGTGAGCCTTTACCCCACCAACTAGCTAATCCGACCTAGGCTCATCTGGTAGCGCGAGGTCCGAAGATCCCCCGCTTTCTCCCGTAGGACGTATGCGGTATTAGCGTCCGTTTCCGAACGTTATCCCCCACTACCAGGCAGATTCCTAGGCATTACTCACCCGTCCGCCGCTCGCCGGCATCCCGAAGGACCCGCTGCCGCTCGACTTGCATGTGTTAGGCCTGCCGCCAGCGTTCAATCTGAGCCATGATCAAACTCTTCAGTTCAATACTGCTTGGGTTTTGAGAAAACCCTAAACTTGGCTCAGCAATCGCAAATAAACTCTCGAATTCACGAGTGTTACTTGTGTTGCTGATAATCAGTTGACTACCAGTCTTACTTCACAAGCACCCACACGAATTGCTTGATTCAGTTGTTAAAGAGCGTTTCGACCGAGTCTTTCGTCTCAACCGAGGCCGCGCATTCTACAGCAGCCTTTCTTTCTGTCAAGCTGTTTTTCGAAAATTTCTTTTCTACTCAACCACTTGCTGCTTCTGCGACTTGGTCGCTTCAGCGAGGGGCGCATTCTACATCACCCCGCCTTGCCGTCAAGCTGTATTTTGAAAATTTCTTTTCACTTCAACAGCTTACCGCTTTCGAGAACCTCGGTCCCCGTCAGCGAGGCGCGCATTCTACATGAGCCAAGGGGGCTGTAAACCCCCCTTTTGAAATTATCTTCAAATCACTTTGCGGGCCTCTATATAAGAAGCCTAGATAACTTCCGCCTTGCGCAATGCATCCACCTGCTCCGCCGCGAGTCCCAGCACCTGCTGGAGCACTTCCCGGGTGTGCTCACCCAACAGTGGCGGCGGCATCCGGTACTCCACCGGGGTATCGGAAAGACGCAAGGGGCTGGCCACCTGCGGCACCATGCCGGCCAGGGGGTGGTCCAGTTCGACCCGCAGCCCCCGCGCCTGCACCTGGGGATCGGCGAAGACAGCGGCCAGGTCGTTGATCGGTCCGCAGGGTACGCCTACTTCTTCCAGCGCGGCGACCCACTCGGCGGTGGTCTTGAAGACCGTTGCCTGGCGGATCATGGGGATCAGCTCGGCGCGATGGGCCACCCGCGCCTTGTTTGTTGTAAAACGCGAGTCGTCCGCCCACTCCCGATGACCGGCGACCTCGCAAAACTTGCGGAACTGGCTGTCATTGCCCACGGTGAGGATGAAATCACCATCCGCCGTGGGGAAGTCCTGGTAGGGGACTATGTTCGGATGGGCATTGCCCAGGCGGCGGGGCGGGTTGCCCGTGGTCAGGTAGTTCATGGCCTGGTTGGCCAGGCAGGCGACCTGTACATCGAGCAGCGCCATGTCGATGTGCTGCCCCTTGCCGCTGATCTCGCGGGAAGCCAGGGCCGCGAGCATGGCGACGGAGGAGTAGAGCCCGGTGAGGATGTCGGTCAGCGCCACGCCCACCTTGACCGGCCCGGCACCGTCTTCCTGGTCGGAGCGACCCGTGATGCTCATCAGCCCGCCAAGGCCCTGGATCATGAAGTCGTAGCCGGCGCGCTTGGCGTAGGGGCCGAACTGGCCGAAGCCGGTGATGGAGCAATAGATGAGGCGCGGGTTGATGGCCTTCAGCGACTCGTAGTCCAGGCCATAGGCTGCCAGGCCGCCCACCTTGAAGTTCTCGATGAGGATGTCGGACTTCATCGCCAGCTCGCGAACCAGCTTCTGGCCCTCGGGTCGGGTGAAGTCGATGGTCACCGACTGTTTGTTGCGGTTGGCCGAGAGGAAGTAGGCCGCCTCGCTGGTGTCCCGGCCGTCGGCGCCCTTGAGGTAGGGCGGCCCCCAGGCGCGGGTGTCGTCGCCGGAGCCCGGCCGCTCGACCTTGATTACCTCGGCCCCCAGGTCCGCGAGGATCTGCCCGGACCAGGGGCCGGCCAGCACACGGGAGAGGTCGAGCACACGGATATGGGAGAGAGCGCCAGCCATGGGATCACCTGGGATGGAAAAGTGAGTCCGGGCCGCCCCCTCTCTATATAGAAGAGGAGAAGGCCCGGGCGGGGGATCAGAAGAACGCCTGGATGCCGGTCTGCGCGCGACCGAGGATCAGCGCGTGGACGTCGTGGGTCCCCTCGTAGGTGTTCACCACTTCCAGGTTGACCAGGTGGCGGGCCACGCCGAACTCGTCGGAGATGCCGTTGCCGCCCAGCATGTCGCGGGCCATGCGCGCGATATCCAGAGCCTTGCCGCAGGAGTTGCGCTTCATGATGGAGGTGATCTCTACCGCGGCGGTGCCTTCGTCCTTCATCCGGCCCAGGCGCAGGCAGCCTTGCAGGGCCAGGGTGATCTCGGTCTGCATGTCGGCCAGCTTCTTCTGGATCAGCTGGTTGGCGGCCAGCGGTCGGCCGAACTGGTTGCGGTCCAGCACGTACTGGCGCGCGGTGTGCCAGCAGGCTTCGGCGGCACCCAGGGCACCCCAGGAGATGCCGTAGCGGGCGGAGTTCAGGCAGGTGAACGGGCCACGCAGGCCGCGCACCTCGGGGAAGGCGTTCTCTTCCGGGACGAAGACGTTGTCCATCACGATCTCGCCGGTGATGGAGGCGCGCAGGCCGACCTTGCCGTGGATCGCCGGGGCGGAGAGGCCCTGCCAGCCCTTCTCGAGGACGAAGCCGCGGATCTCGCCGGCGTCATCCTTGGCCCAGACCACGAAGACATCGGCGATCGGGCTGTTGGTGATCCACATCTTGTTGCCGGTCAGGCGGTAGCCGCCGTCGACCTTCTTCGCGCGGGTGATCATCGAGCCCGGGTCGGAACCGTGGTTCGGCTCGGTCAGGCCAAAGCAGCCAATGTATTCGCCGCTGGCCAGCTTGGGCAGGTACTTCTGCCTGGTGGCTTCGTTGCCGAACTCGTAGATCGGCACCATCACCAGGGAGGACTGCACGCTCATCATCGAGCGGTAGCCGGAATCGACGCGCTCGACTTCACGGGCGATCAGGCCGTAGCACACGTAGTTCAGGCCGCTGCCGCCGTACTCGGCGGGGATGGTGGCGCCGAGCAGGCCGGTCTCGCCCATCTCGCGGAAGATCGCCGGGTCGGTCTGTTCATGGCGGAAGGCTTCGAGGACGCGCGGGGCCAGCTTGTCGGCGGCGAACTGCTCGGCGCTGTCACGCACCATGCGCTCTTCTTCGGTGAGTTGCTGGTCCAGCAGCAGCGGGTCGATCCAGTTGAAGCTTGCTTTGGCAGCCATGGGCGGGTTCCTCGATGGATTGGGTGGAGGGAGCGGGAGCCGGAATACGACTCGGGCCTCGTTCGTATGCAGCCATCCTAGACAGCCTAGGCCGGATCGCACAAACGAGGATTTCGCATGCTGTTGTGCTAATTTCTCATTCCGTACTGCCAGCAAGCCCTGTTTACAGCGTCGAATTGTGAAGTCGAGGTACAGCATGCGCCGAAAGATTCCCAGCACAGCCGCCCTGGTCGCCTTCGAGTCGGCCGCCCGCCACCAGAGCTTCACCAAGGCAGCCGAGGAACTGGCGCTGACCCAGAGCGCCATCTGCCGGCAGATCGCCGGGCTGGAGGAGTTCCTCGGCCTGGAGCTGTTCCGCCGTTCGCGGCGCGGAGTGAAACTGACGGAAGCGGGCCTCGCCTACTCCCGGCGCATCGCCGCTCAGCTCGACGCAGTGGAGCGCGACACCTTGGCGGTGATGGGCCAGCAGGGCGCCATGACGGTGGAGCTGGCCATAGTCCCCACATTCGGGACCCAGTGGCTGGTGCCCAGGCTGAAGGACTTCCAGCGCCTGCACCCGGAAGTCACGGTGAACCTGACCAACCGCACCCGGCCCTTCCTCTTCGCCGATACCGATTTCGATGCCGCCCTCTACTTTGGCGACGCGGAATGGTCCGGCACCCGCGCGGACTTCCTGATGCATGAGAATCCGGTGCCGGTGTGCAGCCCAGCGCTGCTGGGCGAGCGCAGTAGCCTGGACGCCGAGGCCATCGCCCGGCTGCCCCTGCTTCAGCAGACTACCCGCCCCTATGCCTGGCGCCAGTGGTTCAATTCCCTTGGCATGAATGTGGCGCGCGACCTCAGCGGCCCGCGCTACGAACTCTTCTCCATGCTGGCGCAGGCCGCCATGCACGAGATGGGCGTGGCGCTCGTCCCGCCCTTCCTGATCCAGCGCGAACTGGCCGACGGCCGCCTGGTCATCGCCCATCCCCACAGCTTCCGCAGCGACAAGGCCTATTACCTGATCATCCCCGAGCGCAAGTTGGAATCCGCCGCCCTTGGCGCCTTCCGCAACTGGCTGGTCGACGCTGCGCGCGACTACCGGATGGAAGCCGGCCTGGAGTGATCCCCACTTCGCAGGCCGCTGTAACCCCAGGTAGCAGAGGCCACCGGCGACCACTCCCAGAGCGCTGCGCCTGGCGCTCGCAAAGGTCGTTTCGCGCTGTCTGCTCACCCACTCGGGTGATAGGCGAAATCGCCCGTTCAGGCAGTTATGGCAGGGATTACGGCTGATTAGCATGGGGCCTCCAAAGACCCGCTCTGGAGAGCCGCATGACAACAAGAACAATGCGCGGAATCTTCCGGCCGCACACGCTGGCCGCCGCCGTCGCCCTGGGTTGCAGCGCCCAGGCCTATGCCGTCACGTTCAACATCGGCGAGATCGAAGCGCAGTTCGACTCCTCCCTCTCGATCGGCGCCAGTTGGGCCGTGCGCTCGGCCGACCCGGAATTCATCTCCACCGCCAGCGGTGGCGAGGCGCTGTCGCGGACCTCCGACGATGGCCGGCTGAACTTCAAGAAGGGCGAGACCTTCTCGAAGATCTTCAAGGGCATCCATGACCTCGAGCTGAAGTACGGCGACACCGGCGTGTTCCTGCGCGGCAAGTACTGGTACGACTTCGAGCTGAAGGACGAGCACCGGCTCTTCTATGACATCGACGACCACAATCGCAAGGAAGGCGCCAAGGCCTCCGGCGCGCAGCTGCTCGATGCCTTCCTCTACCACAACTACAACCTGGGGGACCTGCCGGGCAGCTTCCGCGTCGGCAAGCAGGTGGTGAGCTGGGGTGAGAGCACTTTCATCGGCAACAGCATCAACTCGATCAACCCGATCGACGTGTCCGCCTTCCGCCGTCCCGGCGCCGAGATCAAGGAAGGCCTGATCCCGGTGAACATGATCTACCTGTCCCAGAGCCTGACCGATAACCTCTCGGCCGAGGCCTTCTACCAGCTGGAATGGGACCAGACGGTGGTCGACAACTGCGGCACCTTCTTCTCGACCTCGGACGTGGTGGCCGATGGCTGCGTCGACCGCCTGGTGGTCGCCGGCCCGGACTTGCCGCCCGGCGTGTCCACCAACACCGGCGGCACCCTCTTCATTCCCCGCGCCGGTGACCGCGACGCCCGCGACAGCGGCCAGTTCGGCGTGGCCCTGCGCTGGTTCGTGACGGAGCTGAACGATACCGAGTTCGGCGCCTACGCGATGAACTACCACAGCCGCGGCCCCGTATTCAGCACCATCCGCACCACCACCCCGAGCGCGGCGATCATTCCCGGCGCCCCCGGCGCGCGCTACTTCATCGAATACCCGGAGGACATCCGCCTCTATGGCCTGAGCTTCCAGACCAACGTCGAAGGCACCTCCCTGGCGGGCGAGGTCAGCTTCCGGCCGAACATGCCGCTTCAGATCAACAGTACCGACCTGTCCTTCGCCGCGCTCGGCGTACCGAACTCGCCGGTCTTCGAAAGCGGCCACGCGCTCAACCGCTCCGGCGCAGATCTGCACGGCTACGAGCGCAAACCGGTCACCCAGGCCCAGGTCACCGCCACCCAGTTCATCGACCAGGTGATGGGCGCCAGCCGCCTGACCCTGGTGGCCGAGGTGGGCTACAACCACATCGGCGGCCTGGATGACGACATCGGCGAATTGCGCTTCGGCCGCGACCCCATCTACGGCCCTGGCCAGCTGTCCTCCCAGGCCATCTGTCTGGCGCTCACCGCCGCAAGCCCGCAGCAACGCGAGTGCAACGACAAGGGCTTCTACACCAGCAGCTCCTGGGGCTACCGCGCCCGCGCCAGCCTGGACTACAGCAACGTCATCGCCGGGATCAACCTGACCCCGAGCGTCGCCTGGTCCCACGACGTGGACGGCTACGGCCCGAACTTCAACGAAGGCTCCAAGGCCATCAGCCTCGGCCTCAATGCCGACTACCAGAACACCTACACCGCCAGCCTCAGCTACACCGACTTCTTCGGCGGCCACTACAACACGACCACTGACCGCGACTTCGTCGCCCTCAGCTTTGGCCTCAACTTCTGACAGCAAGGACTCAAAGAATGACCAAGAGAAGAATCCTGCAAAGCGGCGTGCTGGCCCTCAGCCTGCTGGCCGCCAACGTCATGGCCGCCGTCTCCCAGGACGAGGCCGCGCAGCTCGGCGCCAGCCTCACCCCGCTGGGGGCGGAGAAGCTCGGCAACGCCGATGGCAGTATCCCGGCCTGGACCGGTGGCCTGCCAACCAACGCCGCCGTGGTCGATTCCAACGGCTTCCTCGGCAACCCCTTCGCCAGCGAACAGCCGCTGTTCACCATCACCGCAGCCAACGCCGAACAGTACAAGGACAAGCTCTCGCCCGGGCAGATGGCGATGTTCAAGCGCTACGCCAGCACCTACAAGATCCCGGTCTACCCCAGCCACCGCACTGCCGCCGCGCCCCAGGCCATCTATGACGCGGCCAGGCAGAGCGCGCTCAATACCCAGCCCGTGGACGGCGGCAACGGCCTGTCGAACTTCGCCGAGAGCCACTACTATGCCTTCCCGATTCCCAAGGACGGCGCCCAGGTCCTGTGGAACCACATCACCCGTTACCGCGGCGGCAACGCCCGGCGCCTGGTGGTCCAGGCCACGCCGCAGACCGGCGGCTCCTTCACCCCGGTGCAGTTCGAGGACGAAGTCGCCTTCCCGGCCGACATGCGCGAGCTGGACAAGGAAAAGTCGGCCAACGTGCTGCTCTACTTCAAACAGCGGGTTCTGGCGCCCTCACGCCTGGCGGGTAACGTGCTGCTGGTCCACGAGACCATCGACCAGGTCAAGGAACCGCGCCTGGCCTGGCTCTACAACGCCGGTCAACGCCGCGTGCGCCGCGCGCCCCAGGTCGCCTATGACGGTCCCGGCACCGCCGCCGACGGCATGCGTACCGCCGACAACTTCGACATGTTCTCCGGCGCCCCGGACCGCTACGACTGGAAGCTGGTCGGCAAGAAGGAGATGTACATCCCCTACAACAGCTACAAGCTGGAATCGCCGCAGCTCAAGTACAAGGAGATCATCCAGCCGGGCCACCTCAACCAGGACCTGACCCGCTACGAACTGCACCGCGTCTGGGAAGTGGTCGCCACCCTCAAACCCAACGAGCGACACATCTACGCCAAGCGCCACTACTTCATCGACGAAGACAGCTGGCAGATCGCCTACGCCGACCACTACGACGGCCGCGGCCAGCTCTGGCGCGTCGGTGAAGGCCATGCCAGCTATCACTACCAGCGGCAGGTCAGCACCTATTCGGTGGAGGCCCTCTACGACATCATCGCAGGGCGCTATATCGCCCTCGGCCTGAAAAACGAAGAGAAGCACGGCATCGAGTTCGGCTTCGCCGCCACCGGCGCCGACTACACCCCCGCGGCCCTGCGCAACGCCGGCATCCGCTGATTCCACCAGGCGCCCTGCATGCAGGGCGCCGCTCCCTCCGTTTCCCTCCTCCTTATGGCGCGCCATCAGCGCCGTCCATGCTGCTTCAAGCCCGCCATGGGGCCATCTAGTCTGCGGACGTCCGGTTCATCCATAACTACAACTCCGCGAGAACCGCCCCATGCCACGCCCTGGCCAGACTCCGCCCGCCCTTCCGTCGCGCCTGCCGCGCCTTCCGCCGGCCCACGTCCCCCGCCCATTGCTGGTCGAACGCCTCGCGGCCCAGGACGCGCGCCTGCGCCTGCTCTGCGCGCCGGCCGGTTTCGGCAAGAGCGTGCTGCTCAATGAGTTCCTCCGCGCCCAAACCGAGTTGGGCCTGGTCATCTGGCTCACCCTCGCCGGCCAGCCGCTGACGCCCGAACAACTGGTCGCCCAACTCGCCTGCGAGCTGCAGCAGGACATCCCGCCCTTACCTGCGGCCCAGGCCATGCAGCAGCTGCTGGGACATCGCGGCGAGCGGGTCTGGCTGGTCCTGGACGACTACCCCGGCCAGCCGTCGCCGGGCCTGGACGACTGCATCGACCAGTTCCTCGCCCGCGCCCTGCCCGAACTGCGCTTGCTGGTCAGCGTGCGCCAGCGCCCGGCCTGGAACCTCCCCCGCCTGCTGCTCGCCGGCGAGCTGCTGGAACTGGACGCCACCCAGCTGTCCTTCGACCGCCGGCAACACGAGCAACTGGTGGACCTGTTGGCGCCGCAGACCGGCGCCGCCCTGCGCGAAGAACTCTGGCAGGAAACCGCGGGCTGGTGCGCCGGCGTGCGCCTGCACCTCTCCGGCAAGGCACCGGCCACCGCCGGCGGCAGCCATTGCTGGCTGAAGGAATACCTCGACCACGAACTGCTCAATCGCCTGAGCCCGGAAGAAGCCAATTGCCTGTTCGCCCTGGCGCACCTGCCGAAGGTCTCCGCCAGCCTCTGCCAGCACCTCTGGGAAGACAGCGACGGCGCCGAACTGTTCGAGCGCCTGCTGGCTCGCCAGGCCTTCTGCATGCCGCTGGACGAGCACGGCACCTGGTACCGGGTGCTGCCCGCCGTGGCGCGGGCGCTGCGCCACCGCATCAGCGAAGCCGCCGCCACCCACCTGCACCTCAGTGCCTGCCGCATGTTCATCGCCGCCGGCCAGGTGGAAGACGCCATCGAACAAGCCCTGTGCGCCGGCCAGCAGGAAGCGGCGGCCAATTACCTGGAGCGCCTGGGCCAGGAGTGGTTGACCGGCGAACAGCACCTGGCCCATCTGCTGGCCTGGCGCACTCGCCTGCCTGCCCCCCTGCTGGAAAGCACCCCGCGCCTGCTCAGCCTGAACGCCTGGGGCCTGCTCATCTCCTGGCGCCTGGACGAGGCCGAGGCCTGCATCGACAAGCTCAGCCACTTCCTGCCGCAGCCCAGCGCCCAGCGCAACCGCAAGCTGCTGGCCAACTGGCAGGCGCTGCACGGAGTGCTCACGGCGCTGCGCGGCCAGTCCGCGACCACGGCCGAACAGCATTGCCGCGAGGCCCTGGAGCAACTGCCCGAGCACGACTGGATGCCCATCCTGTTCTGTTGCTCCAGCCTGGCCCGGGTGGCTATGGCCAGCGGCGCCCCCGAGCAGGCGCCACCACACCTGCACAAGGCCCTGGAGATCGCCCGCCGCCAGGGTAGCCTGCTGTTCGAGGTGCTGATCAACCTCGACCGCATCCGCCTGCTCCTGCTGCGTGGCGAGTTCGGCAGGGCCCAGACCCTGTTGGAACAGAGTTTCGCCCTGATCGGCCAGCGCAAACTGGTGGACAGCCTGCTGCTCGGTCGCCTGCACCTGATCCAGGCCGAACTGCACCTGATCGCCGACCGCCTGGAAGACGCCGAGCGTGCGCTGCAGGCAGGGCTGGAACAGGCCCAGGGCTGCGCCGACCCCTTCGCCCTGCACGGCTTTCTCGGCCTGGCCGAACTGCACGCCCGCCGCGGCAATTTCGACCAGGCCTTCCAGGAGCTGCGCGAAGCCGAGCGGCAGATGCATTGCCGCCAGGTCTGGCGCTACGCCTACAGCGGCGTGCTGAACCTGCAGGGCATGCGCGTGCTGGCCCGTCAGGGGCGCTGGGAACGCATCGAGCCGGTGGCCCTGCGCATCCAGCGCTACTTCATCGGCGAGCGGGCCTGGATGGCGCCGCTGGACTACCCCACCCTGCCCTCACGCAATCAACTGCTGCTGGCGCGGGCGCAGCTCGAGGCCGGCTGCGCCGAACAGGCCGAAGCCACGCTGCAGGCTCTGCTGGAGCGCTGCCAGGCCCT
This sequence comes from Pseudomonas sp. BN417, assembly GCF_029871205.1. Classification (GTDB taxonomy): domain Bacteria; phylum Pseudomonadota; class Gammaproteobacteria; order Pseudomonadales; family Pseudomonadaceae; genus Metapseudomonas. The sequence goes on along the minus strand of NZ_SSOJ01000162.1, from coordinate 262,138 downwards.
GCAGTTCGTGCCATTGGGCTGCGAGGTGCGCCTGGCCCTGGCCGCCACCTGGCGCGCCCAGGGCCGCGCCGACGCAGGGCAACTCGAACGCCAGGCCCTGGAGCATGCCGAGCGCCTGGGCATGCAATGCCTGCTGCGAGACCACCCGCGCAACGACAGCGCGGTCCAGGTCGAGAGCGACCACACCAGCCTGCTCAGCCAGCGCGAACGCGCCGTGCTGCAGTTGCTGGCGGAGGGCTTCTCCAACCAGGAGATCGGCACCTACCTGTTCATCTCGGTCAACACGGTGAAAACCCACACCAAGAAGATCAACAGCAAGCTCGGCGTCAAGCGCCGCACCCAGGCGGTGATGCGCGCCAAGACCCTGGGGCTGCTGGTGTGATTCCCCGTAGCGCCGCGCCCTCTCCGTAGCTCGACCCGGCCGGCGCTGGAAATCCTGCACGCCTCTCGTTGAGCTTCGCTCAGGCCAGCGTGGCCCGCACCAACCGACGATGGGACTCCGCATCCGCGACAATCTGGCGCAGCCCGCGGCGCTGCTGGGCTACGCTTGCTTGATAAACCCGGCCAAAAACAAATCCTGACCCTGTAGTCAGGCATTTTCAAAAGCTACAGAACGCCCATTTTCCGCAGCCTTATGGCAACTATTAAAAAGTCTGATTAACAGTGCTCCAGCCATTAACGGCAGGATGTCTCGGGCTGCAAGCTCGTACCGGCGTTGCTCTGATGGAAAGGCATTCAGCGTCGGGATGCGGCACAGCTCCGGTTGGACCGGCTAAAGGGCCCCACACCAGTGATGGCGGGGGTTCAAACGGAAAGCGGAGCTTAGTGGTCGAAACGTGACTTGTAGTTATCATCGCGTTCAGCTTCAGAACTTCTTGAAGCATTCGCGGTTCCGACTGCAGAATGCCGCGCCCCCAGGTTCAGGTGGTGCGGTACCAGGCTGTTGAAAGGCGGACTCGCCCTACCAGAGCACCACCCGTAGTGCACTGGTTCACCAGATCGATCACGCAGGAGATTTGAAGTGCACATCGGTGTTCCTCTCGAAAGCCAAGCTGGCGAGACGCGGGTTGCCGCGACGCCCGAAACCATCAAGAAGCTGGTGAGCCAAGGCCACCAGGTGACGGTGCAAAGCGGGGCCGGCGTCAGCGCCAGCATCCCGGACAGTGCCTATGAGGCCGTTGGCGCCACCATCGGCAACGACGCTGCTGCCTTCGGCGCCGACCTGGTGCTGAAAGTGGTTGCCCCGACCGAGGGCGAGCTGGCGCACATGCGCGCCGGTGCCGTACTGGTCGGCATGCTCAACCCCTTCAACAACGAGACCATCGCGCGCATGAACGCCCGCGGCGTCACCGCCTTCGCCCTCGAAGCGGCGCCGCGCACCTCCCGCGCCCAGAGCCTCGACGTGCTGTCCTCCCAGGCCAACATCGCCGGCTACAAGGCGGTGATGCTGGCGGCCAACCACTACCCGCGCTTCATGCCGATGCTGATGACCGCCGCCGGAACCGTGAAGGCCGCCCGCGTGCTGATCCTCGGCGCCGGCGTCGCCGGCCTGCAGGCCATCGCCACGGCTAAGCGCCTGGGTGCCGTGATCGAGGCCTCTGATGTGCGTCCTGCCGTGAAAGAGCAGATCGAATCCCTCGGCGCCAAGTTCGTCGACGTGCCCTTCGAGACCGATGAAGAACGCGAATGCGCCCAGGGCGTCGGCGGCTACGCCCGCCCGATGCCTGCCTCCTGGATGGAACGCCAGGCCAAGGCCGTGCACGAGCGCGCCAAGCAGTCCGACATCGTCATCACTACCGCACTGATCCCGGGCCGCAAGGCACCGACCCTGCTGCATGAGGCCACCGTTGCCGAAATGAAGCCGGGCTCGGTGATCATCGACCTGGCCGCGGCGCAAGGCGGCAACTGCCCGCTGACCGAAGCCGAGCAGGTGGTGATCAAGCATGGTGTAACCATCGTCGGCCACAGCAACTTGGCGGCCATGGTGCCGGCAGACGCTTCCGCCCTCTATGCGCGCAACCTGCTGGATTTCCTCAAGCTGATCATCGACAAGGACGGCCAGCTCACCATCAACCTCGAAGACGACATCGTCGCCGCATGCCTGATGTGCCGCGACGGCAACGTCGTGCGTAGCAACGGTGCTCCCGCCGCGACCGCTGCTCCGCAAAAAGTGAACGCATAAGGATAGAGACCATGGACCTGATTTCCGACGGCATCTACAACCTGATCATCTTCGTGCTGGCCATCTACGTCGGCTACCACGTGGTGTGGAACGTCACCCCGGCCCTGCACACCCCGCTGATGGCGGTGACCAACGCCATCTCGGCCATCGTGATCGTCGGCGCCATGCTGGCCGCCGCCCTCACCGTCACCCCGCTGGGCAAGACCATGGGCACCCTGGCCGTAGCCCTGGCCGCGGTGAACGTCTTTGGTGGCTTCCTCGTCACCCGCCGCATGCTGGAAATGTTCAAGAAGAAAGCGCCGAAAGCGGCAGCGGAGAAACACTGACCATGAGCATGAACCTGATCACTGTTCTCTACCTCGTCGCCTCGATCTGCTTCATCCAGGCGCTCAAGGGCCTGTCGCACCCGACTTCGTCCCGTCGCGGCAACCTGTTCGGCATGGTCGGCATGGCCGTTGCCGTGGTCACCACCGTCGGCCTCATCTATAAGCTCGGCGCGGACCTCGCCACCCAGGGCATCGGCTACGTCATCGTCGGCCTGCTGGTCGGCGGCACCGCCGGTTCGATCATGGCCAAGCGCGTCGAAATGACCAAGATGCCGGAGCTGGTGGCCTTCATGCACAGCATGATCGGTCTGGCCGCGGTGTTCATCGCCATCGCCGCCGTGGTCGAGCCGCAGTCCCTGGGCATCGTTGCCGCCCTGGGCGACGCCATCCCGGCTGGTAATCGCCTGGAGCTGTTCCTCGGTGCGGCCATCGGTGCCGTCACCTTCTCCGGTTCGGTGATCGCCTTCGGCAAACTGTCCGGCAAGTACAAGTTCCGCCTGTTCCAGGGTGCCCCGGTGCAGTTCGCCGGCCAGCACAAGCTGAACCTGCTGGTCGGCCTGGCCATCATCGGCCTGGGCCTGTACTTCACCCTCACCGGCAACATCGGCGCCTTCGCCCTGCTGGTGGCCCTGGCCTTCGTCATCGGCGTGCTGATCATCATCCCGATCGGTGGCGCGGACATGCCGGTGGTGGTGTCCATGCTGAACAGCTACTCGGGCTGGGCGGCGGCCGGTATCGGCTTCTCGCTGAACAACTCGATGCTGATCGTCGCCGGCTCCCTGGTGGGCTCCTCCGGTGCGATCCTGTCGTACATCATGTGCAAGGCGATGAACCGCTCCTTCTTCAACGTCATCCTCGGTGGTTTCGGCGCCGAAGCCGACGCCGGTGCAGCGGCTGGCAGCACGGAACAGCGCCCGGTGAAGTCCGGTTCGTCCGACGACGCCGCCTTCCTGCTGACCAACGCCGACAGCGTGATCATCGTCCCCGGCTACGGCCTGGCGGTGGCCCGTGCCCAGCACGCGCTGATGGAACTGTCTGAGAAGCTGAGCCATCGCGGTGTCAACGTGAAGTACGCGATCCACCCGGTGGCGGGTCGTATGCCCGGCCACATGAACGTCCTGCTGGCCGAGGCCGAAGTGCCTTACGAGCAGGTGTTCGAGATGGAAGACATCAACTCCGAGTTCGGCCAGGCCGACGTGGTGCTGGTGCTCGGCGCCAACGACGTGGTCAACCCGGCGGCGAAGAACGATCCCAAGTCGCCCATCGCCGGCATGCCGATCCTGGAAGCCTTCAAGGCCAAGACCATCATCGTCAACAAGCGCTCCATGGCCAGCGGCTACGCCGGCCTGGACAACGAACTGTTCTACATGGACAAGACCATGATGGTGTTCGGCGACGCCAAGAAGGTAATCGAGGACATGGTCAAGGCTGTCGACTGAGCCCTGCCCCCGCGATACCGAAAACCCCGGCCTGGTGCCGGGGTTTTTGTTTTCCGGGACTCAGCTCTTCGTGGGAGCGAATTCATTCGCGATGGGGTCCGCAACGGACCCACCTGAAGCCTTGTGGCAGGCCTTCGGCCTGCATTCGCGAATGAATTCGCTCCTACAGGTAATTTCCGATCAGGAACCGACAAAAGGCCCTGAATAGAGCCATTTCTTCGACCTTGGTATAGAAGTCGGATGCCCCCGCAGCCCCTAGACTGCGCGGCTCCTACCCGTTGTCCGAGGTTTCATCCATGTTCCCTGATCGCGTGCGCCTGCCCTCCCTGTTGGACAAGGTGATGAGTGCGGCCGAGGCCGCTGCCCTGATCGAAGACGGCATGACCGTCGGCATGAGCGGTTTCACCCGCGCCGGCGAAGCCAAGGCCGTCCCCCAGGCCCTGGCCGTGCGAGCCAGGGAGCAGCCACTGCAGATCAGCCTGATGACCGGCGCAAGCCTGGGCAACGACCTCGACAAGCAGCTCACCGAGGCCGGTGTGCTGGCCCGGCGCATGCCCTTCCAGGTGGACAGCACCCTGCGCAAGGCGATCAACGCGGGCGAGGTGATGTTCATCGACCAGCACCTGTCGGAAACCGTCGAGCTGCTGCGCAACCACCAGCTCAAGCTCCCCGACATCGCCGTGATCGAGGCGGTGGCCATTACCGAGCAGGGCCACATAGTGCCGACCACCTCGGTGGGTAACTCCGCCAGCTTCGCGATTTTCGCCAAGCGCGTGATCGTCGAGATCAACCTGGCCCACAACCCCAACCTGGAAGGCCTGCACGACATCTACATCCCCACCTACCGGCCGACCCGCACCCCCATCCCGCTGGTCAAGGTGGACGACCGCATCGGCAGCACGGCGATCCCGATCCCGCCGGAGAAGATCGCCGCCATCGTCATCACCGAGCAGCCGGACTCCCTGTCCACCGTGCTGCCGCCGGATCACGAGACCCAGGCCATCGCCGACCACCTGATCGACTTCTTCAAGCGCGAGGTGGACGCAGGGCGCATGAGCAACAACCTGGCGCCGCTGCAGGCCGGTATCGGCAGCATCGCCAACGCCGTGATGTGCGGCCTGATCGAGTCGCCCTTCGAGAACCTGAGCATGTATTCCGAAGTGCTGCAGGACTCCACCTTCGACCTGATCGACGCCGGCAAGCTGAGCTTCGCCTCCGGCAGCTCCATCACTCTCTCCGGCCGTCGCAATGCCGACGTGTTCGACAACCTGGAGCGCTACAAGGACAAGCTGGTCCTGCGCCCGCAGGAGATCTCCAACCATCCCGAGGTGGTGCGGCGCCTGGGCATCATCGGCATCAACACCGCGCTGGAGTTCGACATCTACGGCAACGTCAACTCCACCCATGTGGGCGGCACGAAAATGATGAACGGCATCGGCGGTTCCGGCGACTTCGCCCGCAACGCCCACCTGGCCATTTTCGTCACCAAGTCCATCGCCAAGGGCGGCGCCATCTCCAGCGTGGTCCCCATGGTCAGCCATGTGGACCATACCGAGCACGACGTCGACATCCTGGTCACCGAGCAGGGCCTGGCCGATCTGCGTGGCCTGGCGCCCCGCGAGCGCGCCCGGACGATCATCGCCAACTGTGTTCATCCGGATTACCGCGAGGCGTTACAGAACTACTTCAGCGCGGCCTGCGCCAAGGGCGGCCACACCCCGCACCTGCTGCGAGAAGCCATGGCCTGGCATGTCAATCTGGAAGAAACCGGAACAATGCTCGCCAGCTGAACCAACTGACCGAAACAGTTATGGGCTTGTAACCATTGATTCTGACAAGCGAATCTAAAAACAGTTTCTGAAAATCCAGAACTGTACCGTTCAAAAGCCCTGCCGTTTATCATTTGCACAGGAAAAACTGTGGCTTCCCGTTGATTCACGAGCAATTCAACGGGACACCCATACAGTTGCGCTCTATATCAGCAAAACAGTTGATAAGCATGCTAATAAAGACCAACACAATTTAGAGCAACTGTGACTACAGTCACGAGTGTTCCAGGAGGATCATAGGCTCCAGTTGATAACCAAGCCCCGTCAAAAGCGGGAAGGACCTGCCGCCATGGAACGTACCCTCAGTTCCGACCTGATCTTCGAAAGCGCCGAACAATCCCCGAAAGCCTCGTGGGCCCTGCGCACCATTTCCACCCTGCTGCTGTGGCAGCGTCGCATCGCCAGCCGTCATCAACTGGCCATGCTGGACCACCGCCTGCTGGCCGACGCCGGCATCAGCGAAGCGCAGCGCGAAGCCGAACTGACCAAGCCCTTCTGGCGCTAAGCAGTTCGCCGGGCCACGCGGCCCGCAAGCAACACCCAGACAGAACCCGTCGCCGCAAGCGACGGGTTTCGTCGTTTCCAGCCCCCCAAAATATGCATTCCCGGCTCTCCGGTAGGGTGCGCCGTGCGCACCAGGCAGGCTGCGCGGAAGTTCTGGTGCGCGCAGCGCACCCTACAGTGGCCCAGTCCCGGCCAGGATCATCTACTTCGGCACAGCTGCTCCAGATCAGACCAATACAGTTTCAGAAAAAACAAATCTGATACAGCACAATTCCACCTCGCTGTGACTGCACAGCATTGCGTCAGCGCGGGATCATGGCCCTCCATAACCAATCCCCGCCGCGCCGCGGGAAGGAAAAGCGCCATGGACCGCACCCTGACTGCCCCCGCCCAACTCCAGTCCAGCCTGCCCCGCGCGGCCTGGTACCTGCGCCTGTTCGCCGCGGTCGCCCAGTGGCAGCGCAATGCCCGCACCCGGCGCCAGCTCGCGCAACTGGATTGGCGCGCCCTGGCGGATGTCGGCATCAGTCCAAGCGAGCGTTACCAGGAGCTGGAAAAGCCTTTCTGGCGTTGAGCCAGCACTGGCCCGGAAGGCCCATTTTGACTAGGCTTTCCCCCCAGCAGGCAGCGCTTCTCGCGCTGCCGCTCCGGTCAGTCAAAGGAGCCTCCCATGACCTCTATTCGCCTGCTCAGCGCCGCAGCACTGCTGACGCTCGCCACCAGCGCCTCGGCCACCAGCTTCGTGGTTACCACCGATGCCGTGGTCAACGCCGTCGCGGCAACCTCGGATGCCTCTTCGGACGTCACTTCTTCGTTCGATGACGACAAGATCGTTCTCGCCGCCCGCGACGACGCCGCCAGCTTCGTTGCCAGCGCCGGCGACATCCGCGGAGCCCAACTGGAAGCCGCGTTCAAGCACATCCGCAACCTGCAGCCGCAACTGGCCGCCAGCGACCTGCAACTGGCCCAGGCGATCCTCGCCCTCTAATGGCACCCTCCGGGCCGCGCACCCTGCGCGGCCCGCCCGGCTGCACGCCCCGTGCTGCCTGGCCCTCACCAGCCCATTTCCGCTAACCTTCGCGCCCTACGCCCGTGGCCGAGAACCGCCGACGGGGATTTCCGTCCAATTCCTTAGATACTTCTTACGGAGAGCTTCCATGCGCCGCTCGCTGTCTGTCGCAGCCATCGCCCTTTTCCTCGTTGCCGGCGCCGCCCAGGCCCAGACCCTGGTGGCTACCAGTAACATCATCGTTCGTGCGCTGGACCGTACCCTCGACTTCACCTCCGACACCACCACTTCGATCCGCGACATGAAAGTGGTGATGGCCGCCCGCGACGACGCCGCCAGCTTCGTCGCCAGTGCCGGGGAGATCCGTGGCGCCCAGCTGGAAACCGCATTCGGCGCCCTGCGCGAGAAGTTCCCCCAAGCCCGCGAAGCCAGCGACCAGGTCCTGGCCGAGACCATCCTTGCCCTCTGACCCTTCGAGAATCGAACCCTGAACACCTTGTTGCGCCTCCTCTGCCTGGGCGGCCTGCTGGTTGCGGCCACGGCCCAGGCCGACTTGCGCCTGGTACTGGACGCCGAGGGCCTCACCCCGCCCCAGCGCCAGGCCAGCCAGCGACTCCTGGATGAGGCCCGCGCCGCGCTGCCGCCGGCCTTCGCCGAGCGCCTGGATCGCGAAGTGGAAGTCAGCTGGAGCGAAGTCCTGCCGGAAAACGGCTACGGCCGCGCCACCCGCTTCGATGCCCTGGTGCTCAACCGGCGCCTGCTGCCCGGCCTCACCGATGGCAGTGCGGACATGCAGAAGACCAATCGCGTCCACGGTACGGTGCGCCGCGAGATGATCGCCACCGTACTCCACGAGCTGACCCACCTCTACGACCGCGCCCGGCTCTGGTCCTCCGCCGACAGGACGCGACAGTTCCGCTGCCGCGCCCAGGCCGGGAGCAATGGCCTGGTCGGGCTCCCCGGAGACTGCCGGGGCCAGACCGGGCGCCGCTTCTCCTTCAGCGACGACCCGCGCCTGCTGGACCTTGCCGGCTGGCCCCAGTACGTCGGTAGGCGCGGCCAGCGCGAAGCGGAAAACCACCAGGTGGCGCGCAGCCCGGACATCTACGAACTGAAGAATCCGCGCGAGTTCGTCGCGGTGAACATGGAGTATTTCCTCCTCGATCCGTCCTATGCCTGCCGCCGCCCGGCGCTCTACCGCTATTACCGCGAACACTTCGGCTGGGCCCCGGCGGATCGCGCCGACTGCGCCAGCGGCTACGCCTACCTGAATGCCGGCCGCGATTTCGGCAAGCAGCCCCTGGGCAAGCTCGACCCCGAGCGGGTCTATGAAGTGGATTACCTGTTCGCCGAGGCCAACCAGAACTGGGTCAGCCGCTGGGGCCACAGCATGCTGCGCCTGGTGATCTGTGCCCCGGGCCGCCCGCGCGGGCCGGACTGCCGTCTCGACCTCGACCAGCACCTGGTGCTCTCCTACCGCGCCTTCGTCGGCGACGTGCAGCTGTCCAGCTGGGACGGCCTCACCGGCGCCTATCCCTCGCGGCTGTTCGTGCTGCCACTGCACCAGGTGATCGAGGAGTACACCAAGGTGGAACTGCGCAGCCTGGCCTCGGTGCCCCTCAAGCTCAGCCGCGAGGAAACCGAAGCCCTGGTGGAGCACGCCGCCGAGCTGCACTGGAGCTACGACGGCGACTACTGGTTCCTCTCCAACAACTGCGCGGTGGAAACCCTCAAGCTGCTGCGCAGCGGCACCGACCACCCGGCCCTGCGCGACCTCGACAGCATCATGCCCAACGGCCTGCTCAAGCTACTCGAAGGCCGCGGCGTGGCCGACCGCGCACCCCTGGAAGATCCCAAGGAAGCCTTGCGCCTGGGCTACCGCTTCGATTCCTTCCGCGACCGCTACCAGGCCATGTTCAAGGTCATCCGCGAGCGCCTGAAGGTGCCCCAGGAAGAGGTGGAAGACTGGCTGGAACTGACCGCCGAACAGCGCCGCCCCTGGTTCGCCCAGGCCGACCTGCGCGCCAGCGCCGCCCTGCTCCTGCTGGAACAGGCCGCCCAGCGCCGCCAGCTGCTGCTGGCCCAGGACGAGCTCAAGCGCAACTACCTCAGTTCCCGTGAACAGGCCGGACAGACCCGCTTCGCCAAGGCAGGCGGCACCCTGGAACAGATGCTCGCCAACAGCGGCTTCCTCAGCCGCCCAGCGGAGATGCTGCAAGGCGGCTATGGCCTGCCGCAGAGCGCCGAATGGAAGAATCTCGAAGCCGAAAGCAGCAGCCGCCAGCAGACCATGCGCAAGCTCAGCGACGACCTCGACCGCGAAGTGCGCGGCCTGCTGGAGCCGCAGCGCATGGCCGAACTCAACGCCACGGAAGCCAACCTCAAGCAGATCGGTGCGCACCTGCGCCAACTGCACAAGCAGTCCGGCGGGCTGGTCCTGCCGTGAAGCGAGCAATGTCCTTTCCGTAGGTTGGCGCAGAGCGAAGCGAAGCCCAACGATCCTGCGCACGGGCCGTTGGGCCTCTCGGAGCTCAGCCCAACCTGCAATCCGATGGGTATCGCTTCGCTCCACCCATCCTACGAATAGACCCATGTGCTCGGAGGTAAGCCGCAGGATGGGTCGGGCGGCGTTCCGCGAGCGAAGCGATACCCATCGATCCCAGCTCAGAGTTGCTCCTCATCCTCTTCCGGCAACTGCGGGTCCAGGCTCAGCCAGGGCAACTTGCTCGTCACCCAGATATGCCGGTCCGCTGGGGCATTCTCCGGCTGGTCCAGAGTCGCCACGGTGATATCCAGGCTGTCCGGCGCAAGCTGGGTGAAAAACGCCAGTTGGCTGCCGCAACGGGGACAGAAATAGCGCACGGCGTTGCTCGACGAGGCGTATTCGGCGGGGGTGCCGGCGGTCCAGCGGAAGCTCGCCAGGGGTACGGTGGCCCAGGTGGTGACGATGCCGCCGGTGGTACGCCGGCAGATGGAACAATGACAATGGGCGACGTCATCCAGGGGCGCCTCGATGGTGTAACGCAGCTGCCCGCATTGGCAGCCGCCAGTGTGCAGTTCGGCCATGGTGGTCTCCGCGGGCGGGGCTGCCTTTCACCCTAGCAGGCGGTTGCGCATCGGGGCGGGGATGCCGAAGATTGCCCTCTCATGCCTGACCGGATGTCACCGTGATCACCCTCCTCCAAGCCCTTTGGCCCCTCTTCGCCCTGATAGTCGGCGGCTACCTGCTGCGCCGCTGGGAATTCCCCGGCGACGCCTTCTGGCCCGCCGCCGAACGCCTCAACTACTTCATCCTGTTCCCCGCCCTGCTCTTCAGCAGCCTGGCCACCGCGCCGCTGGACAACCCGGCGCTGCCGCGACTGGCGCTGGCGGTATTCCTCGGCCTCGGCATCGGCTGGGCCGCCCTGCTGCTCGCCCGGCGCCTGCTGGGCTGGCCGGCGGCGCGCTTCGGCGCCATCACCCAGGGCATCCTGCGCTTCAACACCTACCTGGGCCTGGCCGCCATCGGCAGCCTCTATGGCAAGGACGGCCTGGCCATGGCGGCGCTGATGCTGGCGCTGATGGTGCCGACTGTGAACCTGATGTCGGTCTGGGCATTGACCGCCGAACGCGGCGTCAGCCTGCGCGGCCTGCTGCTGCCGGTGGCGAAGAACCCGCTGATCCTCGCCTGCCTGGCCGGCGCGCTGGTCAACCTGGCGGGATTTGGCCTGCCCGGCGGCACCGACCGCCTGCTCAACCTGCTGGCCGTGGCCAGCCTGCCGCTGGGCCTGCTCTGCGTCGGCGCCGCGTTGCGTCCGCAGGAGCTCGCCGGCGAGGTGCCGGCCCTGGCCTGGAACTGCGCGCTGCGCCTCCTGGCCATGCCCACCCTCGCCTTCGCGGTGGCCCGCGTGCTGGGCCTGCCGGCGATGGAAAGCAGCATCCTGGTGCTCTTCTTCGCCCTGCCCACCGCACCCACGGCCTACGTGCTGACCCGCCAACTGGGCGGCGACAGCCACCTGATGGCCGGCATCATCACCCTGCAGACCCTGCTCGCCGCCGGCAGCCTGCTGCTGGTCATGCGCGCCGTGTCCAGCTGAGGCGTCCAGGCGGCCCGGCCGCCGTTCGTCGATAAATCCCCACGCAATCGGCTCCGATCACCGCCGAAAGCTGGCTGAAAGGTTGCGCGCTTAGCATCCGCCCCATTGCCGGCAAGAGACCGGCATTCCGACAACAACAAGATTGGTGATCGCCATGTTCCGTTCCTGCTGCCGTCCCGGCACCCCTCCGCCACCTCTCCGCACGCCTTTGGCCACGCGCTGACCCGCCCCCGTCCCGCCTGAACCACGTCCGGAGAACCGCCATGCTGACTCTGCTCGGCTTCGCCATGGTCATCTGCTTCATGTACCTGATCATGACCAAGCGCCTGTCCGCCCTGATCGCCCTGATCATCGTCCCCATCGCCTTCGCCCTGATCGGCGGCTTCGCCGCGGGCATCGGCCCGATGATGCTCGAAGGCATCGGCAAGCTCGCCCCCACCGGTGTGATGCTGATGTTCGCCATCCTCTACTTCGCCCTGATGATCGACTCCGGCCTGTTCGACCCGGCCGTGCGCAAGATCCTCAAGCTGGTCAAGGGCGACCCGCTGAAGGTCTCCATGGGCACGGCCGCCCTGGCCCTGATCGTTTCCATGGATGGCGACGGCGCCACCACCTACATGATCTGCGTCGCCGCCCTGCTGCCGCTGTACAGCCGCCTGGGCATGAGCCCGCTGATCATGGCCGGCCTGATCATCCTCGCCGGCGGCATCATGAACATGACCCCCTGGGGCGGCCCCACCGCCCGCGCCGCCAGCGCGCTGCACGTGGACCCGTCGGATATCTTTGTGCCGATGATCCCGGCCATGGTCGCCGGCGCCATCGCCCTGTTCGGCCTCGCCTGGGCCTATGGCAAGCGCGAGCGCGCGCGCCTCGGCGTGCTGCACCTGCCGGACGACCAGATCAACCATGACGAGATCAGCGTTTCGCAGTTCCCGGAAGCCCGCCGTCCCAAGCTGCTGTGGGTGAACGCCGCGCTGACCGCCGCCCTGATGGTGACCCTGGTTGCCGGCCTGCTGCCGCTGCCGGTGCTGTTCATGATCGCCTTCAGCCTGGCCATGATCATCAACTACCCCTGCCTGCAGCAGCAGAAGGAACGGGTCGCTGCCCATGCCGGCAACGTCCTGGCGGTGGTGGGTCTGATCTTCGCCGCCGGCATCTTCACCGGCATCCTCTCCGGCACCGGGATGGTGGAAGCCATGTCAAAAAGCCTGCTGGCGGTCATCCCGCCGTCGATGGGCCCCTACATGGCGGTGATCACTGCGGTGGTGAGCATGCCGTTCACCTTCTTCATGTCCAACGACGCTTTTTATTACGGGGTGTTACCGGTTCTGGCCGAAGCGGCGAGCCATTACGGCATCAGCCCGGTGGAGATGGCGCGGGCCTCTATCGTAGGCCAGCCGGTGCACCTGTTGAGCCCGCTGGTACCTTCGACCTACCTGCTCGTGGGCCTGGCCAAGGTGGAGTTCGGCGACCACCAGCGCTTCACATTGAAGTGGGCGGTGATGATTTGTCTGTGTATCCTCCTCGCCGCCTTGCTGCTGGGTGTGTTCCCGCTCTTCGGATCACACTGACAGCCGCCGAATGACACCCCCGAACAAGCCGGAAACTGCGTAAGCTCTTTCCGGCTTGTTAGTGCCCACCCCTAGACCAAGAAACTCACGAGGATCAACGCATCATGGAATGGCTGACCAGCCCGGAAATCTGGGTCGCCTTCTTCACCCTGACCGCCCTGGAGATCGTCCTCGGCATCGACAACATCATCATGATCGCCATCCTCGTGGGGCGCATGCCGCCGCACCTGCAGGCGCGCACCCGGTTCTTCGGACTGGCGCTGGCGATGGTCACCCGCATCCTGCTGCTGCTGTCCATCACCTGGATCATGCGGCTTACCACCGACCTGTTCGAACTGTTCGGCCAGGGCATCTCCGGCCGTGACCTGATCCTCTTCTTCGGCGGCCTGTTCCTGCTGTGGAAGAGCAGCTCCGAGATGTACCAGGGCCTGGAAGGCGAGGACGAAACCGAAGGCGAGCCCAAGAGCATGGCCGGCGGCTTCGTCGGTACCATCATCCAGATCGCCATCATCGACATCGTGTTCTCCCTGGACTCGGTGATCACTGCCGTCGGCATGGTCTCCAACGTGCCGGTGATGGTCGCCGCGATCGTCGTCGCCGTGCTGGTGATGATGCTGGCCGCCGGCACCATCAGCAGCTTCATCGACCGCCACCCGAGCCTGAAGATGCTGGCGCTGTCCTTCCTGGTCGTGGTGGGCACCGTGCTGATCGCCGAAGCCTTCGAAGTCCACGTGCCGAAGGGCTACGTCTACTTCGCCATGGCCTTCTCCCTGGCCGTGGAGGCGCTCAACATCCGCGCGCGCATTGCCCGCGGCCGCAAGGAAGACCCGGTGAAACTGCGCAGGGACATCATTGGCGAGTAAGCCGATGCAATGAAAACGGGGCCAGATGGCCCCGTTTTTCATTGCGCCCCTTCGAGGTCCTCGCTTCAATACCCCTTCAACTCCTCCGCCTTGAAGCCACGGAAGCTGCCACTGCCCAGCACCAGCTGGAGCAGGCTGTCCATGGTCTGCAGGTCGTTGTCGAAACCGCCGTGGCAGGTGCTGCGGCTGGCCGGGCTGCTGGTGGCGGCCACCACAAGGGTGCTGCCGGGTGGCTGCTGGGGCGGCAGGAATTTCTGCATGCCCAGCAGCGGCACTCGCCTGCGCTTGTCTTCCAGGGCGTTGGAAACCAGGTAGAGCAACGACTTGCGGTAGGCGCCGGCGACGTTGTCCTCCTGCTCGGCCTGGTCCGAGAGCACGAACACCGTCTGCTGGCGGATGCCGTGGCCCAGCGCCTTGAGGAAGGTTGCCTGGTACAGCTCCAGGGTGCAGGCCGGGGCGAACAGCACCAGGTTGTGGATAACCGGCCCGCCCAGCCCCTGCCAGGCCTGCAGCAGCCGCGCTTGCCAGATGGAGCCGGCGCTGTGTCCCACCAGGTGGACCTTGGGCGCCTGCGCCCCCTGGGCCGCCAGCCAGCCGAGCAGGCGTTGCAGCACCAGCATGCCGGCGGCCTTCTTCTGGAAGGCGCGTTCGGCGTCCAGCTTCATTTCCTGCCAGAGGGCGAAGCCCACCGGCTGGACCAGGTTTTCCATCTGGTTGTCCCACCAGGAACTGACCGAGCCGACCCGCTCGCCCACCAAGGGCAGCTTGCTCAGCAGAATGTCGCCCAGCTCCGCGAGCAGGCCGGTTTCCCAGATGAAATGCAGCTCGTGCACGCCGTTGTCACGGAACGCCGGCCGCCACTTGAAGGTGCGCATGGCCGAGCCATTGACGCTGTTCAATCCGCCATGGGCGTAGAGCAGCAGGTGTCTGGGCCTGCTGTGTTGCAGTTCCTCGATGATGGCCTCGAGCTGGGCCAGGTCGGAGGCATATTGGCCCAGGCCGTCGAACTGGCCGTTGTCGATGTGCAGGTAGTGCAGGTAGATGGCCTCCTGCGGCGGGCCGATCAGCGCCAGGCGCGCGGTGCCGCCGTCGGAGACGTAGCGGGTAGCGGTATCGGTGACCCCGTGGTTGACGCTGACCCCCAGCTGCGCCACCCAGACGTCCCAGACGTTGGCCTCGAAATCGGCGTAGCTCCACAACGCCACCCCGGCATGAGCCTGCTTGTCGCGGCGATAGCCGCCCCAGTCGGCCCCCCAGGAGTTCTGCACCAGGAAACCGTCACAGGTGTAGCCGACGATGGCGAAAGCGTGCCCACCGCCGACATCCGGGGCATCCGGCTTCCAGTCGATCACCCCGCGCCGCGGCGCGCGCCAGCCCTCGTGGGTCCGGGCCGAGGCGAAGAGCACACCGACATCGCGCAGCGCCGCCTGCACGTCATTGATCCGCGAGAAGACCCGGAAATAGGCGCCCAGGGGAATATCCAGGGCCTCCTGTTGGATATCCGGGGTCAGCGCGACCTTGCGCCCCAGCGGCCAGCTGCCCTCCAGGCAGACCCCGTGCTTGTGCCAGCCCTTCATGGCGCCGCGGGCGCTGCTGAAGTCGTAGTTCTCGCCGGGCCACTGGTCGTAGCGGCGCGCCATGGCGAAAAGCATTGCCGGGCTGACCTCGCCGGCCAGCCCGCGCCGGCTGCGCAGGTAGTTGATCGCCGCTGCCAGGCCGAAGCCGGTGCAAGCGCCTTCCTCGCCCTGGTCGAGAATGCGCAGCAACTGCCAGTCCGGGTAGAGCTCATCCGGCAACGGCGCCAGCGAGGCGGAATAGGTGAGGTCGCGGAAGTCCATGGAGTCGCGGCGAACGTCCAGCCGCTTGGCAGTGGTCTTCTTGCGGGGTTTGGCTGGGGTGGGGCGCTTGGCCATGCTGACCTCCCTGTCGGGATCCGGGCGACATAGGCAAGGATTGACCGCTTTCAGTGGCCAGGTGGGATTGCTGACGAATGGTGCAGGGGCGCACTCCCTCAATTCATTGGCTATGTCTGCGCTAGCTGTTGAAGCACCGAATAGAAGCGTCTAGTACTGCTCTTTCAGGCCTCCGCACCGGCCTGATACATCCCTCACCCCCGCCCCTCTCCCAGGGGTAGAGGGGTGACTCGCGCCTGACAGGACGCGGCAATCCTGCTGCCTGCTCAGTGCTTGAACCTGTGCAGAAGAGGTGGGGCAGCGATTCCGCCCCTTCAGCAGGCCGAGCGGAAGCGTTGCGCAGGGGGACGAGCGGCATGGATGCCGCGAGAGGCGTG